>NZ_JBFAIC010000020.1:145404-149797 GCF_040654515.1 Dactylosporangium sp. NPDC050688
CCGCTAGCCGATGGCTGGCTGCCAATGGCGGCCTCAGGCCCGCCGCCTCGTGCGGCCTCGAACCGCGAACGGTCAAGGCGTCACCGAAGTTGCCGGCGAACGTTGTGGCCCGGGATGTCGAGGATCAGCGGGGTAGCTCCGACTGTCTCTGACAGCAACGCCGGGTTCGAGGTCGTGCCGGGCGTTCCGCTGTACAGCACTCTACACCAGACCTGCAAGTTGATCTCCGGTGTGGTGGCTGTCGGTAATAATCGCTGAGAGGGTGAGGCGTCATGGGGTTCGAGCGTCATCGTACCTGGATCGTCAGTCAGACCGAGTTGCTCGTTGCAGGGCTGGCGGGCGGGGCTGACCTGCGCGCGCCGGTGCCGTCGTGTCCCGGGTGGACGCTGGGGTCGTTGCTGCGGCACGTCGGGGGTGGGCACCGGTGGGCGGCTGAGATCGTGCGTACCCGGGCCACCGGCTTCGTGCCGGACAGTATCGTCCGGGACGTCGCCGGGGACGACGGCGGGGCGGTTCCCGGGGACTGGCTCCTCGACGGTGCGCACGAGCTCGCCGCGGCGCTCGGTGAGGCGGGGCCGGACGCGGAGGTGTGGACGCCGTTCGAGGTGGGCGGGATGCCGTTCTGGGCACGGCGCTTCGCGCACGAGACGCTCGTGCACCGCGCCGATGCCATGCTGGCCGCCGGGGTGCCGTTCGAGGTGGCGACGGAGGTGGCCGTGGACGCGTTGGACGAGTGGATGGAGCTGGACGCGCACCCGGTCCACTTCGACCTCAACCCTGCGAAGCGGGAGATCCTCGGGGCCGGCCGGACCATCGCGCTGATCCCCGACGAGGGAGCCAAGAGCCGGGACGCGGGAGCCGAGAGCCGGGACGTGGGAGCTGAGCGCCGGGGTGAGGGAGCCAAAAGCCGGGACAAGAGCTGGGACGACAGAGCCGAGGGCTGGTTCGTCGACCTGACCGGCACGGTCAACGCGTGGCGGCGCGGAGGTGGCCCGGCCGCTGTCACCGTCAGAGCACCGCTGCGGGAGCTGCTGCTCATGGTGTACCGCCGCCGCACCCCCGACGGGATGACCGTCGAAGGCGACACGAACCTGTTGCACCACTGGCTCGGCCACGTTGCCTTCGGTTGATCAGAGGAAGGGCCAAAGCAGCCACTCAGGGAAGGGCCACGGCAGCCGGGTCAGGCCGGCTCCTCGGCCTCCAGGCTGCCGTTGACCTGCAGCTTGCGCCGCGCGCGTTCGTAGAAGGTGGTGTACCCCAGGCGCACCACCTTCGCCGCGGCCGGGGCCGCCGACACGGTCAGCGTGTCGCCGGGCTTCAGCTCGGCGCCCAGGATGCCGTCGATCTCCATGACGAGCCGGCCGCTGCTCGGCAGCAGCTCCAGGTCGAGGTCCTCGTCGGGGGACAGCACCATGGCCCGGTTGAACGCCGAGTGTGCCGCCGCGGGCACCACCAGGATGCCCTCGACGTTCGGGGAGACGATCGGGCCGCCGGCGGAGAAGCTGTACGCCGTCGAGCCCGTGGGCGTGGCGACGATGAGGGCGTCCGCGGAGTACCGCACGAACGGGTAGCCCTGCATCGAGATGCCGATGGCGGCGAGGCCCTGCCCCGGCACCCGTACCAGGGCGATGTCGTTGAAGGCGGTCACGTCGGTGCCGTCGGGCAGCCGGGTGCGGATCGCCATGCGCGGCTCCACGGTGTACCGGTGTGCGTCGATCGCGCTCAGCGCGGCTCCGAGCTCCTCGACGGCGACCTCGGCGAGGAACCCGAGGCGGCCGAGGTTGACGCCGAGGACCGGGGTCGGCTTGCCCGACAGCAGCCGCATGCTGCGCAGCATGGTGCCGTCGCCGCCGAGGCTGACCACGAGGGACGCCCGGCTCACCAGCTCGTCGGCGTTGACCGCGACGGCGGTGCAGTCGATGCGGTCGACCTCGTCGGGCAGGCCGAGCACCGTGACGTCGCGGATCCTGGACCATTCGATGATGGCGTCGATCGCCGGTTTCGAGTCGCGGCGGGGATGCAGGACCAGCCCGACCGTGTGCACCATGCCCATGGCGCAACTGTACGACCGATCACAGCCGGGCCGGTTCGCGATGCCGGGCCGGGGGTGCCGGCACCGACGGCGGGCGCCGGGCTCCCACCACGAGGGCGATGGCGACCAGCAGGACCGCCGGCAGTGGTCCGGCCCACGGCACCCGCTCCAGCAGCAGCCCGGCGCCGAGCGCGCCGACGGGGATGCCCGCCAGCGGCAGCAGCGCCGGCAGGCCCGCGTCGGCGGCGGCGGCGTGAGGGTCGCGGGTGGCGGCGGTACGTGCGTCGCGGCCGGCGGCGTGCTGCAGGCCGGTCGCGATGGCGGCGAGCGCGAGCAGCGGCAGCTGGGTGAGGCCGCGCGGGTCATGCTGCGTCACCATCCACCCGCCGCACAGGGTGCACAGCGCGAGCAGCGCCCCGACCAGGCAGTGGCTCGGCGCGACCCGGCGGGCGAGCAGGACGGTCCCGCCGTACACGGCGACGGACAGCGCCGCGCGCAGCGCCGTCTCCGGGAGCCGCTGCACGCCGGCGACGCCCAGGACGACGAGGTTGCCGGCCACGACGCTGCCGAAGACGCCACCGAGGAACAGCAGGCAGATGCCGTCGACGTACCCGGCCGCGAGGGCTAGCAACCACTGTGTTCGTCGCATTCGCGACCCGTTCCCAGATCCGGGCGACCCATCCTCACCCGGACCGGATGAGGATGTTTGCCGTGTGACAAACATGAAACCGGTGGTGCTGAGGGTACGGTCGCTGGGAACAATCACAGAGGAAGGGGGCGATGACACGGTGTCGATCGCGCTACGGCTCGCATTGCACCTGCCGCGGGACGCCGCGACGGTGCCGATGGCGCGACGCCTGCTGGACCAGGCGCTGGGGACGCTCGGCGTGGAGCCGGGCTGCCGCGACGACATCGGGCTCATCCTCACCGAGGCCTGCGCCAACGTCATCGAGCACGCCCTGGAGACCGACGACTACGAGATCAGCATCGACATCAGTGACGTGCGCTGCGTGATCCACGTCGTCAACGACGGCTCCGTGATCGACCCCAAACGGCTGATCCTGGCGACCGAGTTGACCGACCGTGAGCTCGCCGCCATGGACCTCGCGGTGCTCGACGAGCACGGCCGGGGCCTGCACATCATCCGCGCCCTCGCCGACGAGCTGTACCTGACCCCGGCGATGTCCGGCGGGCTGGTCCTGCAGGCCGTCACCACCCTGCGCTGGACCACAGACGCGGAGATCTGGCAGCGCCACTGACAGGGCCACTGACCACCGGCGCCGGGCGCCGGCAACAGCCACGGCGGTCCGGCCACGGCGGTCCGGCCACGGCGGTCCGGCCACGGCGGTCCGGCCACGGCGTCGGCGGCGAACCGGCGGCGATCTCGACGGCGATGATGGATGCGGCGCGGTCGCAATTGACACGGCCCGCAGGTGAGCGGCGCCCGCCGGGGCAACCCCTGCCGGCACCGGCCGGCACCGGCCGGCACCGGATGATGCCCGCAGGTGCCGGGGTCACAGCGCCGGCAGCTCGAACACGACCCTGGACACGACCCTGAACACCCCCAGCGCGGCGGCCCGGCCGGCGCGCTTCAACAGGTCCACGGCGCCACCCAGCTCGGCGGCGACTGCAGCTGGCGGCGGTGCGGCGGTGGGTGTGGTCGGCGCGGCGACCGCGTGCTGGTGACCCAGTTGACTCAGTGGGCTCGGCTGGCTCTGCCGACCGAAGCCCGCAGCCGGTGAGGTCGGCGCCGTCACCGTGGGCGGCGGGGTCGGCGCCGTTGGCGGCGGCGGCCGATGCCGGCTGGTGCCGGCAGGTCCCGGTGCCGGCCGGTGTCGACCCGATATCGACGACAGTGTGAACCCCCGCGTCGGCGGAGGTGCCGAGGTGAGCACCGGTATCGGCGTCGAGGTGAACGTCGGTGCCGGTCGCGTCGTCGTGGCCATGGCGGCCTGCTCGGCGCTGGCAACCCTGCCGGGCCGTGAGCGGCGCCACGACTACAGCCTCGCCACCCTGCCGGGCCGTGAGCGGCGCCACGACTACAGCCTCGCCACCCTGCCGGGCCACGGGCGGCACCGCCGCCACAGCCTGGCTGCGCTGGTGCCGTGCGCTGGTGTCGGCTTCGGTCGGAGATTGGACAGCGGACGAGCGCGCCACCTGCGCACCCTCCGTCGGCCCACGCACCACCGGTCCCGGTGCCGCAGCCGCGGGCTCAGCGCGGTTCAGTTCCGCCAGCAGGCGGGCATTGCGCAGCCGGGCCAGTTTCGTCGCGTGCCGTGCCGCGAGCCCGTGCCGGCGGGCCTCCGCGAACTCTGCCTTGGCGCGGGCCCGCTCGTCGCGCCACCGCTGGCGTTCGGCGCG
>NZ_JBFAIC010000021.1:0-148068 GCF_040654515.1 Dactylosporangium sp. NPDC050688
TGGCGGCGATCATCACGGGCGGCGTGTTCGACCCGGTCGTCACCGACGAGACGGTGCTGCTGCGGTTCCGGCCAGGGGTACGCCAGCAGCTGCGCCCGATGATCGCCTCCGCCGCCACTCGCACGAGCGTTTTCACCGTCATTCGCACGAAATTCCTCCGTCCCCGCGCTGTCCCAGCCTGCGAGATGCTTGCCCTACGGAAAGCATGTATGGTTCCGGACGGGTCGGGCAACACGCGGTAGAGACTCCGGCAAGGCGTGCTGCAAGGGGACGGCGATCGTGGACGAAACATCAACTTTCACACCGGCATCAATCCTCAAGGAGCGGCGAGGCGAAGTCCACGACAGGGTCCACGCCGAGCTGCGCCTGTCCAACCCGGCACTGCTGGACAACGACGAGCGCCGGCGGCAGGTCACCCACCAGGTCGACGGTGTCCTTGACGACGTCGAACGGTGCCTGTCCGGCCCGCGCGGCACGCCCGAGCGGTGTCAGAGCACCACCGGTGCGCGCCGCAGGAGCCACGGGCTCCTCCCGGCGGAGTCCCTGCGGATCGACGGCATCCTGTTCGAGGCGGCCCTGGTCGTGCTCACCCGCGACGAGCCGGACCCGGCCCGGGTCGCAGCCATCGCCACGTGCCTCAACGATGCCATCATGCAGCGGGCGAGCCGCGCCACCGGCGCCTACGTCACGGCCCTGGTCGAGCACAACTGGCTCTCCCAGCGCGCGGAGCGCCGCCGGCTGGCCCGCGAGATGCACGACCGGGCGGCACACAGCGCCGGCGTGGCGCTGCAGAGCCTGGAGCTGCACGAACTGTTCAGCGTGCACGACACCGAGCGGGCCGCGGCCCACCTCGTCACCGCGCGGCAGAGCATGCTCGAAGCGGTCGAGACGATCCGCGCCATCGCCACCGAGGTGCGCGACGCCCTCGCGGGCCGGGACCTGGGCGAGGCACTGACCGCCTACCTCGACAAGTTCGCCGGGCCACGGATCAAGACCGTCGTGCACGTCGCCGGTGACATGTCCGCGCTGAGCCCCGCCGTCGCCGAGGAGCTCTACCTGATCGTGCGAGAGGCGGTGTACAACACCATCCTGCACGCCGACGCCACCCGCCTCGAGGTACGCATCGAGGTCGACGACGCCGCGGTCCTCGCGGAGGTGCTCGACGACGGCGCCGGCTTCGACCCCGCGAACGCCATGGGCATCGGCATCATGTCGATGCGCGAGCGGCTCGAGGCGCTCGGCGGGCGCCTGGAGCTGACCCGACGCCCGAACGGCGGCGCCGGCGTCCGCGCCGTCGTGCCGCTGCCCGCGCGATGACCGGCGCCGAGCTCACCATCGTCCTGGTCGACGACCACGTCCTGTTCCGCGAGGGACTGCGGCAGCTGCTGACCTACGACACCGGATGGACGGTCGTCGGCGAGGGCGCCGACGGCGCGGAGGCCCTGCGGCTGGTCCGGGAGCACGACCCGGACGTCGTCCTGCTCGACGTCGAGATGCCCGGCCAGCCGGCGGTCCGCACCGTCGAGCAGCTGCGCCAGGCCGCGCCGCGCACCCGCATCGTCGTGCTCACCATGCACGACGACCCCCACCTCGTGCAGGAGCTGCTGAGCCGCGGCGCGTCGGCGTTCCTCACCAAGACCGTCGGACGCGACCAGCTCCTCCCCGCGGTCAGGGCCGTCGCACACGACTCCGACACGGTGCTCGTCTCGGTGCAACGCTCCACCTTCGTCCAGATCGGCCGGGACGAGCCGGTCCCGAGCCCGCTGTCACCGCGCGAGCGCGAGGTGCTGCGGCTGCTCGCCCAGGCCTGTTCCAACGCCCGGATCGCCGAGCTGCTGTTCATCACCGAGGGCACCGTGAAGCGACACCTCACGAACATCTACGCGAAGCTCAACGCAGTCTCGCGCGTCGACGCGATTCTCAAGGCCAACTCGGCCAGGATCCTCTGATGGCACACCCTCCCACGCAGCTGCTCCCCGCGCTGGCCACCAGCATCCAGACGTTCCGCCACACCACGGACGCACTGGAGGACGGCGACGAGCGGCACCCTTCACTGCTGCCCGGCTGGAGCCGCGCGCACGTCCTGACCCACGTCGCCCGCTCCGCCGACTCCCGCAGCGGCCTGCTGCTCGCCGCCCGCGACGGCGAGGTCGGCCTGCAGTACGCGAGCGAGGAGCAGCGCGCCCGCGACATCGACTCGGGCGCGACCCGGCCGCTGCGGGCACTGCGCGACGACGTCGAGACCGCCCTCGACCGCCTCCTCACGGCCGTCGCCGAACACCCCGCCGACCGGTGGGACGCACCGGGCGAGTGGCTCGGCGTCGGCACCCGGCCGGTCCACCGCGTGGTGCCGAGCATGCGGCGGGAGCTGGAGTACCACCACGTCGACCTTGCCGCCGGCTACACCCCCGTCGACTGGCCGGACGTCTTCGTCGCCGAGCAGCTGGCGTCGGTGACGGGCAAGTTCGGCTCGCGGGGCGTGGCGCTGGTGGTGCAGCTGCCGGATCGTGTGCTGCGCATCGGTGACGGCGGCCAACTGCGGGTGACCGGCGACCCGGCGGCCGTGCTCGCCTGGCTGACCGGCCGCTCGGACGGCGCCGCGCTGCGCACCGACCCGCCGGGGCCGTTGCCGGACCTGCCGCCACTCGCCTGAGAACCGCGCCGGCGAGGAGCACGTTGCCGGCGGCGTCATGACCGGTGACCTTGGCGATGACCCGTCGGAGCGGGTCGGGCTGGTCCTCGACCCACACGTAGTCCGCACCGGCCGGCACCGACACCCACTGGTAGAACCGGCGGTTCGACTGCGCCTGGATCTCGGCCCGGCCGGTGTTGGCGATTGAGCACAGACGCACCAGTGTCGTGCGCTTGTCCACGCTGCTCCAGCTGGGTGCGGCCGCTCCGACGCGCGGCCGGGCGTCGGTACGCTGCGTCGTGAGATCGGCGAAGGAGTCGGCCAACTCGCGCACCCAGTTCGGGATCGGGATCCACCCGAACAAGTTCGGTGAGAAGTCCTTCATCGACAGGTAGGGCACCCCGTCGGCGGTACGCGACACCAGTTGCCGCCGTCGGGCTTGTGCAGCACCACGGGCAGCGCATCCTTCGGTAGCCCGCGGGTCGCGTCCGGGTCGTCGAACAGGATCGTGACCGGTGACGACAGCGAGGTGCCCTCGAAGGTGACATCGACGCCCTTGCCGCCAACGACAACGAACGAGTTGTCGGCAACGTCGGACCGAAGGCCGTGCACCACCATCCTGCCCGGAGGGAAACCGCCTCATGCTGCGTTGGCTGAAGACCGTCGTGGTGGCGGAAGAACCGGCGCACCCACAACAGGACCCGGACGGGCCGACCGGCGACCGGTGCGTCCATCAACGTCCGGCGATACCGCGAATGCACCCGAGACGACGCCACCGCGCACGCCTGACAACGGGCCTGATGACCTCGAACCCGAGCTGTGATGATCAGTTCGGAGCCAGCGTCCACGACCGCATCGATCTCGATACCGTTCAGATGAGGGAGTAGCTGTCCGACGGCATCGCGCACCGCGATAACGATCTATTACTCGGTGCCCATCACACAGTTCGCGCCAGAACCCCGTTCTCACTGACGAAGCCACCTGCCCAACGTGCGCAGGTCATTCGGCTGTTCGAGTCATCAGGCGTCCCATGAGGGTTTTGGCCCACGGGTGGTACCGCGTGTTCTGGAATGCTGCCACCAGCCACCTGTCTCCGTCGTGACGCAGGACCGTCGTGTTCGTGGAAAGGCGCTTTCTTGACGGAATCTTCCGGCCTTTTTGCCAACGCATGATGATGCCGGCGCGTTGCACCACGATCGCTGTCTCGGGATCGGTGAATCTGATGGTGCGCTCGATGACGGCGAGGCGGGAGCCTCGCATGATGCCGGCGAACAGCGGTCGATGGCCTGCGGCGATCTCCTCCCGGCCGGTCAGGACGGTGCCGTCGAACGCTACGTAGGTCGCCTCAGCCGTGTGCAGCCGGGCGTACCCGTCGGCATCACCCGCCTGCCAGCACCCCTCCAGGTCAGTGAGCGTGGCCAAGACGCGACCGTGAGCCGTGGTCGTCATCGCATCCTCCTGGTTTACTTAGATTCGGTGTAGTAATTACTATGCCGAATCTAAGTAACGGTGGGTGAAGTGTCAACTGGTCAGGACGCAGGACGTAACCTGGGCCGCGACCTCAGCGGGGCGGTCGTGCTGTTCCATCAAGCCGTAGCGGCACGCCTGGGGCTGTCGGCGGGGGACCTCAAGACACTCGATCTGATCGCGACCGAGGGTCCGTTCAGCGCCGGCGAGCTGGCCCGGCGCACCGGGCTGACCGCTGCAGGCATCACCAGCGTCGTCGCGCGGCTCTCGGCCGGCGGCTTCGTCCTACGCGAGACCGATGCGAATGATCGGCGGCGAGCGATCATACGTGCGGCGGATGTCGAACGCCCGGAGCTGACCGACGCGTTCGCGGGACTCGGTCAGGCGCTCGGCAGCGTCATCGCCGAGTACGACACGGCTGAACAGGCGGCAATCGTGAGCTACCTGCATCGCGTGATCGCAGTGTTGCGCGACCAGACGATCCGGCTCGGACCCGACGGTTCCTCCGGCTGAGCGCGGCGCTGTGCGACCCGCCCGGCCAGCGTCCTCGACGGCCGCCGTCCCGAAACCGGTGGTTGCAGCCTGCCGGTCGCCGGTCAGCCGGTGCAACACGGCGCGGGAGTCCGCGGCGAACACGGCCTCGGCCGCGGCGAGCGTGGCTGCGGTGCCGTGGCGTGTCTCGGGCCGGTAGGTGTGCAGGCTGTAGTCGCGCAGGATGCCGCCGTTGTGCAGGTACGCTGCCCAGCGGGCGAGCGCGTCGACGGTGTCGGCGAACTGGTCCGGGCCGGTGATCGGCAGTCGCAGGCGCAGGTGTGGTTGCGGGTTCGGGTACCGCAGGAACCACCAGCCGACCGGCAGATGCTCGGCTGGCCGCCGGGCCAGGTCGAGGAGGATGTCGTCGTCCGCGCCGCCGGAGTTCCGCAGGAGTTGATGGCTCCTAGGCTACGAATCATTGGTCTGAGCTGGGAGAAAAGGTCAGGGGCAGCGTCAGCAGGCGAGTCACTAGGCCGCCGCGTTTCCGCAGTTCACGGGGGGTGGAGCTGATTCCCCGTAGCTCGCCATGTGATCGACACGCATCGTTTCCTGGGTGTGGCGCCAGCATAGGGGTACACGAGGCGCCCGCCTTGGAACGACACGCACACGTACCGTTATGTCGTGGTTTGCGATGCGCCTTCGGCGCCTTTGGTGCGGCGACCTAGTGGCACGTACGCGGGCTCTGACCTGCGGAAGCGTGTCCCGCCGTCATCGCTCACCTCGCAACTCGGCCAGCTTCGGCTTGATGACGTGCAGGTACTCCCAGCGCTCAATGGCGCGGGCATCGGCCGAAGAGGTGGTCGACGCTGGCGCTACGACGTGACCGCCACCCCTGCTGAAGGTATCGTCGTACACATGGCCGACCAGCAGCCCGACACCCGCGGCGACGTCGTCGACGAGCGCGGTGTCCTGATCACCGCCGAGGGTCGCGCCCGCATGCGCCAGAAGATGGACGAGATCCGCAACCGCTGGACACCGGAGCAGCGCGAGGAACGCCGCCAAGCACTCCTCGCCCGCCTCGACGCCGCGTGACCGCAGCCGCGGTCTTCGACACGTCCGCCGTCGTTGCGTACACGCGCGCCTCCGAGCACGTCGGTGAGCTGCTGCAGGAGATCAGCGACGAGGACGGGTTCGTGCTCGTCCCCGCTGTGTGCCTGATCGAGGCACGCACCGCCGGTGAGGACGACGGCAGGCTGCGGCTGCTCGCCGCGCACCGCAGGGTGAAGGTCCTCGGCGTCGAACCCGGCGACTGGATGCGGCTCGCCGCCGGGGTGGCACTGCTCGGGACGCTGGGGCGGGCGTGCGCCGCGCTGGCTGCGCTCCAGGAGGCCGCCTGGTATGTGGCGACGTGCGACCCGGCCGTGTACGGCGATGGGATCGACACGGTCCCGATCGAGGACTGAACCATCAGCTCTCTGCGTTGAGAGTTCCCGCCGCCAGGCCCGCTCCTCATGCCGCCGCTGCGGCTTCCGCGACCGTGGCCCACAGCAGCAGGCACACCCGTGTTCCATCAGCACGCCTTGCAGAGCATCTACGCCGCGGCGCTACCCGTCCCGCCCGTCCGCCCAGACGTGCTCCGTGATCCCGTCAGCGTGCCGCTCGAGGTACTCGGCGAGCGGGGTCCAGCCGGCTGGCACCAGCCACGGACCGGATTGACCCGGCCGTCGACCTGCGGCGGGGTCAGCTTCCAACGGGTTGCATCGGCGGGCCGGTCATCTTCAACGTTCACGGGTCGCCTTCTGGCACTCTCTGACGGACACCTCAACGCGGGACGTCGGCGACTGCGGCAGGGCGAGGGTCACGCCCGTTCCCCCGCCGCTGCTCCGACTGCGGCGAGGAACTCTTCGATCGTGTCCGGTGGCAGGTAACCGTCGTACGGCCGACACCGATCGCGACCCAACCGTCCGGTGCCGCCTCGACGGTGATCGTCTCCCGCTGCTCGCCGAGCGGCCGGCCACCCTCAGGTTCGACCGGATGCTCCCACAGCTCGCCCGTGCCGCCGTTGTCGCAGCTCACCGCCGCCGCAGGCGCCGACCGGCGTGCAGTCCCGGCGCAGCTTCCTCGGCGAGGAAGCTGCGATGCCCGTCGAGGAAGACGCGGCACTCCCGCCGCCCTTCCTACCGCACGCGCCGGTTTCTCCGCCGCCGCCAGTAGTTGCCAGAGCAGCCACGGCAGCCGCAGTAGATGTTCGCGCGGCCGATGTAGCGCAGGTGGCAGCAGCCACGAAACCAGCCCTCAGCGACGTGGCGGTCGAGGGTGCAGACGCCGCCCTCATGGTTGTGGTCCTCAACGAACAGGCGGTGGTTGAACGGGTCGCGCTCCTGAACGAGCGGCGGCCGGTGCACGTCGGTGCGAGGCACGGTGACTCCCCGGGCGCCCCACGCGTCTGGCGCGGGGCTATCGACTGCAGCGCACCGAGATCACCGCTTCCGTCAAGAACTGTCAGCTCTCATTGTCGCAGGTGGGAGCGTTGCAGGCATCGGCCGGCAGGACGCGTCACCTCTCGCAGGCAACCCCGTCACCTCTCGCAGGCAACCCCGTCACCGTCGCGGTCCAGGCCTGACCGGTAGCCCGGCTGGCCGCGGTACAGCGGCGCCTTTCCGGCTGCCTTCACTGCGTCGCAGTTCTTGTAGTAGACCGCCGCCGGTGCCGTCGTCTTTGGCGCCGCCGGCTTCGTGGTCTTCACCGCGGGGGGCGTCTTCGGCGCCGGCGTACCAGCCCCGGGCGCGGCGACGTCGCTCGGCACGGCAGCGGACGATGACGGACTCGGGGACGGGCTCGGCGAGTCACTCGGCGACGGGCTGGGCGACTGGCTCGGTGACGCGGCGAGCTGCCCGGCGGTGCTCGACGGTTCCGGGTCGGCCCCGCACGCGGCGAGTGCGAACACGACAGCGGCGGCGGCGATGAGGCGGGCTGATGTCATCCGGCGATCGTCGCGCCGTCATCTCCGCCGTGCGATCGGGTGCCCGGGTCGTGACCGGCGTCGATCGTCGGACGGTGCTGGCCGGGCGGCGTGGACTTTCGCACCATCCGGCAGACTCCCGCCGTTGCCCGGCCCGCCGGTGTCGACGCTGGTACATGTCGGGTACGGCGCGGCGGCGAGGTGGCCCAACCGGACCACCGCCTCCGCAGCACGGCAGCCGCCGCGCCGGCACGACACAGCCCGGCCACCGAAGCGACCGGGCCAGGGTTCGCAGCGTTCACCCGATCGGGTACGTCGGGCACAACCGCTGGTGCACCACGTCCAGGATCTTTGCCGACGGCTGTGCGTGCCGGTCGCGGCCGATCGCCGATCGCCGATCGCCGATCGCCGATCGCCGGGCGTCGAGGGTCGAGGGTCGAGGGTCGAGGGTCGAGGGTCGAGGGTCGAGGGTCGAGGCGACCCTCGACGGGACCAATTCTCGCGAAAAAGCAACAGGCTCGCAGTGAACGCAGATCAACCGCGTTGCACGTTCCGTCCAGTGCGGACCTGGGGTGTTCCGCACGGGAGTCTGATGGGACCGCGCCCGTGTTCGCCCTCTGTCGGCCAGCGGCCTCGGCCGTCGCACGGTTGGGCAGCTCATCGCGGGGCTGCTGCCTGCGGTTGCGGCCGGGGGGTACGGTGCGGGCGTGGATTTCAGCCCCGCCCTGGCCGAGGCGATCGCCGCGCGTGACGCTGCCGCGCTGGCCGACCTGTTCGCCGCCGGCGCCGACCCGGCCTCGGCCGACGAGGACGAGGACGACCCCTTCCTGCTGGTCGCGGCGAGCACCGGCGACGTCGAGCTCGTGCGGGCGTTCCTCGACGCCGGGCTGCCGGTCGACACCGAGGACCGCTACGGCACCACCGCGCTGATCGCCGCGGCACTGGACGGGCACCTGCCGCTCGCGGAGTTCCTGCTCACCCGTGGCGCCGACCCGGACCGGGCCCAGTTCGGCAACAGCGAGAGCGGCACCGCGCTCACCTGGGCCATCGGCCGGCCCGACGCCGCCGCATGGGTGGAGGCGTTGCTCGCCGCCGGCGCCGACCCGAACCTGCCCCGCCTGGACGGCTGGACCCCCCTGATGCTGGCCGCCTCATCCGGCCCCGAGGCACTCGTGCGCCGGCTGCTCGACGCCGGCGCCGATGTGCTTGCCGACGCCCACGACGGCGAGCTCAACGCGCTCAGTGCAGCCCGGTACCACAACCGTGAGGAGATCGTCCGACTCCTGCTGGAGCGCGGCGCGATGGACCCGGTCGAGCCGGGTGCGAGGCAGTTGCCGGCCGCTCTGGCCGAACTGGAGCAGTGGCGGGCTGCGCACCCGCCCGGTCCTCCGTCCGAGCCGGCGCCCGGCGACGCCGAGGTTGACGCGGCCGCCGAACGGCTGGCCAGCGTCGTGGACGACATCGTCGCCTGGTTCGCCGAGCACGCCCCGCCCGCAGGGAGCTGGATCGAGGCGGCCCGCGGCGGCGCCGACGCGGCCGGGATCGCCGCTGCCGAGGCCGCGCTCGGGGTCCGCCTGCCCGCCAGCGTCCGGGCCTACCTCCGGCTCTTCGGCGCCACCGCCGGGATCGGCATCGCCGAATACGAAGGGCTGTCGCTGGACCGCGCGCTGGACCACTGGCGGATGCTGGAGGAGTTGCGCGCGGAGGGCACCTTCGCCACCTGGCCGCCGCGGGAGACGACGCCCGGCAACGGCTTCGTGCAGTTCACCTGGTGGCACCCCGGCTGGCTGCCGTTCGCCATGGACAGCGCCGGCAACCTCTTCTGCATCGATCTCGCCCCGGCCGAACGCGGCACGATCGGCCAGGTCATCTCCTGGGAGAAGCACGCCGGCCCGACCGGCCCGATCCGGCCCACCATCGAGGACTACCTGTGCCGCTACCTCGACCGGATGCGCAAGGGCGAATACGATTTCAACCCGGCCACCGGATTCGCGTACGGCGGCGAATGACCAGCCGCTGACCGGCCATCGGCGAGCGCAGCGCGCAACAGTAGCCACACCGTGGTCGTCCGGCCCCGGAAGAGGCCGAGTCACCGCCCGGACGCCCCGGCGTTCCCCGTCCGGCCCGATCATCGGGTGGTCCCGCCGCAGGATATCGAGATCAATCCGATCCCGGGCACCGCTCGGACCACTGGCAAATCGACCATGAGCGTCGAGCTGCGCCGACGGCAACCCCGGCCCGCGCTGTCTCCGCTCGTCACAGCTGGTGACCAACATTCCGCATTGGCTCGCACCCTGATCTGGCCGATAGGCGTGCGAGTTGGCAGTTCTTTGGCTGGGCCGGTTTCGCCGGGCATCTCCGGAGTCGGTCGGCTCGGCCGGCTACAGCCAGATCTGCTCCCAGTGGCGGTCGCCCCAACCGTCCTGGTTCACGAGGTAACCGCGGAAGATCTCGGCGACTTCCTCAAGCGTGTCGACTTCGCATCGGAAGTGAAGATCCGGGCTGCCCTCGCGCCGTTCGACCCAGAACACTCCGGCCGGGATCTCGAATCGACCCCCGACTGCCGCCTGCAGGTAGTTCTCGCCGCCCATGTCGACGATCAGATAATCGAGCCCGTTACTGAGCCGGCGGACCTGCGACTCGACATCGAGGGCCGACGGTTGCGCGATCGGGCGGCCGTGCGATCGCTCCAGCGTCAGCCTCGGTACGCCCAACCGGAAGCCGGCCAGCGGGACCCGGTAAAGATCGGGCATCTCCTCCAGCGGCGTACCCTCGATGACGAACCCGCACAACGCCGCCAGCGCGTCCTCACCGAGATCCAGAGGATGAAACGGCAACGGATAGGGCTCGTCATCGTCGTCATCGTCGTCATCGTCGACCGGATGCCGTCCAGCCCAGTAGGCCTGCTCGAACGGCATCCGGTCACCGCGATCCTCGACGATGCCGTCATCAGGGCTCAGGCACAGCGCTCGTTCGAGCGTTCCGTCTGCACTCCAGACCGCGAAGCCGAGAAAGTCCGAGACGCTATGCATCGAGTGCAGGATCACGCGCCGGCCCGCCCCCTCGGCCAGCCAACCCGGCCGTAGATCACCAGGCCTTATCTCGCCCAGCTCGGCTGCGCAAATGACGGTGAGACCCCGGAACACTCCGGCGTACAGCAGGCCGGTCGTCGGGTTGATGTTCCGCCCCAGGTTGCCGTCCTCGACCGCAACCACATCGAGCCCGGGAAACAGCCGCGCCACCAGCGCCTCGGCCGCCGCACGATCCAGTTCGACCGCATCGTGCAGCGTCTGACCCACATCGCCTTCGGCGTATAGCAGCAGCGCTGTCTTGGCACCCACGCCCGGACACGCTACGGCAACGGCGCCGCACCCAATGCCTCCGCCGGCCCGACGGGCAACTCGGACTGGCCGCCCTCGGCAGATCACCTCCGTAAATCACGATGACAGCGGTCTTCGGGCCGGAAGGTAGGGGCGTACCAAGATCTGGTGCGCGCTCATGCCGTTGCGACACGATGTCACATCTTGCGAGTGGACTCGCTGATTGGAGGCCGACGTGATGTCGGTGGTGTAGTTCCGGGCGCGTGCTCACTGCCTGGCCCCACCTTGGCGTGCGTCGCTGGTAACGGCGGGGTGCGGAGCCCGAGGGAAAGCTGAGGACTTCCGTTCCATCCGGGAGTTACGGGCGAGGGGCAGACCGGACGGGTGAATCGCGTGAACCTTCGTTGATGCCTCGTGAAGCGCAGCTCCGTGATGGGTTGTTGCAGCGGAGTGTAGGGACGGGCCGTTGTGATACGGCAGGCGCCGGTCGGGCACGGCATCGGGGTCTAGCGGTACGTGTACCGGGCCGTCGACGAGTACGGGCAGGTCATCGACGTGCTGGTCTCGGCCCGTCGGGACGCCAAAGCCGCCCGTCGGTTCTTCCGCCGGGCGCTGTCGGTGTTGAAGGTGACCCCCAGTGTGGTGGTCACCGACGCCGCTGCGGTCTACCCCGCCGTCCTCGACGAGTTGGTCTCGTCCGCGTGGCATCACGTCGAGCGGTACGCCAACAATCCGATCGAGGCTGATCACAGCCGGCTGAAACACCGATTGAGACCGATGCGCGGCCTACGAACGGACCAGACAGCGCAGGTGATCATCGCCGGGCACGCGTTCATGCAGAACCTCCGCCGCGGCCACTACGAACTCGCCGTCGAAGCCCCGCCCGCGCTGCGGGTCGCCGCAGCGTTCGCCGAACTCGTCCACGCGATCTGACCGCGGACCCGACACGGGTTCAACGCGTCCGCCGATCCCACAACGCAACGGCGCCGGCTGATGAGTTTCGAGGTCCTGCTGGAGCGCGACGAGCTGCGCCCCGTCCACGCGGGTGAGGTGCTCCCGGTGGACGTGGCCCAGCTCGCTGAGCTTCGGCCGTCCTACCGGTTCCTCACCTGGATCCAGTCGACCCGCGGCGTGACGGTCAGTCAGGACCTGCTCGGCGACGACCGGCCGGCCGAGCTCGACGCGTTCCACCAGGGCGAGACGGCCTGGCTCGTCGGCACGGGATAGCGGTCAGCGCCGCGAGCCGGCCCTCCCGGACGGCACGGGAGGGCCGGCGCCGCCGCGGGCTCAGCCGCTGCTGCAGACGGTGCCGTTGAGGGTGAACAGGGCCGGTGGCGGCTTCGTGAGCGTCAGGGCGGTGGTGGCGTTGAACCCGACCATCACGGTCGCTCCGGGTTGGATGCGCTGGTTGTAGGTCTCGTTCGTGACGGTCACCGTTGCGCCGTCCTGGGTGGCCTTGCCCAGCCACGCCTCGCGTAGCACCGGGTCGGTGGCCCAGGCGAACCGTAGTGTCCAGCCGTCCACGGTGGTGGTGCCGGTGTTGGTGACCTCGACCTGGCCGGTGAAGCCCGTTCCGTCCTGCCACCGGCCGTAGTCGATGTACCGCACGGTGCAGGCGGCCGTGGCCGGGGCGGCTGTGCCCTGATCGTCGAGGAACGACGCGATCCATGCGAGCGCGGAGTTCCAGTTCACCGCGACCTCGTTCGTGGCGTAGGACTCGATGTGGTCGACGTAGCAGAACATCGGCTTGCAGCCGCGTAGGAGCTTCGCCGCGTACGGGTCGTCGAGGCCGGCGTTGGCGCCGCCGGCGAGGGAGCCGGCCGGTGGGTGTGGCAGCCGCTCGTCGGCCTGGTTGGCGAAGATCCGGGTGTGCTGGTTCTGCGCCGCGTGCTCGCCCCACCCGGTCACGTACGACTGGTTGAGGGCGTTGCGGCCGAAGATGTAGTCCATCGCCTGTACGGCGCCGTCGCGGAACTCGGTCCGGCCGCTGAGGTCGTACGCGGTGGCGAGCACGACCGCGTTGTTGATGATGTTGCTGTTGGCGCCCCAGAAGTAGGCGCCCGCGTCGCCGGGCATCGGCAAACCGTACGCTTGGCCGCGCTGCGTGCTGAGGTACCGGCCGGCCGCGTCGAGCACGGACTGCCGGATCCGGTCGCGCTCCGCAGTGGACAGTCCACTGGGGACGGTGGCGAGGTCGAGCCGGCCGAGCGCGGCGGTGGAGCCCCACCCGAAGCCGGAGCTGGTGAACACGTCACCGGTGTGGTGCCGGGAGGCGGTCACGTCGCCGAGGTACCCGGCCTCCCCGGTGGTGAGGTACAGCTCGGCCGCGGCCCAGTAGAACTCGTCGCTGACGTCACCGTCGGCGTAGGTCCCGCCGCCGTTGCCGTCGTTCGGGTCGGCGTACACCGCCGGGTGCTGCTTCGCCGCCGCGTACGCCGTGCGGGCCGCGGTCAGGCAGCGGCGCGCGTACGCCGTGTCGTACGGGGCGAACAGCCGGGCGCACTGCGCCGCCGTCGCGGCCAGGTTCAGCGTCGCCGCCGTCGACGGCGGGTGCAGCTCCCGCGGCTGCGGGTCGTCCTGCGGCTGCATCGGGATGCCGGTCCACGCCTGGTCGTGCACCTTGTGATGGGCCATCCCGGCGAGCGGCTGACCGGCCGGCACCTGCATGCGCATCAGGAAGTCCAGCTCCCACCGCGCCTCGTCGAGCACGTCGGGGATGCGGTTGCCGCGCTCCGGCACCCGCAGCGACCCGTCGCCGAGTGCCGTGCCGAACCGGCCGGTCGCCGCGGTCTTCGTCCGCTCGTACGTGCTGAGCAGCTGCGCGGTGGCGATGCCGCCGTTGACGACGTACTTGCCGTGGTCGCCGGCGTCGTACCAGCCGCCGCGCACGTCGAGCCGGTACCCGCAGCCGCCCGCCTGGCACGGCACGTCGGTGTCGCCGCGGTTCGGCGCGACGCCCAGGTGACCGGCGGGCCGGGCGTACTGCGCGCCGACGAGCCCGCCGTCGATGGCGATGCCGCTGCGCTGGACGTAGAAGAACTGCAGCGCGTCGGCGCGCAGCCGCCGGTACAGCTCGGCGGAGATGTCGAACGGGTGGCTGGTCTCGCCGGCGGCGACGAGCGTGTACCCCGTGCCGGCGCGGGTGAAGCCGCTGAAGTCGACGGTGTGCACGTTCTGCCCCGACGCGGCGTCGACCCCGCGCGGCGTCGACGTGCCGGACGCGACCAGCGCCCCCGCCGCGTCCCGCAGCTGCCACGGCAGCGCCTCGGTGCGGGTGGTGACGACGGTCGCGGCCTTCGGGCCGGCGGGCAGGTAGCCGACCTGGTTCACGCGCACCCGCGGACCGGTGTCCGGCTCGTACGGCTCTTCGGCCCGGCCACCGACGAGCGACACGTCGTCGAGGCAGAACGTGAAGCCCGTGGCGGCGCCGCCGAGCTGGAACGCGACCTGCCCCTTGGCGCTGTCACCGGCGCCGGTGAACGTGTAGGAGTAGCTTTTCCACGTGGTGTCCAGCGTCAGCGGCTGCGCCAGGCTCGCGGTGTACGGGTCCTCGCCGAGCTGCACCGCGGCCCGTACCGACGCCGCCGAACTGCCTTTGGCTCGGAAGCTCAAGGTGTACTGGGCGCCGGCGACCAGCGCGACGTCGTTCTGGCCGACGCCGGCGTCCCACGGGTTCGCCAGCCCGCCCGGCACGGTCGTGCACAGCGCACCGTCGGTGACCCCGGTGTCCGTGGTGCCGTACGAGTACCACGCGAGGGTGCCCTCGTCGAACCGGCCGTTGTCCACCTGCTCCGGACCGTCGCCGGGGTCCTCACCCGGTTCGCTGGTCAGCGACACGTCGTCGAGGCAGAACGTGTACGCGGTGGCGGCGCCGCCGAGCTGGAACGTCAGCGTGCCGTTGGCGGAGTCGACGCTGCCGGTGAACTCGTACGTGTGGGTGCCCGGCTGGCTGGTCAGCGCCACGTCACGGCTGGTGACGGTCGTCCACGGCGCCTCGTTGAGCTGCACGTTGGCCTTGACCGTCACCGGCGCGCTCGCCTGCGCGGTGAAGCGCAGCGTGTACCGGGCGCCGGCGGCCAGTGGCACGGCGTTGTGGCCGATGCTCACGTCCCACGGGTTCGCGGCACCCGCCGGGACGTCCACGCAGAGCCGGCCGTCGCGGGCGGCGAGGGTGGTGCCGCCCGCCCACCACGGGTCCGTCCCGTCGGTGAACGTACCGTTGGTGATGTGCTCGGTCGGCGCCGCCCACGCGGTGGACGCCGACAACGGCAGGCCGGCGAGCGGCAGCAGAACGGCGGTCAGCGCCGCCACGCGCCGGCGCCATGTGACAGATCCGGTCACAGCGGTCCTTTCCCCTGGCAGGGTGCCGCGCCGGTCGACGGGCAGCCGGATGCTGGCAGGGTCGCCGCGCCAGAGTCAATCAACCGCGGTGGATGGCTCGCGTACCTCCAGGGGATCGGTGCGTGCAGGATGAAAGCGCCTGAAAACGATCATTGCCCGTCCGGGGTGGGCGGCGGCCGCCGCCCACCCCGGACGGGCCGGGTCGCAGTGCTTGATCGCCAGTCAGGACGGCCGTGGCGCCCGCCGTTCGCGACGGCTCTCCAGCTCCTCGGCGTCGACCAGCCTCAGCATCGGTTCGCCGGGTACCATGATCATCATTACGACGAGTCGGAGCCACGTCGTCGGCAGGTTGTTGGCGGTCTGGTAGTGGATGACGTCGCCGCCGGGCTCCCAGAACGCCTCGCCGGCCCGGATGACACGCTCGGGCTCGCCCTCCAGCTCGAAGATCATCTCGCCTTCGAGGACATAGCCGTACACCGGACCCGAGTGCCGATGCGGAGGTGTTCCCGGATCGCCCGGTGGCACCTCGACGAGCACCGTCATCACCTCGGGTGACTCCGGGACGAACGGGGGAGACTGGTCCAGGAGCATGGTCTGCACCGTGAGGTCTTTTCTCATTGCCATCCTCACCATCGAGGCCGGAAACCGCAGTGGATGATCACCCGCCACCATGCTCGCTTGACGGCTCGGAACCGGCCCCATGCCTGTCGGGTGATCGCGGGGCTCGCCGGCCCGCCGGCGGGATGGGTGTGCTCATCAGCGCGAGAGCAGCCGACGCGTGCGGGCGGGGGCGTCGGTGGGCAGCGTGCCGATGACATCGGCGAGGCTGACCGCTGCCAGGCTGGCTCGCCAGGCCTCGTGGGCCGCGCGCATCGTCGTGGCCAGGACGCACGGCTCGGTGCAGTCGTCCGGGGACAGCGCGCCGCGCCCCTGCTGCCTGATCTCCCGGCACTGGTACGGGTCGGCACCGCCGTCGACAGCCTCGATCACGTCCAGCACGGTGATCTGCGACGCGGGCCGGGCCAGCCGGAATCCGCCCCGCGGACCCGTCGTGGCGGTCAGTACCCCGGCCCGGACCAGGTTTGCCAGTTGCTTGGCCAGGTAGGGGGCGGGAACGCCGAAGAGCTCCGCGAACTGGGCAGTGCTCGCCGTGGCCCCGTCGTCGAGCTGCGCCAGGGAGGCTGCGCAGTGCAGCACCCACTCCGCGCTCTCAGGCAGTTTCATGGGTCCAGCTTAGCCATCGCTGCTATTGTGGACCTCTGATATCCGTAATGGTGATGGAGCTGTGAGCATGCGAGTAGCCGTCGTCGGCGCATCCGGACGGATCGGATCCCTGACCGTCGCCGCCCTGCAACGTGACGGGCACGACACCGTGCCCATCAGCCGGACCCACGGCGTGGACGTCGTCGCCGGCACCGGCCTCGACGCGGCACTGGCCGGGGTGGTCGCGGTCGTCGACACCACCAGCACCAACGTCACGGACGAGGCCGAGGCCGTCGGATTCTTCACCACCGCCACCGCCAACCTGCTGGCCGCCGGGCAGCGGGCCGGGGTCCGGCACCACGTCCTGCTGTCCATCGCCGGGGTGCACGCCCTACCCGGCAACGCCCACATGAAGGGCAAGCGCGCCCAGGAGGCGGCCGTCGAGGCCGGGCCGATCCCGTACACCATCGTTCCCGCGACGCATTTCCACGACTTCCCCGAGATGGTCGCCGGCTGGGTCGAGCAGGACGGGGCCGCGCAGCTGCCGCCGCTGCTGATGCAGCCGATCGCCCCCGCCGACGTGGCGGACGTCCTTGCCCGGGTCGCCGCCGGCGCCCCGTTGGGCCGCCATCGCGACATCGCCGGGCCGGAGCCGCAGGACCTGATCGACATGGCCCGCCGTACGCTCGCCGCCCAGGGCAGGACCGTCCGGCTCGTGCCGACCTGGCACGGAGGCATCTTCGACGAGACCGCGGCCGGCGACGTCCTGCTGCCCGCGGCCGACGCCGAAATCACTCCCACCACCTTCGACGAATGGCTGGCCGCCCTCCCGCGATGAGCGAGCCCGGCGCCCTGGCCGCCGCGGGAGCACTGAAGCCTGTCCTCGATCCCCGGCGGTACACCCTGGCCACCGTCGGGGGTGTCGGCTTCACCGTGACTTGGCGACCGTCAACAGGACGACTGCGTCGTCGAGTGCTTGGAGGGCGTGCCGGGCGTCGGGGATGACGAGGAGTTCACCCGCGCCGGCTTCGACGCCGTCGTCGGCTGAGGTGAGCCGGACGCGTCCGTGCAGGACGTGGAGGGTGGCTTCGCCGGGGCTCTCGTGCTCGTCGAGGCGTTGCCCGCCGGTCAGGGCGAGGAGCGTCTGGCGCAGGGCGTGCTCGTGGCCGCCGTAGACGGTGTGGGCGCTGCGGCCGCTGGAGGCGGCGCGCGCGGTGGCGAGGTGCTGGTCGGCCAGCGATGACAGGGAAAGCGCGCGCATGGTGTGTCCTTCCGGTCGTGGAGCAGGTCAGATACTGCGAGTGCCGGTGGCGACGTCCCGGAGACGCGGTCCCGGGCACCGATCGGCAGCGTTGCGATTGCGGAGCTAGACGGTGACGGGCTGGCGGTGCAGGCGGATCTGCCACACGTCGGGTCCGTCTTGCAGCCACTGGATGTCGATCTGAGCCGGGTAGCGGGCCTCGATCTCGGCGAGCAGCGGCAGCGGCGCGTGCGGCGCGACGAGCACCAGGGCCGCGTCGGCGGGCAGGGCGTCGACGGCGGCCAGGATGTGGGTGTGACGGTCGTGGTGGGGCAGGCCGCGGACGTCGAGGCGGGCGTCGACGCTGAGCAGCGGTGGGACCGCTTCGCCCGGGCCGCGGTCACCGCCGCATCCGCAGCTGCCGCCGCAGCCGGTTGGTTCGGCCGCGCCGAGCAGGGTGTGCATACCGGCGAGGAGGTCGGCAACGGCGACGTGCGGGGTGTCCAGCAGCAGCGGCAGGATGAGGTTGTTCTCCTTGGCCAGGTGGACGTGGAACACCGCGGCCAGCGCGCGGGCGGTTGCGGCGGCGTCGACGGCCGTGCCGGCGTTGTCCAGTTCGGCGACCAGGTCGGTGATGGCCTGGTGTTCGGTGAGCATCCCGTCGACCAGCAGGCGCCCGCCGGGCTGGGCGGCGGCAACCGGATACAGGGCCGCCTCCTCCGCGGCGGCGTGCGGCACCAGCTCGGTGTGCAGCCACTGCGTGAGCGCCTGCCGTTCGCGCCGCCACGGCTGATCGTCCAGGCTTGCCGCCCGGTTGGCGGCGTCGCGCAGGGCCGTGACGTGGCGGGTCAGGTCATCGGCGAGTTGCGCGTGGTGGGCGACGACTGCTGCGGCGGCGGCGTGGTCGGTTTCGGACTGTGACATGGCACCCTCTCCCGGGTTTTCTTGCCGTTTGACGTTATAACGTTAAACCTTGTGGAAACCATGCGGCCAGGTCCTTCGGGAGAGACGATCGACACGCCCCGGCACCGCGCGCTCGGCTCCGCGAGCCGGGTGGCGATCCTGCGGCTGGTCCGGGCCGCCGGCGCCGGCCTGACCGGCGCCGAGGTGGTGGAGCGCACCGGCCTGCACCCGTCCACGGTGCGCGCCCACCTGGAACGGCTGGTGGAGGCCGGCCTGCTGGTCAAGGCGCGCGCCAGTGGTGGCGCGCCGGGCCGCCCTGCCTGGCGGTACCGCGGCGCGGACCTGGAGCCGGCCCCAGCCCCGTACCGGGCGCTGGCCGCGGCGTTGCTGGACCACCTCGCCGGAGCCGGTGGTGGCGTCCCGGCCGCTCTGGAGGCCGGTCAGGCATGGGGGCGGCGGCTGGCGGCCACCTCGGCGCGGACCGCCGGGCCGGTGGCGGCGGCCGTGGATGTGCTGACCCAGCTGGGGTTCGACCCGCACCTGATGCCGGCCGGCGGCCACGGTACCGGTGGCACGGCCCCACCCGGCGGCGACGTGGAGGTGCACCTGCGGACGTGTCCGTTCCTGGACCTGGTCGGCGGGCAGCCGGATGTCATGTGCGGCCTGCACGCCGGGATGATCCGCGGGGTGGTCCACGCCGCCGGAGCCCCCGACGGGCAGACGGTGCTGGAGCCGTTCGCCGCGCCCGGCGCCTGTGTGGTGCGGCTGCACGTCCCGGCCGCGCCGGCCGGGGAGCGCCGGCCGTGACCGCTGCCCGCCCGGCCGGCGTCGCCTGGCGGCTACCGCTGCTCGCCGCCGCAGGTGCGGCGCTGCTGGCCGGGCTGTATGCGGCCGTGCTGCTGCTCGGCTTCGACGTCGCGGTCCCTCGACCGGCCCTGGCCGAGGTGCACGGCCCGCTGATGGTCCTCGGCTTCGTCGGCACCCTGATCGCCCTCGAGCGTGCCGCCGCGCTCGGCACCCGGTGGGCCCTCGCCGCACCCGGCTGCTCCGGCGCCGGTGGCCTGGTCCTCGTCGTGGCCGGTCCGGTCCTGCCCGGCAAGCTGCTGCTCGCCACGGGCGGCGTCCTGCTGCTGGCCGTCTACCGGGCGTTGTGGCGCCGCCAACCCGGGGTGGCGCTGCTGGCGCAGGCGACCGGTGCATTCGCCTGGTACGCCGCCACCATCCTGTGGCTGGCCGGACTACCGATCCCCGAACTGGTGCCGTGGCTGGCCACGTTCCTCACCGCGACGATCGCCGGGGAACGCCTCGAACTGGCCCACGTGGGACTGACCGGCCCCGCACCACAGCGCTGGTTCCTCGCCGCCCTCGCCGCGCTCGTCGCGGGCGCCACCGCGACGACCCTGTGGCCGGTCGCCGGGGCACACCTGTTCGGCGCCGGCCTGCTCGCCGTCGTCGCGTGGCTCGTCGTCTTCGACGTGGCCCGGCGCACCGTCCACGCGCACGGCCTGCCCCGCTACATCGCCGCCGGGCTGCTCACCGGCTACGCCTGGCTGGCCCTGGCCGGACTGCTGTGGACCGGCGCAGGTCCGGCAGTGGCCGGTCCCCGGTACGACGCCACCACGCACGCGGTGTTCCTCGGCTTCACCATGTCGATGATCTTCGTGCACGCGCCGGTGATCCTCCCGGCCGTGCTGCGCCGACCGCTGCCGTACCGGCCGGTGCTCTACCTTCCGCTGCTGCTGTTGCACGGCTCGCTGCTCGTCCGGGTCGGTCTCGGCGACGGTGCCGGCTGGGAACCGGTGTGGCGGTGGGCCGGCGCCGGCAACGTCACCGCGGTGCTCGGATTCGCCGCCTGCGCCGCCGCCCTCGCCGCCCGGGCGGGCCGTCACGGTCCCCGGTCCGGGCCGCCCGGCTCCCCGCGGCGGCACAGGCCCGCGGCGGCCATGACGGTCGGCGCGGAAGTGCCCCGATGAGCGCCACACCGGCGCCGACCCAGCCGACCGGACGGGCGCACTGGCACCGGCGCAGCAGCCTGCTGCCGCTGGGGTACCTCGCCGGGATCGTCGCGGTCGGCGTCGCGCATCCGCTGCTGGCCCAGTGGCGGTGGCTGGCGATCCACCTGCTGCTGCTCGGCGCGGTCAGCAACGCCATCGTCATCTGGAGCGCCCACTTCACCGCCGCGGTGCTGCGGGCCCCGACCCCGGCCCGCCGGCGCGGCGAGGCCACCCGCCTCGGCGTGCTCAACCTCGGGGTCCTGACCGTGCTGACCGGCGCCACCGCCGGCCTGCCCTGGGCCGGTGTCGGCGGCGCCACGGTGGTGTTCGCCGCGATCCTCGCCCACCTGCACTGGCTGCGCGGCCGGCTCCGGGCGGCGCTGCCGGCCCGGTTCGCCGTCACCGTGCACTACTACGTGGCCGCCGCCATCGCGCTGCTGGCCGGTGTCCCGGTCGGCGCGTGGATGCTGGTCACCGACGACGCCGTCCGGCCCCGGCTGGTCCTGTTCCACGCCCACGTCAACCTGCTCGGCTGGGTCACCCTCACCGTGCTGGGCACCGTCCTCACGCTGTGGCCGACGGTCCTGCGCACCCGGATGGCCGACGGCGCGGTCACCGCCGCCCGTGCCGCCCTGCCCACCGCGGTCACCGGTCTGGTGCTGCTCGCCGCCGGCGTGCTGGCCTGGTGGCCGGTCCTCGCGATCGGCGGTCTCGCACTGACCGCCGTCGCCGCGGTGATCGTGATCCGCCCCGCCATCCAGGTGGCCCGGCAGAAGCCGCCGGCGTCGTTCGCCGCCTGGTCGTTCGCCGCGGCCGGAGGGTGGCTGCTCGCCGCGCTCGTCCTCGACGCGATCAGCCTGGCCGTTGCCGCCGGTCCCGCCGACGCGGCCGACCGGTTCGGTGACGTGCTGGTCCCGCTGCTGGCCGGTTTCGCCGCACAGATCCTGCTCGGCGCCCTCACCCACCTGCTGCCCGTGGCGCTCGGCGGTGGCCCCGTCCGGGTCCGCGCCGCCATCGCCGTGCTGGAGCGGCACGGCCCGCAGCGGGCGGCCATGGCCAACCTCGCCCTACTGGTGTTCCTGCTGCCCGTCCCGGGCTACGTGCGCATCACCACCTCCCTGCTCGTCCTTGCCGCACTGGTGCAGTTCCTCATCCCCGCCGCCCGGCTCATCCTCGCCAGGAGACCATCCGTGAACGCCGCCCCTGACGCACCGCCGCTCCCGGCACCGGCACGGCCACTCGGCGGTGTCGCGGCCGGGACCGCCCTGGTGCTGCTGGCCGTGCTGATCGGCGTCGCCGCCCAGCACGCCGCCGGCCCCGCCACGTCGCCGGTCCCCGCCGCAATCGACGTGCCCGCCACCGGGCACACCACCACGGTCCAGGTCATCGCGCAGGGCATGCGGTTCCACCCCGACCGCATCACCGTGCCGGCCGGGGACCGCCTCATCATCGAGCTGACCAACCGCGACAACCGCCGCCACGACCTCGTCCTGGCCACCGGCCCGAAGACCGGCACCATCGGTCGCGACGCCACCACCCGCCTCGACGCCGGCATCATCGGCGGCACCCTGCAAGGCTGGTGCTCCCTGCCCGGCCACCGGCAGGCCGGGATGACCCTCACCATCACCGCCACCGGCGGCCCTGCAGCCGGCCACGACCATGCCAGCACGCCCGCGCCCGGGACGGGCACCCCGCGTATCGACCCGATGGCCGACCCCGGTCCCGGGTTCACCGCCCGCGCCGCCACCGCCCCTGCCATCGGCCCCGATCGGACGCACCGCCTCGAACTGCACGTGCAGGAGGTGACCCGCGAGGTCGCGCCCGGTGCCCGGCAGCGGCTGTGGACGTTCAACGGCACCGCCCCCGGCCCGACCCTGCGCGGCCGGATCGGCGACACCTTCGAGATCACCCTGGTCAACGACGGCTCCATCGACCACGGCGTCGACTTCCACGCCGGTGCCCTCGCCCCCGACACCCCGATGCGGCCCATCGACCCGGGCCAGCGGCTCACCTACCGGTTCACCGCCACCAAGGCCGGCATCTGGATGTACCACTGCTCGACGATGCCGATGCTGCTGCACATCGGCAACGGCATGTACGGCGCCGTCATCATCGACCCACCCGACCTCGCCCCCGTCGACCACGAATACGTCCTCGTGCAGTCCGAGCTGTACCTCGGCCCCGACGGCGAACCCGGCGACCTGACCAGGATGCAGCACGAGCAGCCCGACGCCGTCGTGTTCAACGGCTACCCCGCCCAGTACGAGCACCGGCCGCTGACCGCCACCACCGGGCAGCGCGTCCGGATCTGGGTGCTCGACGCCGGACCCAACCGCCCCACGGCCTTCCACATCGTCGGCGCCCAGTTCGACACCGTCTACCGCGAAGGCCACTACCAGCTCCGCCCCGGCGACCCCGGCGGAGCCCAGGTCCTCGACCTCACCCCCGCCGCCGGCGGATTCGTCGAAACGGTCCTGCCGGAGGCCGGGCACTACCCGTTCGTCTCCCACATCATGGTCGACGCCGAGCGCGGCGCCCGTGGCGTTCTCGAGGTGGGGGAGCGCACCCCGTGACCCCGGCGACGGGCGCCGTACCGGCCGCCGCTGCCGCTTCCTCGGCCCGCCGGGGTCTTCATCGACCGGATCCGCCACCGGCGCGGGCTACCTCGTGACGGCCGATCCGGAGGGAGACGAGTTCCGCTTGGGCTGCACGACGGGAAACGTCACCCCGGTGAGGTCTTCGGAGACGGCCCACAGCCGCTGCTGGACGGCGACCTCGTACGACTCCTGCAGCAGTGGCTGACGGAACTGGCCGACGAGCTGGCCGCCGGCACCGACGAAAATCTCCCCATGGCCGAGCGGGCGGCAGCGGTGGCCGAGATCCTCAGCCGCTCACTGTCCAGCCGGGTGGTGCTGTGCGACCTCTCCGGCGCGCAGGGCAGCGTCCTGGAACGCAACGTCTCCGTCGAGGTCGTCGCACGCTACAAGCGCGCATCCCTGGACCGCCTGACCACCACGACCGCCCTGATCCAGCAGTACCTGCCGGAACTGGGCGAGAACGCAACACTGTTCAGCCTGCAGACCATGGTCATGGCCGGCGCGCTGTCGGCGTACAGCACACCCCCACCCAGCCTGCAGGCGGCCTACCAGGCCGAGCCCGAGCTGACCCGCTTCCACCTGGAACTGAAGGAATCCCTGAAGCTGGCCCTGACCGCAACCCTCCTGGGCGTGCTACCCCGCCGCTGACCCGCGTCGCACTGCCGAAATGGTGCGGGCGCGGCTGGCGCAGTGATCAGGTAGGTCCGGGGGAGGACGCGGCACCGGCGGTGTGCCGGTAGGCGACGAAGGCCGGCAGCTTGGCTGCGATGAGGCCGGCGCCCACGACGGCGGCCAGGCCTCCCGCCACCGCGCTGATCTGGGGTGTCGACACCGTCGCGATCAGGCCGGCGCGGAAGTTGCCCACTTGCGGGAACGCCGCTCCGACCACGTATTCGGCAGAGCTGGTCCGGCCGCGCATCGTGTCCGGTGTGGCAAGTTGCACGATCGTGGATCGGAAGACGACGCAGAGCATGTCGGCGGCGCCGGCCACGGCGAGCAGTGCCAGTGATGCGGCCAGTCCGTGCACGGCACCGAATCCCGCGACAGCCGCGCCCCAGACCGCGCCGGTGATCAGCATGGCCCGGCCGGGGCGGGCGACGCTCCTGACGGGCCCGGACAGCATCGAGCCGAGCAGCCCGCCGACCGCGATCGCGGTGCCGAGCAGGCCCAGTGTGCGGGGTGAACCACCGAACCGGTCGGCGTTGATCGCTGGGAACAGGGCGACCGGCATGGCCAGTACCGTTGCGCTGAGGTCGGCGAGCATAGCTCCGCGCAGCGCGGTGTTGCGCACGACGAACGTCAATCCCTCGACCACGGCTGCGACGCTGCGCCGGGACGCTGTTCCGTCGGGGCGCATCGGCGGCAGCCGGAACACGCCGTAGAGGGCGGCGCCGTAACTGACCGCGTCAACGAGGTAGCAGACCTTGAGCCCCGCGGCCGCGGCGATGACGCCCGCGAGCGCGGGCCCGACGATCATGGCAAAGTAGCCGGAGAACATCATCAGCGCCGCGGCAGCGGGCACCAGCTCGCGGCGTAGCAGTCGTGGCATGAACGTGCGCCGGGCCGGCCCATTGACAGCGCTGACCGCACCGTTCGCCGCGGCCAGCACATAGAGCAGCCACAACGCGGTGCTGCCGGCGAAGGCCTGCGCGGCGTACGCAGCCGACACCAGGGCCAGCACCGTGCTGGTGACGAGCACCAGCCGCCGGCGGTCCGTCGAGTCGATCAGCACACCACCGGCGAGTCCGACGATGATCGCGGGGACGGCCGAGGCCAACCCGACCGCACCCACCGCGGCAGACGACCCGGAGATGTCGAACACCTGCAACGCCACCGCGAAGGTGGTCATCTGACCACCGATGGAGGACAGCGCCGAGCTGAACCAAAGCCGACGGTACTCCGGCGACTCACGCAGCGGTCGGATGTCCGCGAGCAGGCGGTGTCCTCTCACGACCGGCCCCGGCTGAGTCGTGGCCGTCGGGCACGGCTGTGCAGCGCGAACGAGGCCACGGCATGCATGCTATAGGGCATTCATGGGCGTACCTGTGGGAACCGCAGCTTCCGCGCGAGCGGGTGGAAGCCGCCGGTTCCGCCCCGACGGACTCCCGCGGCGCCGGCGGGGATGGCGTCGGCGGTAGGGTTCGAGGTCGGTGAGGGGCGCCCCGGGTGGCTTCGAGTCCGTCGGCGCCGGGCGGGAGGTCGGCTTGGTTCTGCGTGATCCGTCGAGCAACGTCGGCACCCTGCTGCGCCACCTGCACCTGGACGGGCCGGTCTCGCGGGCCGAGCTGGCCGAGCGGATGGGGCTGAACCGCAGCACGATCCTGGCCGCGACCGCCGAGCTGACCGCCGCCGGCCTGGTCCGCGAGGAGACCCCGGGGGACACCGGCCGGCGGGGCCGCCCGTCGCTCGTGGTCCGGCCCGAGCCCGGCCGGGCGCACGTGCTCGCCTTCGACGTCGCCGTCGACCGGGTGGTCGCGGCCCGCGTCGACCTGGGCGGCACGATCGCCGACCGGCACGAAGCCGTACGGCCCCGGGCCGGCGCCGACCTGGACCGGGTGGTGGAGGTGCTGACCCGGTTCGGTCGCCAGCTGCACCGCTCGGCCCCGCCCGGCTCGACGTGCGTCGGCCTCGGCGCCTCGTACTGCGGCATGATCCGGCCGGGCGACGGCATGGTCCGCTTCGGTCCCGAGCTGGGCTGGGTCGACCAGGCCTTCGGCGCGGAGCTCGGCCGCCGCCTCGGCCTCGGCCGGCCGGTGATCGTCGGCAACGAGGCCCACCTCGGGGCGCAGGCCGAGCAGCGCCGCGGCGCCGGCCGGGGGCTCCGGAACCTGGTCTACCTCCACGGCGACGTCGGGGTGGGCGGCGGCATCATCGTCGGTGGCACGCTGCTCGACGGGGACGGCGGCTACGGCTGCGAGGTCGGCCATATGGTCATCAACCCGTACGACGGGCGCCCCTGCGGCTGCGGATCACGCGGATGCTTCGAGGCCGAGGTCGGCGAACGGGCACTGCTGGACAACGCGGGCCGCCCGGCGGACGAGTTCGGCCGGGACGCGATCCGGGCGGTCGTCGACGACGCCCTCCGCGGCGACCCTCAGGCGAGCGACGCGGTCCGCCGCATCGGCGACTGGCTCGGCATCGGCGTGGCCAACCTCATCAACCTGTTCAACCCCGCCATGGTCATCTTCGGCGGCATGCTGCGGGACCTCTACCCGGCCGCGGCAGCCACGGTCCAGAGCCGCATCGCCACCAACGTCCTGCCGGTGGCCCGCGAACGGATCCGGCTGCGCATATCCGAACTCGGGGACGACGCCACCCTCATCGGCGCGGCCGAACTCGGCTTCGAGGAACTCCTGAACGATCCGCTGGCCACCCTCGCCCGGACCGAGGACCGCACCGGCGACCGCCCCCGAGACCACACCCGGCGGTAGACCCGTACCACGGGCCGCCGGCAACGGGGTAGCTGCGGCGTGCGGCAGAACGGTCAGCGACCGGAGTGCGGGGATGTGCCGGCTTCGAGGCGGGCCGCTACCGCCCGTCGCGGTAGCGGCCCCTGCCCGCGAGTCAGGCGAACTGGGCCAGCAGCGCCGCCGGTGCGGGCTGCACCTCCGTGGAGGCGGGCTTGCTGATTGAGACCGGCTTGCCGAAGTCGCTGAACGTTGACGTTGCCGTCGTCGCTGGAACCTGGCCAACGCCGGGCGTCTTCACCGTCAGCGAGGTGACGTAGCCCTCAGCGCCGACCGTCGCCTCGAACGGCACCGACTTCGCGGCGTCGCCCATCTGCCGGATCAGGACGGCGCTGGCTGCCGGGAGGTTGCGCTTGGTCATGTCGATCGTGCCCTTGAACGCGCTCGTGCCGGTCCGCTCGACCGTCACGATCGCGTCAGCGAGCCCCTTGACGTTGGCCGGGTCATCCGGGTTGCCGAGGCCGAGCTTGCTCAGCGACGTCTTGGAGCCGTCGACGTACATCCACTTCTTCGGGTCGACGCCCGGAATCGGCAGCCCCAGCTTCAGGTACAAGTCGGTGCCGACGACGACGACCTCGGCAGTGATCTGCTGAGCCTGCGCGGTGATGGTCATCGAGCCGCTGCTGGCCTTCGTGGCAGGGTCGCTGAAGCCCGTCAACTTGCTGGTGCCCGCGGCACCCGATTCGGTGGTCGTCGTGTACGCAACGGTGACACGAGTGAGCTTGTCGAACGCCTTGGTCAGCTCCGTGTGCGCGTCGGCCTCCGGTGACGCCACCGCGCTGGTCGATGCGGCGCCCGCCGTCGCCGCGACGTCGCCGTTGTCGTTCTTGTCTCCGCAAGCCCCGGTGACGGTGAGCACGCCGGACAGTGCCAAGGTGAGCAGGACACTCGTGCTGGACTTCATCAGTTCCTCCCCGTTTGGGCGGCGCCGTGCCGCCCCGGCGAGGATAGCCACGCCGGGGCGACTGAGGCCCACCACCCCTCAGGTCGAACCTGAGGCGGCGGTGCGATCGTGGTCGTGATGGTGCAGCGTCACTTGCATGCCTTCGGCGGTCAGATGGCTCGCCAGCAGTGCCGTCTCGGCAGGCGTTCCGGTGATTCCCACGCCGGTGAGGGCGGCGTAGTCGTGAGCTGCGCCGGCGATGGTTGCCCCCTGTCTACGGAACATGGCGAGCGCGCGCGGCCGTAGCGTCCGGTTCACGCCCGGATCGGCATGCACCCGTGCGAACCCAACCCGGGCGACGAGGGCCTGTCGGATCGTCGCGTCCAGGGCGTCGAACACCCCCGGCCGGTCCTGCATCACATCGGTATGGCGACACCCCACGCATTGCGACGTGATGCTCCAGAGGACGCCGTCGCCGTCGCCGTCTACGGCTTCCGCGACGTGGAGTGAAACTGCGTCGCCGCAGCGGGGGCACGGACCGTTGAGATCACCGCAGTAGAGCACGTACATCTCGCTGTCGCTCACAAACCAGGACGGTAGGCCCACCGGACGGAACCGGCATCCACATTCCATCTGGGTGCACGCGTAGCCGCGACTCGGGCGTTGATCGCAGCCCGGTCAGTTTGGCGCATCGCTCGATCATGGGTAGTGCCGTCCAATACTGCCAGCTGGCGCACGATCAGGTGCAGCGGCTTGATCAGGTGCGCACATAGCCGCCGGTCGGGCGCTGCGGCTCGCTGGGCGGTCGTCACAGACCGTCAGCGGCGCACCGTGGCCGAGGCTTTCTGTCCTGTCGATGAGTGTGCGGTGACGTTCGTGGTCCAAGGCCAGCGCGGAAGGGCGCGGTCGGCCCTTGCGACGGCGGTCGAAACTGGTTGCCGAGCAGCGGCCGACTGCTGAATATTGCGAGATGAGCCGAAGTCTTCGGTCTGAGCCGCGGCATCGTCAGGCGGAGCGGCAGGCACCGTCATTGGATCGGTTGCGAGTGCGGGTGCACCGGCCGCGCCAGGGGTTCGTGCGCCCGGCCGGTCGACGAGACATTCTGCAGGTGTTCGAGGTGCTCGGCCCGTGGGCGTGGTACGGGCTGCAGGTGGTCGAACTGCGGCAGAAGGAGGACGTCGACCTCGTCTACGGGCGGATGCGCACACCGGGCGAGATTCTCCTGTACGAGCAGCCGGTGGGGAAGCCGCTGCGGGACTTCATGCGGTTCGACGTGCTGCTCCACGAGATCGGGCACCGCGTGCTGCAGCATCGTGTACGGAAGGTGGGCAGCGTCCGACGGACCTCCGATCATGAGCAGTTCGCGGAGTTGTTCGTCGCGCGCTGGAAGCCAGTGGTGCGGGCGGCTCTCGATCAGGCTGGGTGAGGCGACCGGCCGGACACTGGTGCCCAGCGGATCCAGCTGGCGTACGCCAGCGACCCGACTCCAGCTGTTCAGCTTGGAGTGGGACGCCCTTGATCAGGTATCCGCTATGCCGATGAGCGTGCATTCGCCTCAGCCCCGCCGACGGGGCCGTTTTTGTAGGCTGGGTGGATGGTTGATGCCGATCATGTTCGGCTGGGGCGGATCGCTGAGAAGCTTGCCGAGGCACGTGCGAAGCCGGTAGTGCCGACGCCGTTCGGGGCGGAAGCGCATGGCTTCGTGGTCGGGCCGCCGTTGTCAGAGGCCGTGGTGGCGGAGTTCGAGGAACGGCACGAGGTGTCGCTGCCGCCGGCGTATCGGTTGTTTGTGACCGAGTTGGGCGGCGAAGGTGCCGGGCCGGGCTACGGGCTATGCCGTCTCGAGCCCTCGTGCTGTGCGTACCGGCGCTCGGGTCATCTGGCTCAACCCAGTCCGTACCTGCCGGGGCCGCGGTATCCCGTTGACTGGGAGCAGCGACACGAGGACCCGCCGGGTCCGGGTCAGAACTTTCTCCGCGGCACGCTGGCAGTCGCCGCTCATGGGTGTTCCCTCACTACGCAGTTGATCGTGACGGGACCGGCGAGGGGGCGGCTGTTCAACCTCGACGGGGGAAGCCTCGGCGGAGCGGCGCCGTACGTCGTCGGGGATGTTGACTTTCTGGCCTGGTACGAGCGGTGGTTGGACGAGGCGGTCGCCGGATACGACGTCGGCTGGTTCGGTGAGCGGCTTCCATTGCCGGAATCCGACCTGGTCGCCGTACTCCTCAGCGATGCCTCACCCGACAGGCGGAGCCGAGCCGGGGTGTCGCTGCTGGACCTGCCAGCGATACGCGCCAGCTCGTGGACGGCGTTGGTGGGCGCTATGACGGCCGACGCGGACGCCGACGTGCGTGCCTCGATGTGGTTGCTGCTGGACCGGGCACGGAACAAGCATGGGCGCCGGTTCGACGACGCCGAGGAGATCGCGGATGACGTTGAGCGGTACGCCAGGTCGTGCGCCCCGCCAGACCTGCGTGCGCTTGGCGCGCTGAAAAGACTGACGCTCGCCGACATGCTGGCAGAGCTGGCAAGTCCCGACCTCGAACGGCGCCGCCGCGCGGCAACCGCGGCGCATGAGTTCTGGGGATTCGCAGAGGTGAGCGCGCCCCGAGGACTGCTCGGCGACGCGATCGCCGGACTGCTGCGCGACCCGGATCCGCTGGTTCGCTCAGGCGGCGTCGCCATGGTCCGCTGGTTCGACCCTGCGAGCGTTCCCCTGCTGCGCCAACTGCAGACCACCGAGACCGACCCCTGGGTCCGGTTCCGCATCCGGGAGTGCCTCGACGAGCGATCGACCGCCGCCGCCTGGGACGACGCGGCCGAGCCAGCTTGATCAGGTGTCCGCCCATCGCGCTCCGCGTGCGCGCACACGCCGCCGGGAGTGCAGTCATGCAGACCTGCCGCGACGTGCGCGGCATTCGCCTCTGGTGAGGCGCCGCGATCGGGCGTTGGACGGTCGGGGTTACTGTGCGACCCTTGGCGATCATGGCGGTTCGGAACGATTCGGCCGGCTGGCTCGTGCTCTGGCTGGAGCCGCTGGGCGAAGACTTCTGGCTGCGGCCGGCGGAGACATTCCAAAACCGGTCTCCTTACGCCGGCGCTGAACTCGAATGCATCGTCAACTACTGGGTCAACGACGACGATCGCGCGGCTGGGATCGGGACCGTGACCATGTGGATTCAGAACCGGGATCCCTTCGAGGTCGTGGTCACGGATGGCAGAGGGGCCGTCGTTGAATGCGGACACGGTCGCCCTGTCGAGATCGCCGAGAAGTGGGCCGCGCAACGCGAGCAAGGTCAGACTCAGGTGGACGATCGGGAATCGAACGACGGACCGTAGACGTGAGCACACATCTGCCGCGAAGCGCTCGCCACGGTCTCGCATGGCGATCAATGATCGCCATGCGTGTGACCTGCGGCTTCACCGCCGTCCGTGCCTGGACCCGCCCAACTGTGCAACGTTGTACCCGGCGTCGCGGTCGCAGTCGGACGTCCTTATCCTGATTCCACCAGCTTATCGATGGCATCGGTGCAACGATGGAGGGCGTGGGAACTGCGACAACTGCTACGCCTGCTATCTCGCCGCTTGCCGGCGATCCGATTGAGCGTGCCGATGCCGAGCGGCTCGCGGGAGTACTGAAAGCTTTCGCCGATCCGGCCCGGCTGCAACTGCTGAGTCTGATCCAGTCCGCTCCGGAGAGCGAAGCGTCCGTGAGTGACCTCACCGCGCCGCTTGGTCTGTCCCAGCCGACCGTGAGCCATCATCTTCGGATCCTCACCGAAGCCGGCCTGCTCGAGCGCGAGAAGCGCGGCGTCTGGGCGTACTACCGCCTGGTGCCGTCCGCGATCGCGGCCATCGCCGACCTGTTGACGCCGCCCCGCAAGCGGGGGACGAAGAGGGCCCGCTGAGCGGCACTATCGAAGGCCATGAACGCGTCAAGCGAACTGCGCCCAATCCGCCAATTCCCTCGATCAGATGTGCGCACCTGCCGCCGTTGGTGCGCGGTGGCTGGTCCGTGCGCCAACGGGCAGCGCCAGCACGGCAAGGCCAAGGCGTACGGTCCTCGCAGCGAGCGCCTGCCTGTGCTTGTACAAGGAGCGTCAGGCGCGGGCGCTGTTAGGTTGTCCGGGTGAACAGCCCACTTCGGCGTTTGTACAGGTGACGGCGAGCCGTGTCCTTTCACGCCTATGGTCCGGCTGGCGACGACCTGGCACTGCTTGACGACCTTCGCCGGGGTGACGACCTTCCCCAGGGTGCTGACGAGCCGTTCTGGCGTGCACCGTACTCGTTTCTGTGGTCTGCGCTCTATTGCGGCGGGATTCTGACGCCGGCCACCGTAGATGGTGTGCGGTATCTCGTCCGGACGGTCGCAGAGCCCGGGTTCGGTGGCGAGGACCGGCCCCTGCGCGTTGCGGCCGTCTGGTTCCTGCGCGAGGTCGCCCGTGAGGTGCTCACGGGTGTCGACCGAGCGAAGGCGTCCCGCCGTGACGATCCCGATGTACGTTCCTGGCTGATCGGGTACCTTCGCGAGCGGCGCTTCGTGCTGGGCTGGACGGACGCTGACGCGCCGGGCCGGGTGCTGCTGGCCGCGGCACGCGTGGACTGTTTCGACCTGCTGCCTCAGGTGTACACGGCGGTCGAGCCGCTGTTAGCCACTCAGGCGCCGGCGCTGCGGGGTTGCGCGGCTTTGACGGCCGCGACGCTGAGCGGCCACCCCGATCTGGTGGTGCATCGGCCTCGGCTGCTGGCGTACCTGCTGGCAGAAGGCGCTTCGACCGACGCGCACTATCGGGCCTCGATGCTGCTCGGCGTCGGCGAACTGGGCGGGTCGCCTCGGGCGTGGCTGCGTGACCCGCATCCAGGTGTGCGAGTGTGCGCCGCGCTGGCTCCGGCACTTGCCGACGATCCCGAGGCGAACACGGTGCTGCTGACCGAGGCGTCCAGGGACCCCGACGTCATCGGCATGGGAGGATTCCAAGGCATGGGGCTCTCGGCTCTGCCGAACCCGGAAGCCACGCTCGCAGAACGGTTGTGCGCGGTCGTCCGCGACGTCGACCGCCTCCTGCCAGCTGCTATCGCGGCGGTACCGTCGGCCCCGACGTACCTCGACATCGGAACGCAGCGCCGGGCACCCGGGGCACTGGCCGAGCCATACCTGCGGGTGCTCTTCCCAGACGGCCTGCTGCCGTCGCCGGCGGCGGCCACGCCCGCCCAGCGCCGACTCGCCGCGACCGTCACCCGGCACGCGACCTTCGGCGAACCCGACACCCAGCAACGGCCTTCCCGGGGCGGGTACCACGAAGCCTGGAACGCCACCTTCTCACGACTCGGCCTGCCCAACGACCGGTCCTCCTGGCAGACCCTGGCCGACCACGTCTGAGCCGATCTAGAGCGGCCGCGACCACCGGCGTGCCGCCGACTGCCCGTACGCCGACTGCCTGCGCGACCCGCCCGCGGTCCGGCTGGGGCTGCGCTACCACCGGCTGCCGCCCGCAACGACGCCGACCTGCGCCACCGGATCGCGCTGACGGGCCTCGACCCGTGGCGGCCACCTGCGCCGCACCCCGCTCGCCGGCCTCTGAACGCGATACGGGGTGCGTCCACCCGCATATCCCGGCAAAGGCCGACTCGGTGTGTACCGCGGCGGCCTGCTCGGTGTCGAGACTGGCGACCAGTTCTGGCTTGGCGGTGGTGGTGGCGAACGTGTCGTTTGCTGCTTCGACACCTGCACTGCTCGGACCGGTGTCGTAAGGCCGCATCTCGCGACCGGACCGGCTGACCTTCGCGTCGACGCGGGACGGCTCGCCTGTCGCCCTGGGAGCGGACACCGGCCGCCCAGGGGCCGCAACCCCTGAGTTGTCCAGGCGACTTCCGGGTCGCCGCCGTCGCGCCGCCACGACTTCTGGGTTGTGGCCACAACCCAGAAGTCGTGGTCCCGCTCAGAAGTTGGTCGGCATCGAGTAGATCATCCGGCCGTAGGTCGGGGTGGCGTTCTGGTAGTACTCGGAGACCGACCACAGCTGGCCGGTGCTGCGCCAGAACGACAGGTCCTCCGGGCCGATCGGCGTCGCCCGGCTCGCGCCGAGGGTAAACGTGGTGCTGGTCTCGGTGGTCTGCAGCAGCGACCCGTTGTTGTGGCCGTTGCTCTTGTTGAAGTACCAGTAGATGCCGTTCGTCGCCGCGCCCTGGATCTGCCTACTCGGCAGGTTCTTCACCCAGCTCGGGGACAGCGTGCTGCCCGCACCGGGCACGGCCGACGCCATCGGGTAGGCCGCCAGGCGGCCAGGAACACTCTTGGTGGACTCGCAGAACTCCCCGACGATCAGCCGGTCCGGGTCGTTCGGGCGGTCCACGGCCAGGTACGAGAAGCGGGCCTTGCCGCTGTCCGGGTTGCAGAAGTCAGCACTGGCCGCCGGTGAGCTGACCTTCCAGTACCCGATCTGCGGGATGACGTACTTGTACTGCGCCGCGCAGTAGGTGCCGTTCTGCAGCCCGATGTAGCTGCAGCTAGTGGTGCCGTTCGTGGATGCGCCCAGATCGTAGATGTAGTCCAGGCTGAACACGCGGATGCCGTTGGCGGTGTCCGGCACGTACAGGTAACGGCCGTACCACAGCAGGCCTCCCGCGTGGATCTTGATGGGACTGTAGCCGGCCGGGCTGGTGCCGAAGGCGTCCACCAGCAGGACGTGCCGGTACTCGCCGGTCGCCCAGTTGATCACGCTGATTCGGATCCCGTTCGGACCGTCGGCGTCGCCGGGCGCCCCGTGATACCAGCCGACGATCGACGCGGAGCGGCCGTTCCACGTCTCGTCCATGTTCATGTCCGAGGTCGTGGTCATGCCCTGCGGGACCCAGGCGTTGCCCACCTCCGGGTCTTTCCAGCTGCTGGCGTCGACGTCGTCGAAGCAGTACCAGTCGATGACCGCGGCCGAGCCCTTCGCGTCGTCGCACTGCGTGCCGCGGTACACCAGGCCGTACAGACCGTCGTCGATGACGGCGGTCATGGACGCCTTCACCATGTTGACGTACCCGGCGGCGCTGTCGGGTGTCCAGGTCATGGTGAAGGCCGCGGTGTTGCTGATCGCGGCCTGCGCGGGCGCGGCGTGCAGCGGCGTCACCGCGGCGGTCGCACACACGGCGGCAAGCAGGCCGCCCGCCGTACGCCGCCATCGTGCGGCACGCCGCCGCGGGGTCACCTGATCTCGGTAGTCGCTCATCTGCACCCTTTCGTGACTGTGCCACCCGGCCTCGTCCGGGCGGCGCCGCGGCCGCACGTTCGCAGCCGTCCTCGTGAGTTAGTGCTGGGTAACGAGCCGCCATCGAAAGCCATTCCATCAATGGCGACTACTGTCGAAGAGGACATCGTCGCCGCCGCGGACGCCGGCGACAGCTAATCCGGACGATCCCGGACAGGGGACGGGTGGGCCGACCGGATCCGGAGGGCGCCGCCGACCTGAACAACCTGGTCGCGCGGCTCGCCGTCGAGTCGCATCCTGTACCGCCGGCTGTGCGCCTGCGGAAGGCGTGGGCGGGTGACCCGTCCTACACGCTGATCACCAGGCGGATCAGCGAGGCCAGTGACTGGCCCGGCACGTACAGCGTGAGCTTGTTCGCGGAGGACATCATCGGCATCCTGGACCAACTGGGCACCGGCGCGGTGGACCTGGTCGGTCACTCCCTCGGCGGTCTGGTGGCCTGTCCGGATCACGGCACCCACCCTGCTCCTCGGCGGCGGAGCAGCGAGCCCGGTCCCTGTCGGGCTCGTAAATCCGGTTGGGGCTGTGACGTGCGATTTTGTGTGGAGTCTGCCCGGCGGTACTAGGTCGTGTGTCGAATTCGGGCGTGGTGCTTGAGCTGCCCTGACGTGATCGGGAGCGTGTCGGAGATCGACAATGGGCGAGGTCTCCGGTAGTTGGTTCATCGACCAAGAAGAACCTGCACCGGAGACCTCGTGGACACCATAGCGGTGACGAGGTGGCACGACCTGACCGACGCACAGTGGGCAGCGCTGGAACCGTTGCTGCCCAAGCCCGTCCGGTCGGGCCGGCCGTCGTTGTTCAGTAAGCGGCAGTTGATTGATGGGATTCGGTGGCGGGTCCGTGTCGGTGCGCCCTGGCGGGACGTGCCGGCGTGTTACGGGTCGTGGTCGGCGGTGGCCGGGTTGTTCCGCAGGTGGCAGCGGGCTGGGGTCTGGGCACAGGTTCTGACCGCGTTGCAGGCTCACGCCGATGCGGCTGGGCGCATCGTGTGGGATGTGTCCGTGGACTCCACGATCGCCCGTGCGCATCAGCATGCCGCTGGAGCGCGGAAAAGGGGGATCTGCAAGCGGAACCGCCCGGCGGTGTCCGGGACGAGCCTGCCGATCATGCCCTGGGTCGTTCCCGTGGTGGGCTGACCACGAAGATCCACCTTGGATGTGAGCAGGGTCAGAAGCCGTTGTCGCTGGTGCTGACCGCCGGGCAACGCGGCGACAGCCCGCAGTTCACCGTGGTCGTGGACGGCATCCGGGTGCCTAGATTGCACGGCGGGCGGCCGCGCACCCGACCGGACCGGGTCCTGGCCGACAAGGCGTATACGTCCCGCGGCAACCGCCGTTACCTGCGCCGCCGTGGGATCAAGGCGTGTATCCCGTCCAAGGCCGATCAGGACGCCAACCGGCGCAAGCTCGGGTCGAAGGGTGGCCGGCCGCCTGCCTTCGACCCTGAGCTGTACAAACAGCGCCACGCGGTGGAGTGCGGCATCAACCGGCTGAAACGCAACCGCAGTGTCGCCACCCGCTTCGACAAGCTCGCCGTCCGGTACGAAGCTACCCTGCACATCGCCGAGATCAACGAATGGCTATGACTTCGACACACGAACTAACGCCTGTGCACCGATGGCCGCACCGCCGCCCGACGGGCCGCGTCGATGACCGTCGACGCATCCACCAACGGGAGCTCGAGGCCCACGGCCAGCGGTAGCGCGGCCAGGCGGCGCCGGTCCGGTCCGGACGGGCGCCGCCGGCGTTGATCAGCAGCGCGTGCAGGGAGAGTCCTTGCGGACGCTCCAGGTGAAGGTGGTGCTGCCCAGGCTGCCGAATCCGTCGTTGGCGGTGACCGTGACGTTGTAGGAGCCGATTTGGGTGAGCGTGCCGCTGATCCGGCCGGTCCCGGGGTCGATGGTCAGCCCGGGCGGTAGGTTGACCGCCGTCCAGGTGTACGAGTAACTGCCGCCGGTGGCCTGCATCTGCAGCCCCCCGTTGTCCCCCTTGAGTGAGCTCTGGGTGCCCGGGTTGGTGACCGTCACCGTGCTGGGATTCGGGCCGGTGGGCGGAATTTCCGGAAACGAGCAGGTCAGCGATACCTGCTGCGACGCGATCGATCTGGTGATGTACTCCGGTTCGCCCGAGCGGTACTGGACGGTGGCGGTCGCTCGACCCGAGTAGAAGCCCGAGTCGCAGAGCGTGTTCGGGGTGGTGACGCCGAGCGCGACCACGGGGATCGAGGTGCCGTCCGTCCACAGCGTCGTCCGGCCGTTCACGGTCGTGCCGGCGCCGCCGCTCGTCCCGTGGTACAGCAGCTCCACCGTGAGGTCGACGCGCCGCACCGCGCCGTCGCACTGGACCGTCGCGGTGTAGTTGACGATGTTGTTGGCCGCTTTCCACGGCACGCTGTCCGGCAGGACGTACCAGCAGTAGTGGCCGTCGGGGGTCGCGGCGGCGGCCGGCGTGCCGAGGCCCAGGGACGCAATGGACATGGCCGCTGCGGCCACGGTCAGCAACAGGCGGGACCTGTTGCGACGCAAGAGCTTCACACTCATCGATGAATGTTCGCACGGACGAGTCGGGAGCGGCAATGGCCTCGTACAGCTGACGGGAAGGGGGGCGACGCCCTCGATGTCGGTGTGCACGTCGAGGACGACCGGGCGGCCGGCGGACAGGGCCTGGTCCAGGGCCGGTCGCAAGTCGGCCGGCTTGTCGACCCGGATGTCCTGGGCGCCCATCTCGGTGGCGACGCGGGCGAAGTCGACGTCGACGTAGGTCCACAGCTCCCGTGACTGCTCGGTGCCCTGCCCGCCGTACGCCCGGTCGAAGCGCGCTTGCTCTGGTTGAGCCTCGGTCTTTCGTTAGCTGTTGATCAAGCTGGTTCGACGGCGGGTTGATGTTGCTTTGGCCGGTAGCCGCTACCTCTTCATCTCCCAGCGGACCAGGCCGCACATGCGATCTTGCCGGTGTGATCCCGGGTGCTCGCCCGGAACCGGCCATCCCGCCAGTAGCCGATGCGCCCGCATGCGGTCATCCAGACCCCGATAGAGACCATCCGCTCATGACCGCTGGTCTCGCGCGGCGCCGGCACCGTGGTCGTCACAGCGAGCGACGCGCCCCGGCGACGCCGACGCTTCCTGTCTTGCCGATGAGCGGTTTGGAACGAAGCGGAATCTGGCGTTCTCGGCGGCGCCGGTGAGCTCGCGTACGCATGTGATGAGTTGGCGGTCCTCGAGGGCCGGATCGGTGGGCCGCTGCCTGAGCCGGCGGCTCCTGCTATCCTCGCGGCCTCGATCGCTTCCGGGAGCGTGGATGAACACGGTGGTACGTGAGGGCGCAAGCCTGGTGATCGGACTCATCGGCACTGCGCTGCTGGCGATCGGGCTCAACCAGATCATCGACATCGGCAGCTGTGTCTCCGGCGGCTCGTACGTGGTCGCGAACCCGTGCCCCGAAGGCTCGGACAGCCTGTTCTGGCTGACGTTCGCCGGTGCGATCCTGTGGATCGCCGGCATGTTGATGAGCATGCGGATCTTCGAACCGGGCGCCGGGCAGGTGCTGTGGGTCGTCGGCTTCGCCGGAGGCGGCGCCGCCATGCTCATCAAGGCGTTCACCCAGTCGTCACTGCCTCCGGACGCGAAGCTCGGCACCACCATCACGGGCGCGACTTTCCTGCCCATGGGTCTGATCCTCGGCATCGTCGGCATCGTGCAACTGGTCCGCAGGCGGCGTGCCCCGGCACCGCCCAAGAAGCGCGCCACCGGCGGCACGCAACGCGCCGACCCATGGACCCGGCTGAAGGCCCTCAACGATCTGCGCAGCACTGGGGCCCTGACCCGCGCCGAGTACGACGTGCTCAAGACCGACCTCGACAGCCCGCCGACCGACGGTGATCGCTTCACCCTGATCCGGCAGCTGGCCGCGAAGCGGAACGCGGGCGTGCTGAGCACCGAGCAATTCGAGGCCGCGAAAGGCCGCGTCATGCGCGGGTGAGCAGGCGTAGCCGGCTTCGTCCGTAAACTGGACCAAGGTGCGTGACGTCTGGGCCTGGGCGCATCACGCGGCGCGTTGACCGGAGAGCTATCCTGCGCGGATGGACGAGCCCCAGAGGACGTACTCGATCTCGGTTCGGTTGCAGCGGACCACGACCGAGGAGGCGTATCTGTCCGTTCCTGTCGACGAGGCGATCATGAAGGATGAGGCGGCATCCGACGGCAGCTACCGGATCGATCCCGTCAAACTCTGGGCTGAGGCGATTCGATTGGCCGGGGAGTCGGCCGACTGGACGACAGAAGCTCGGCAGGTGACGCCTCATCCGATCCAGCAGGCACCACCTTCGATCGCGGAGCAACTTCGGGAGCAGCCGCCTGAGGCGTGAGACCGGACTTACGGTCTGCCGTCGCGGGCCGGGTGCGTGCAGCGGTGTCCGCACACGCCGCAGGTCGCGCGGGCGGTGGTCGGTTGATGCGTACGGTCGGTGACCTGCGCCAGCGGCGGCAGGTCGTCCCGAACTGGCTCCGTGCCGACGGCGTGTTGCGAGGAGCTACAGCAGGTCCAGCACGGTGTCGATCCTTGCGGCCAGGACGATGTCCATGGCGCCGTCGACTTGGACCATGACCACCGAGCCGTCTGCCGACCGAGCCAGGCGGATCGTCAAGGCGGGCGTGCCGGCCAACGGATACTCGAACCAGCCGTCGGCGGTCTCGTCGTTGGTGCCCTCCAGCGCACCGGTCAGCGCGGCCTCGTCCAGTTCGTCGTATCGGTAATCGATGTAGGCACTGATCTGCCGTAGCGCCTGCACGACGTGGTCCTCAACGACCCATCCTGCGACCCGTGTGATGCGCTCAGGCACGCCGGCATCCGGGGCTCCAGGCCGGGGCGGTACGAGGGAGTCCGGCTGCGGGTCGTAGACATCCAGCCCGAACGCGCCCGCCACGACGGGCAGCGCCGCGGTGGCCGGCCAGCCGAAGGGTAGCGTCAGCACGACGAACCGGTCGGCCAGATCAGTCCTGCCGTACGGGCGCCAATCCAGATCCTGATGCCATGGCGCGATCATGCTGGCGAGCTCAGGCCAGCGACGCAACAGCTCCGCACGGAACGCCAGCACCCGCGCATCCGGTACCAGCCCGTTCGCCCGCTAGCCGCTCAGCCAGCCGACGGGGATTCCTCGCCGCTCCGGACGGCCAGAAGTAGACGTCGTAGCTCACCGGGAGCAGCGTAAACGACTGATCAAGACGCCGCTCGGAAGCCGCAAGCGGGCGCGCTCTTCTGCCGCGATCCGGCCGCGACTGGTCGGACGGTCACTGTCCGGCCTGAGCCCGCCAGAGGCGCAAGGTCCGCCGCGCCGTGGACGAGCCACTCGCCTGCGCCGTTCCTGGCGAGCACCAAGCCGCGTTCGTTGATCGAGATCCAAGGGTTCTCGTTGCCGGACGCACGCAGCGCATCCTGTCAGCCCCCTGTCGATCACAGTGCCGCGAGCGGGTATCCGATCGCGACGACGTCCGCATGCAGGCCCGCCAGGGTCGCCTCCGGATTGAGTGCCCGCACCGTGGCGTCGGTGAGCGGGATCTGCGCGACGATGTGCCCGACCGTGCTCCGGTCCACCTGCATCTCGTAGTAATCCTCGGCGAACGCAACGTACCGATCGGCGATGTCGTCGAGCAGGATTGCGAGCATGCCGGAGCCGTCCGGCCCGCTATCGTAGAGCCCACGCGGCGGCGGGACGGTGATGTCCGCCCCAGCATGCCAGCGATCGTCACCGCCGAGCCGCCACAACACCGCGGTGGCCAGGAACCGCCCATCCTCGTCGCCGAACGCCGGCTCCTCGACCTGGGCGGCGAACACCGCTGGCATACCGTCGAGCAGCCCCGGCCACAGTTCGTGGTCCGCATCCTGGGACGGCGACATTGCCGACTCGTGGTCGAATACCCGGATGAACGCGCCGTCCGCGGTGAACACGACAGCCCACTCATCGCCGCTGCCGTTGCTCATCAGCGCCGCCTCATCGTCACCCCATTCACGGGTGTACGTGTAGTACGGCTCGTCACCACCGATGATGCACTCCAGCACGGCGAGAGCCCGGCAACGGTTCCGCAGCACCTCGATCGGGGGCAGCTTCGCGGCAATGTCGTACACGATCACCCGATGACCCTACCGAGCTCACGCCGGGGCGATCTTGGCATCCGCTGTGCCGCCGGTCGGGCGCTGCCGCTCTTCGAGGTCACAGGGCGTACGTCGATCTGGCGGCATGCGCTGTGGAGCCGTTGCACTCTCGTGCCGGTGCGCGAACGCCGTACAGCACCTTTATCTGATCCGTATCAGCAAGGACGAATCGTGCTTTCACCCGAGGGCAAGGCGTCCCACAACGTATTCGCTCGTTCTCGCGCTATCAGCAAGGCCGGCCGGGTTAGAACGACGTCGCCGGCCCGCTGAACGCCCATGATGAGGCCGAGTTCGTCGGCTCCGGGGTCCCCGCCCGGCGCGTACCGCGGGGCAATGCCACGTAAGGACAGGTATCCGAGCAGGTCAGCCTCCCACTCAGCCCTTTCAACCTGACGTTGCAGCTCAGGGCCGGTAGTCGGGACGCATGGACCGGGGTCGACAGACCGGCCGACGCGCCCCGTGCCTACCGAGCCCGCCTACAGGTCCGCCACCCCATCGCCAGACCCCCACAGAGGGCCACCATCGCCACAAGCCCGGCGACCACCGGCCAGACCACAGCTGGCCCGGCGTCCGCGGCGCGGGCGTACCGGGGACGCTCCGCGTTGTAGCGAACCCGCAGCCGGTCACCCGCCGACAGCCGGCCGCGCATCTCGTACACGATCGTGGTGACCGGCCGCCCGTCCGCCGTGACGAACCGGACGGTGAGCGTCCCGCCGTTGCCCTTCACATGCGGGTTCCACGCCACGACCTCCGCGTCGGCGGTGGGCCGGTCACCGAACAGCGCGATGTTGCGGGCCGTGGCATCCACGCAGTACACGGCCGGCGCGATGCCCAGCCCGAACACGAACACCGCGACCAGCAGATCCTTCCACCGGTCGCTGATCCGTCGCGGCCGACGACCCAGCCGCCCAGCTGACGGAGGTGTCGGCGGACGTAGCGGCGGGTGAGAGGACACGACACCAGTGTGCCCGCAAGTCGCAACAGACCGATCATCCGACCGGACACTCAGCCCTTCCAACCTGACGTTGCAGCTCAGAGCCGGTAGGCGAGACGCATGGACCGGGGTCGACAGAGCGAGAGGCTCCCGGTAAGACAGCTGTCGACCAAAATCAGAAGCCACGCCGAGAAGCGTTCACCCGATCTTGCTTCGCTCAAGGTTTGTCGACCTCGGATTACAGTTGAGTAGCAACGAGATCCGCTGACCGTTCGGCCGGCTCGTCCTGGCTGGGTGGACCACGGCGGTTCACGCCGCTCGGGTGATCCCAGGCATTACGGCACCGTGCTGGAGCACCGCCGAGCGCGCTTCAACCGCGGCCGCGGCAGATGCGGGATAACCGCTGGGGCGCCGGGTAGCGTGCCGCCGTGAACACACAGACGAGCGAGCCGCACGTCGGGATCACCCCGAACCTGTTCGGAATCGCGTACGGCCTGACAGGCCTGGCCGGCTGCTGGGGCTACGCCGCGCTGCTGCAGTTCGCACCCGCGCTCGTTTCCGACATCCTGTGCGTCTTGGCCGCCGTCGTCTGGCTCACGCTCCTCGTCAGCTATGTCTCGCAGGTGCGGCGGCGACCCGGCGGCTGGCACGCTGAACTGACCGACCCGGTGCTGGGACCGTTCGTCTCGCTGATCCCGATCGTCGGCATGCTGCTGGCCATCGGCCTGATGCGACACGAACGAGCGGCGGGTCAGTGGCTGTTCGGCGTGTTCGCCGCCGTCACGATCGTGCTGGCCGGGTGGATGACCGGCCAATGGATCTCCGGCGGCCTCGACCTGGACAAGCTGCATCCCGGCTACGTGCTGCCCGCCGTCGCCGGAGGACTCATCGCCACCATCGGCGCGGCCCTCGCCGGCTGGTCAGGCCCCGCCCGGGTGTTCTTCGGCCTCGGTCTCGTGTCGTGGCTCGTCATCGAGTCGATGATCCTGGCCCGGCTGTACTTCCGCCCCCCGCTTCCCCCGCAACTGCAGCCCACCCTGGCGATCCAGGCGGCCCCGCCCGCCCTCGCCGGCCTGGCGTACCTGACCATCACCCGCGGCAAGGTCGACGCCGTGACCTTCGGGCTCGCCGGCTACACACTCCTGGCAGCCCTCACCCAGCTCCGGCTCGTCGGCGTGTACCGCCACCTGCACTTCACCCCCGGATTCTGGGCGTACGCCTTCCCCTATGCGGCGGTCGCCACCTTCGCGCTGCACTGGGTCGCCTACGCCCACCCGCCGGGCTACCGGATCTGGGCCTGGATCGTCATCCTCGCGATCACCGCGTTCGTCGCCGCCCTCGCGGCCGAGACGACAGCGGCCCTCGCCCGGCACCGCTTCCTGCCGCAGCTCCGCTGAACCCCGCGAGTTCGTCGTGCCCACCACCGGCGTGACGCGCTCTGTTGGGCCACTCGGCGGGGTGGCGGTACGGGTCGCGGTGCGGATCACCGAGCCGTTGACGGCATGCCTGCCCCGCCGGGCCTGACCGGGGCGTCCGGGCGGCGTTTCCCGGCGCCTCGAACGCCGCACCTCGAACACCACGGTCTGGGGCGACGGCACCATCAGCGCCATCGTGATCCGCCCCGATCGACTCCCGGATAAGGTGCGGCTTGCCGGGGCCGGCACTCACTACTCGCCGCCCGCCGAGTGGCTTCCACAGCGATGTTCCTGCTCGCCGCGCTCGTCACCACCGGGCTGAGCGTCGCGCCGTGGTACGCGTCGCGGGCGGTCGACTCGGCCACCGGCGCGCGCATCGCCGCCGCCCGCCGCCGCCGTCGACGGGCTCGCAGTCACGCTGCTGCCGCCCCCCGCCGGGAAGCGGGCAGCCTCCTTCCGCCCGACGTCCCGGCCGCTCTCGCGCTGGTGTCGACCGGCCGCATGCTGCCGCTGTTCGCATCTGCTGCCGTTGTCCGATGATGCCTTGACGGCGGTGCCTGTCGGGCCGTCCGGGGAAGCGGTCGCCGAGGTTGCGCGCTCGGCCCAGTGGATTGCAACGTCAAGCGGCTCGATGGCTCACTCGTCCTCGATGTATCCCGTGGCGGGGTCAACCTGGGCCAGGAAGCCGCGGATGTTCTCCGTGTGTCCGTCGAGCGACAGGTTCGGGGTCGGACTCACGCCGAATCCATAGCCGGGGTTCGGCCCGCTCAGCCACGCGTAATCAGTGCCTCCGAACTCGTTCGGGCTGAGGGCGAACAACTCCCCGTCGACGCGAAGCGTGAGGGACCCGACGCCGGCCGCACCTTCGGTTTCGGGGCACACGCCGGGCACGGCCTCCGGGTCGCCTTCGCCGCTGTCCGGGTAGATCGCCTTCACGCAACCATTTTCGCGCGCTTGCCCGGCCGGCGTCCTGGATTCATGCTGACCTCAGGGCCACCCGAGAGGTCCCGCCACGGACCGCCAATCGATCACGCAGGTATCCACAACACCATGCCTCAGAGCAGAGGCGGCGATCGGATGCCCGTTGCCGCCGTTGACGCGCTGACCGGGCGGCGCTCGTCACAGGATCCCGTCGTCGACCTGTTCCAGGACGAGCGACCACCATCCGCCCTTGACGGCGGGTCTGTCGATCTCCCGTAACGTCTGCTTGAGCTGTTTGATGCGGGCAACCCGGTGGTCCGGCCGGCCGGCGGCGGGCTTGATCTCACCACGCCGGAACGCGGCGAGTTTCTCGGCCATCTGTTCGGCCGTGTAGGTCGCCGGCGGCGGATCGTCGGTGGCGGCGAAGAACTCGCCGAACAGGTCGAGGAACCGGCGCAGCGCGTCGACGGAGGAGTTCATCGGCGTCCGGGTGCGCCGGTCCGGGGAGTACGACCACACCGCGCCGGCGCTGTCGAGCCCGACCAGTTCGGTGGTGGGTTCCCACACGTAGCCGATGATCGACAGCCGCTCGCCGTCCACGACGACCTCAGCCGGCACGGCCGTGGTGTCCAGCACGACACCGAGCGTGGCGTCGTTCGATCCCATGACCACCCCCAGCGGCGAAGACTGCAACGCCATGTCCGCGCGTCCGCGGCTGCCGCGACGCGGCCCCGGCGGGCCGGCGTCGCGGCAAGCCATGATGCCGGTCAGCCCGCGAGGGGGTGGCCGCCGTCGCCGTCGACCTTGACGTCCATGATGCCGTCCTCGTCGAGGTCCACCATGGTGACGTTCACGGCGCCGTCGCCGTCGCCGTCGAGCTGGAACAGGTCAGCCTTGCCGTTGCCGTCGGTGTCGATCGCCAGCACGTCGGCGGCCCCGTCCTGGTTCGTGTCGACGGCCAGCAGCTCAACGCGCTGATCGCCCCGGGTCTCGACTGATTCGCTCATGTCCGTCGCCTCTCCTACCTGTCGCTGAAGGACCGCATCGTAGTCCTCCCGGACGGTGGCCGGTGTCGGCCGGGCGCTCAGACATGCAGGGTCGGCCGGTAGGTCAGCTCCTGGGTGCGACCGTCCAGGGTCCGGCTCTGCACCAGTTCCAGGTCGAAGTCGGCCGCACCCTGGAAGATCGGCTCGGTCCCGGTCTGGCCGGTGATCACCGGGAAGACCGTCACCTGGACGAAGTCGACCAAACCGGCGGCCATCAGCGCCCGGTTCAACGACAGGCTGCCGTGCGACCGCAGCGGCACGTCCGACTGCTGCTTGAGCGCGGCGACGACGTCGACGGCGTCGCCGCGCACGACGGTCGCGTCCGGCCAGTCCAGGGGCCCGTGCAGCGTGCTGGACACCACCGTCGCCGGCAGGTTCCGCATCCGGGTGACCCAGGCGTCGCGTACCTCGGCGTCCTCGGTGCTGTCGGCCAGCATCCTCGCGAACACCCGGTACGTGTTGGCGCCGAACACCATGCGCTGCTCCCCGCCGTACAGGCTGAGGCGGTGCTCGAGCAGCTCGGGGCCCTGTTTGCCCCAGTAGCCGCCCCAGTCACCGCTGGTGGTGCCGAAGCCGTCGAGACTGCAGAAGACGTCGAACGTGTAGGTGGCGGTCATCATGTACTCCTCGCAGCGCGGCGCGCCTGCAGGAAGGCGCGCTCGGTGTCGTTGGTGGCCAGCGCCACGGCCTGGTCGTAGGCGTCTCGGGCCTCCGCGTCGCGGCCGAGCCGCGCCAGCAGCTCGGCCCGGGTGGCGGGCAGCCTGTGGTAGCCGGGCAGATCGAGGTCCTCCAGCGCGGCGAGCGCCGCCGCCGGGCCGTGCACCTCGGCGACGGCGACCGCACGGTTGAGCGCGATGACCGGCGTCGGGGCGATCGTGAGGAGCTGGTCGTACAGTGCCAGGACCTGCCGCCAGTCGGTGGCGGCACCGTCGGTGTGCACGGCGTTGATCGCCGCCTGGATCTGGTACGGGCCGGGCCGGTTGCGCCGCAGGCAACGGCGGACCAGGTCGTGGCCCTCGGCGATGAGCGCCCGGTCCCACAACGACCGGTCCTGGTCGGTCAGCAGCACCAGCTCGCCGGCCGCGTCGAGCCGGGCCGGGCGGCGCGCCTCGGTGAGCAGCAGCAGGGCCAGCAGGCCGAGGACCTCGGGTTCGTCGGGCATCAGGGTGGCGAGCTCGCGGGCGAGCCGGATCGCCTCCGTGCACAGCTCCGTGCGGATCAGCGGCCCGTCGGTGGACGCGTAACCCTCGTTGAACATCAGGTAGAGCACGGTGAGCACGGGCGGCAGCCGGTCCGGCAGCTCATGTCCGGCCGGCACCCGGTACGGGATGCCGGCGTCGCGGATCTTCTTCTTGGCGCGCACGATCCGCTGGGCGACCGTCGCCTCCTGGACCAGGTAGGCCCGGGCGATCTCGGGTACCTCCAGGCCGCCGAGCAGGCGCAGCGTGAGCGCGGTCCGCGCGTCAGGGGCGAGCGCCGGGTGGCAGCAGGTGAAGATGAGTCGCAACTGGTCGTCCTTCACCGGTCCCATCTCCGGGGGCTCGTCCTGCTGGTGCAGCAGCAGGGCCTGGGCGTGCCGGGCCTGCCGGGTCGACTCCCGGCGGAGCCGGTCCACGGCCCGGTTGCGTGCGGTCGTCACGATCCAGGCACCCGGGTTCGGCGGCGGGGTCTGCCACTTCTGCACCGCCGTGGTGAACGCGTCCTGGACCGCCTCCTCGGCGAGGTTGATGTCACCGAGGAGGCGGGTCAGGGTGGCGACGCAGCGGCCGTACTCCGCGCGGTAGATGCCCGCCAGGTCCATGTCGGGTGCCGGCCCCTGCTCAGGCCTGGGACAGGTCGTCGAAGGGGCGCACCTCGACCGGGCCGCAGGCCGCCGCGCACTGCTCCGCCCAGGCCAGCGCCTGGTCCAGGTCCGCGCACTTGATGACCCAGAACCCGGCGATGTGCTCCTTCGTCTCCACGAACGGCCCGTCGCTCATGGTGGTGGCGCCGTTCTCGATCCGTACGACGGTCGCGCTCTCCGGCGACATGAGCCCTCCGCCGAAGACCCAGGCGCCCGCGGCCTGCAGTTCGTCGTTGATCCGGGCGGTCTCGCGGAACATGGTCTGCGTCTCGTCATCGGACATCGGCGGTGCACCCTCGACGCTGTGCACGGAAATCAGGTACTGCCTCATGACGGTCCTCCGTAGCTGGATGGATGGTGCGGTGACGACAGGCTCAGGCGGCCAGGCGGCGCGCGACAGCGGGGATCACGATCGCGGCCGCGACCAGGTGGGTGAGCATCAGCAGCGCCTTCGTGGGCGCGGTGGCGTCGGCGAGCACGTCCGGCACCAGCGACAGGACGGTCAGCACCACCGTCGTGCGGACGAAGGTGCGCCGCGGGTGCCGGGCGAAACGGGCCAGCAGCGCGGCGATGACCACGCCGATCGCCGAGAAGGCGGCGGTCAGCACGCCGAACCCCGAGACCGGGATCGGTGCACCGGCCATGTCGAGACTGATCCCGGCCGCGTGGCCGGCGGCGGCGACGGCCATGGTGGCGGCGCTCGCGGCGACCACGGCGGCGGCCCCGGCCCTGATCAGCGGGCCGATGGTGGAAGCGGCGGCGCGGGTCGCGTTCACGGTGGTGGTCATCGTGCTCTCCAGCGGGTGTCTGGGCCGGCGCTGTGCCGGGCTCTCACCAGAGCTACGAAAAGGACCGACCCCGATCGACAAGCCCGCCGGAAAGATTTTCGAAGAACCATCCGCCGGGCATACCGGACGAACCCGACGGTACGCCGCTGCGACGCGGCGTGCGCCTGGATGCTCGCGTCGCCCGCCGTGCGAGGCTGCGATCAGCTCGATGCCGGGATACGCCAGGGCGCTGGCGGCCAGGGCTCTTGGCCGCCCGGCGCAGGGCCGAGCGGCTGGTTGAACGAAACGCCGGCGCCGCGCCGGCCCTGGCTGACGAGGTCAGATGAGGCCGTGGGCCAGCATCGCCTCGGCGACCCGGCGGAACCCGTCGATGTTGGCCCCGGCGACGTAGTCGCCGGGCATGCCGTACTCCTCGGCGGTGGCATGGCAGCGGTCGTGGATGTCCCGCATGATCTCCCGCAGCCGCTGCTCGGAGTGGGTGAACGTCCACGAGTCGCGGCTCGCGTTCTGCTGCATCTCCAGGGCGCTGGCGGCCACGCCACCGGCGTTGGCGGCCTTGCCCGGGGCGAACCGTACACCTGCCGCGGCGAACGCGCGGATCGCCTCCGGGCTGGTCGGCATGTTCGCGCCCTCCACCACCATCACACAGCCGCCCTTGATCAGGGCCGCCGCGTCGGTGGCGCCGATCTCGTTCTGCGTGGCGCACGGCAGGGCGACCTGGCACGGCACCTCCCACACCGGCCGGCCGGCGTTGAAGCGGGCGTGCGGGCGGGCCTGGACGTAGGCGTCGATGCGAGCGCGGCGGACCTCCTTGAGGTCCTTGAGCAGCGCGACGTCGATGCCCTGGTCGTCGAGGATGTAGCCGGAGGAGTCGGAGCAGGCCACGACGGTGCCGCCGAGCTGATGGATCTTCTCGATGGCGTAGATGGCCACGTTGCCGGAGCCGGACACCACCACGCGCTTGCCGTCGAAGCTGTCACCGGCCGCGTGCAGCATCTCCTCGGCGAAGAACACCGCGCCGTAGCCGGTCGCCTCCCGCCGGACCTGCGCACCGCCGTAGCTGAGGCCCTTGCCGGTCAGCACCCCGGACTCGTACCGGTTCGTGATGCGCTTGTACTGCCCGAACAGGTACCCGATCTCGCGGCCGCCGACGCCGATGTCGCCGGCGGGGACGTCGGTGTACTCGCCGATGTGCCGGTACAGCTCGGTCATGAACGACTGGCAGAACCGCATGACCTCCCGATCCGAGCGGCCCTTCGGGTCGAAGTCCGAACCGCCCTTGCCACCGCCGATCGGCATGCCGGTGAGCGCATTCTTGAACAGCTGCTCGAAGCCCAGGAACTTCACGATGCCGAGGTACACCGAAGGATGGAACCGCAGCCCGCCCTTGTACGGGCCGAGGGCGCTGTTGAACTCCACCCGGAACCCGCGGTTGATGTGCACCTCACCGCGGTCGTCCTCCCACGGCACCCGGAAGATGATCTGCCGCTCCGGCTCGCAGATCCGTTCGATGATCTTCGCGTCGGCGTACTCCGGGTGCTTCTGCAATGCGGGCGCCACGCTGTCGAGCACCTCACGGACCGCTTGATGGAACTCGTCCTCGCCGGGGTTCCGGCGGGTCACATCAGCGAAGATCGCCGTGAGCTTGTCTCGTACGGTCATTCGGGGCCCCTTCCGGGTGACGCGACCTGTTCAGTCGCCCGCCGGCGGGTGCATCGGCGGCGGTCGCCCACACCGTTGTGGACTGTGCTCGTGGACCCGCTGTGATCTCGCAGGCGCACGCATTACACGTCATCGACCGTCGTTGCCAGCGGCGTCGCGGCACCAACGTGATCTTCGCCGCACCGCCCGGGTGGCGGCGTCGTCGTGGATGCGTGGTCCTGTATACGGCAGCAGCGGGGACTGTGGCAGTGTGGCGCCTCGCACAGCGTGGCGTTCGGGCGGGGCGATCATGAACCCGGGTACTGTGGCGGTGTGCGCGTAAGGGTAGAGCAGACCGAGCTGCCGGGTATCGGCGTCCGGCACGATCTGGTGACGTCGTCAGGCCGGACCCTGGGGGTGGTGTCGCACCGCAGCGGACGCCGCGACCTGGTGCTCTACGACGTGGACGACCCCGACGCGAGCCTCGCCTGCATCCCGCTCACCGACGATGAGGCCGAAGCCCTCGCCGACGTCCTCGGCGCGTCGCTGATGCTCAGCCAGCTGGCCGGTCTGCGGCAGCAGGCCGCCGGGCTGCTGACCGAGCAGGTCTCGCTGAACGCGGGCTCGCCGTTCGTCGGCCGGAGCCTCGGCGACACCCGCACCCGCACGTTGACCGGAGCGTCGATCGTCGCGGTGCTGCGCGACGCACAGGTCATCGCCTCGCCGGGACCGGAGTTCGTGTTCGCCGCGAACGACGTCGTGGTCGTGGTCGGCACCCGTACGGGCGTCGACGGGGCCACCGCCATCCTCGCCTCCGGCGAACCGCGCGGCTGATCAGTCCGTGCACGGTACAACCATCCTGCTCATCGAGCTGGGCGCGCTGCTGTTCGCCCTCGGCATGCTCGGCCGCCTGGGGCGTCGGTTCGGCCTGTCGCCGATCCCGCTGTATCTGCTGGCCGGTCTGGCGTTCGGCCATGGTGGCCTCCTGCCGCTGGAGGCCAGCGAGGAGTTCATCGAGATCGGCGCCGAGATCGGCGTCATCCTCCTGCTGGTCATGCTCGGCCTGGAGTACTCCGCGAAGGAACTCGTCGGCAACCTGCGCTCCGCGGCGCCGGCCGGCCTGATCGACGCTGTGGCCAACGCCGTGCCCGGGGCCGCGTTCGCGTTCCTGCTCGGCTGGGACTGGAAGGCGGCACTGGTCCTGGCCGGCATCACCTGGGTCTCGTCCTCCGGTGTCATTGCCAAGGTCCTCGGCGATCTCGGACGCCTCGGCAACCGCGAAACCCCGGTCATCCTTTCCGTGCTCGTCATCGAGGACCTCGCGATGGCGTTCTACCTGCCGCTGGTCACCGCGGTCCTGGCCGGCATCGGCTTCGCCGGAGGGCTGAAGGCACTGGTCATCGCGGTCGTCACGGTCATCGTGGTCCTGATCGTGGCGATCCGGTACGGACACCTCATCAGCGCGTTCATGTCGGTGAAGGACCCGGAGGCGCTCCTGCTCAGCGTCCTCGGGCTGACCCTGTTCGTCGCCGGCGTGGCGGCGCAGTTGCAGGTCTCCGCCGCCGTCGGTGCGTTCCTCGTCGGCATCGCCCTCGGCGGCCGGGTCGCTCATCACGCCACGGAGATCCTCACACCGTTGCGGGACCTGTTCGCCGCCGTGTTCTTCGTGTTCTTCGGGCTGTCCACGAACCCGTCGGACATGCCGCCGGTGCTGCTCCCGGCCCTCTGCCTGGCCGCCGTCACCATGACGACGAAGGTCCTCACCGGCTGGTTCGCGGCCAAACGCGTCGGGGTCGCCGCTCCTGGCCGGCTGCGTGCCGGGCTCGCGCTGATGCCGCGTGGCGAGTTCTCCGTGGTCATCGCCGGCCTGGCCGTCGCCTCCGGGGTCGAGCCGCGCCTGGCGCCGCTGGCGACCGCGTACGTCCTCATCACCGTCGTCGCCGGTCCCTCGCTCGCCCGGCTGCCCGACTACGCCTGGTTCAAGGCCCTTTTGCGTCGCCGTATGGCGGTACGGCAGGCGCCGCTGCCGCTACCTGCCGAGGACTAGGGAGCGCGGCGGGCCGGCGAGGAAGCACCGGACCCGCGCGCCGCCACCGCACCGGCGACGCTACGGTGTCATCCAGCAACGCCGCCTCGTGCTCCGTTCAGCGCAGCACGAGCGGCGTGACGACGACCGGACCGGCGATACGGCACTGGTGGATGTGAATGCGGTGAGGATTTCCACGCGGACTGCGCTGCTCGCCGTGACGGGCAACGCTGTCGTCATGGGCGCCGTCGGGGTCACCGCTCCGATCGGGTGGCTGCTGGTGCCGGGGCTGGCCGGGATGGCATCCCGGCCGCGGATCGCCGCGTTGATGTCCGGCTGGGCGGGCGCGCTGATCCTGCTGTCGGTGGCGTTGCCGATCGTCCCGGGCCACCGCGGCGACGGGGGATCGCTGACCGCGTCCGCGATCTGCCTGGCGGTCGTGCCCGTCCTGTCGTGGCAGCGGCTGACCCGGCGGACCCGGGCGACGGCGACGAGCATCATCGACGTGGGCGCCGGTGGGCTCCGCCGCCGGGTGGTGCTGGCGGTGTCGGGGCTGCCCGGTGAGGTCGCCGTCATGGTGCGCCTGCCGAGCGGTGGCGTATGGGCGATGATCGGCCTGGTGATGGGGCACGTACCGGATCCGGCACGGTGCGCGGAGGCCGTCGAGCGGCGGTTCCGCGCGGCGGCACAGCGCGGCCATCTCGGGCTGCGGCAGCTGCCGGCGCTGTTCGCGCCGCTGGTGCGGCGGTACGCTCCCGACGGGTACGTGGCAGCAACGTTCGTGCAGGTGGACCCGGCCGGGACCGGGGTGGCGCTGCGGTGCGGCGGCCCGGAGATCTTCGCGCTGCAGGGCACGGCAGACGAATGGGACCGGCAGGCAGTTGTGGTGGACGCGGGGCCGGGCGGGTTGCCGCTCGGCGCGGTGTCCGAGACGCCGGTCGCGCGGCAGCTGCCGGACGACGCCAGGATCGCGGTCGTCACAGCCGGGTACGTCCTCGCCCACCACGACGACTACGCCGGCGCGGTCGATCACGCTCTGCGGTCGGCTGATGCCGACATCGCCGCGGTGTGGCTGCTGACCGGCCCCGCCCCCGTGCCCGGCCGGGCGAGCCTGACCGGCCCGGCGGTGGTGATCGACGGCGTCGCCGGCGAACGGTGACCGGCCGGCACCGGCTGGACTCAGAGTTCACCGCGGGTGCGGCCGGTCCCGGGAGCGCCCGGGATCACGTACCGGTGCGCAGCTGCTCGGCGAGGACGGCCGCCTGACTGTGCTCGACGTCCCGGGTGGCGGTGAGCAGCGTGACCGTTCTGGTGCGGATGAGGTCCCGCAGCCGGTCCATCGCGGCCGCCCGCTGCGGGTCGGCGAGCTCGGCGAGGTAGCGGCGACGGAACTCGGTGAACCGCTCGGGCCGATGGCCGTACCAGCGGCGCAGCGGCGTGGACGGGGCGACGTCCTTGAGCCACTCGTCGAGCCGGGCCGCGTCCTTGGACAGGCCACGTGGCCACACCCGGTCGACCAGCACCCGGCAGCCGTCGCCGGACGACGGGTCGTCGTACACCCGATGCAGAAGCACCTGTCGCGTCATGGGTGTCTCCTCGTCTTGCGGGGCGGGCCACGTGCGGCACGCCGTCACACGGATCCACCTCCATGGTGCTCGCCGACCGGCACGCCGCACAGCGTCCCGGCGGGCGGCACGACCACGCCGGAGATCGCGCAGAACGCCGTGTCGCGATCAGCGGGGCGTCGCGGCCACGTCATCGGCGCTGCCGTCCCAGGCAGCCGCAACCTGCCGCCAGCGGTCAGGCTGCCGCCGCGCTTGCCGGGCACCGGTAACCCCAGCGGGTGCGGGTTCGCCGGTGGCGGCCCCTGCCGTCCTGGCCGTGACGGGGCAGGCTTGATCTTGACGAGTGTTCCGGACCGCGTACGGAAGGTGGGTCGATCATGGAGAAGTGGTCCTTGCAGGCGCTCGCCGAAGGTCTGCTCCGTCATGGCCTCGGCGCGTCGGGCCGGTGCGGCGCCCGTATCGTCACCGGTGGACATCCGCACTCGCCCCGCCAGGCCGTGATCGCGTTGCGCCGCGGTCAGACGCTGGACGAGCATCACGACGGCGTCGAGGCAACCGTGCAGGTGCTGCGCGGCCGGGTGCGGGCGGTCGCCGGTGACGACGTGACGGACGGCACGGCCGGACAACTGCTGATCGTGCCCGGTGGCCGGCCGACGGTGACCGCCTTGCAGGACTCGGTCGTGCTCCTGACCGTCGGAGCACCCCGCGTCGCCGCGGACGCGGCCCCGGCCGGTGCCGGCTCGAACCGGCGCATCGCCGCGCCGGCGCGAGGGACGGTGCCGTCCCGCGGATACCGCGCTGATCGACGTGCGTCCCGCCGGGACGCTGGCACCGCGGCACACGGCGTCGACGGTCGCCCGGAGCGTGTGCGTAGCCGACAAGCAGCGGGGACCCGGGGCGTCGGCAGTCAGTAGAGGAGCCCGGGCGATCCCCGTCGCGCGGACCGGGACCATGCTGCCGCAGCGACCGCCAGGGCCAGACCGGCCCACAACGCGATGCCGGCGCCGCCGTCCAGGCCCAGCGGCCCGGCCCAGCCCGGTCCGTCCGGCACGGCGTTCCCGGACCCCAGGTAGGGCGTGTACTGCGGCGTCAGATACCCGGTGGCCGCTGCCTGCCGCTCGACCGGGCCGGCCGCGGCGAGCCACGGCAGGACGGCCGCGCCCAGGAAGGCCACGGCCGTCAGGGCCCCGAGCAGCGTGAGCCGGTCGCGGTACCTTGCAGCGCTCATGCGCGGGGAGCATACGGTCACTCCGCGCAGGTGGCCAGCCGGATGACCTGGGCCGCTCAGCGTGCCGGCCGGCCCGCGGATCCGGGATCCGGGCAGGTCACCGCCCGCCACCCAGCCGACGGCGCAACGAATCCGCCGCCGACCCGTTGCCTTGTACGGTGGTGCCAGTCCCGGGGGTCCTGTCGATTGTTGGAGAGGAGCTCAGTGATGTTGCCGGAGTGGGTGCCTGACGGGGTTGACATCACCACGCCGAACGCGGCGCGGGTCTACGACTACGCGCTGGGCGGTTTCCACAACTTCGAGGTGGACCGCCGGTTCGCCGAGGAGGCCGAACGTGCCTGGCCCGGCGTCCTCCAGCTGGCGCACGACAACCGCGCGTTCCTGGGCAGGGCGGTGCGGTGGCTCGCCGGGACCGGGATACGGCAGTTCCTGGACATCGGCTCGGGTATCCCGACGCTGGGCAACGTCCACGAGGTGGCGCAGTTCGCCGCCCAGGACGCGAGAGTCGTGTACGTCGACACCGACCCGGTAGCGGTCGCGCACAGCCGGCGGATCCTGACCGGCAACCGGTACGCCACCGCCGTTCAAGGTGACCTCCGGCGACCGCAGGACATCCTCGGCCACCCCGAGGTGACCGACCTGCTCGACTTCTCGGAGCCGGTCGGTGTGCTGATGGTGGCGGTGCTGCACTTCATCGGCGACGCCGACGACCCGGCCGGCATCCTGCGGCACTTCGCCGACGCCACGGTGGCCGGCAGTTGCGTCGCGGTCTCGCACTCGGTGCCGGCCGTCGACGCGGCTGGGCAGGAGAGAGTGCGACAGCTGTACCGGCAAACCCCGACATCGCTGCATGTGCGGACCCCGGCACAGATAGCGGACCTGCTGGCCGGGTGGCAGGTCCTGGAGCCGGGCCTGGTGCCGATCAGTGACTGGGACCCCGACCCTGAGGACGACGACGTACCGGCGCAGTGGTCGGCGGTCGGCGGCATGGCCCGCAAGGCCGGATGACCGACCCGCCGATGCTTGCGGTCTGCCGTTGACGCCCGGGCGGGCCGGCATTCATCCGTTCGATGGACGGGGCTGGCGATCGGCGGCCGTCGCGGTTCACAATTCGAGGCCCAGGCCCTCGCCAGCTTCAGGTCCGCCACGGAATGGAACGGCACCCGCATGCCCGAGTTGACGGCGATCATCGCGAGCACAGATCCGAGGCCGACCACCGGCAGTCGCCGGCGGCCCGCCTCGGCCGGGTCCCGCCGCGAGCATCGCACGCTGTGACGGGATTCCCGCCTGGCGACCGGGCCGACCCGTCGCCGGAACCTGCCCAATGGCCGGCCCCGAGCACCGCCGACACCCGGGTCGGCGCGTTCGCGGCGGTCTGGGAGCGCAGCCTGCCCAGGACGAACTTCGTGCGCGGCGGCCGGGCGCGCCGCACCGGGATACTCCGGGCCCTCACCTGGCAGATGCACACCGCGTTGACCGGCCCTGTCGCCGATCCTCGTGCCGGCTTCCGGGCCGGTGTCGAACTCGTCCGGAACTCCTTGACCGACCCGCAGGTCATGGCGGCCAGCATGCGCATCCTGCGGCAGCGGCTGCTGCCCGACCTCGGGATCATCGGGCCGGCGCCCGCGGATCGGCTCGCCGAACTGATCGAACAGTTCGCGCTCGGATTCACCACCGCGCTGCGCGACCGGGTCCGCGACGCGGCCGAGGACATCAGCCGCGACGAGCGCGAGGCCTGGCGGGCCCACCAGCAGCAACTGCAGCACCAGGTCCGGCAGGCCCTGCTGCGCGACCCGCTGACCGGCCTGCCGAACCGGGCGGCCCTCACCGCCTACCTCGACGCCGTCATCGCCGGGAAACCGTCCGCGCGCATCGGTGTCTGTGTGCTCAACGTCCAACGGTTCGCCGCGATCAACGACACCTACGGCACCGTCATCGCCGACCGGCTCCTGCAGGACGCGGCACGACGACTGCGCAGCCTGGCCACCGCCCGCTCCTACTACCTCGCCCACCTCGGCGGCGACACCTTCGCCGTCGTCGCCGAGGACACCACCGGACCGGACGATGCCGTCAAGGCCGCCGACGCGGCACTGCAGCTGCTCGGGCATCCTCTGCGGGCCGACGGACACGTGGTGTCCGTCACCGCCAAGGCCGGTATCGTGGAACGCCTCGCCGGTGGGAGCGGCTCAGGCGACCTGCTCCGGGCGGCGGCGATGGCATTGACCTGGGCACGGCAGGACCAACCGAGCGCGGCATGGGCACTGTTCGACCCGGCCCGCGAAGCGCTCGACATCCGCCGCCACCAACTCACCCACGCCCTGCCGGACGCCGTGCGGGCCGGCGAGTTCGTCCTCGCCTACCAGCCGATCATCCGCCTGTGCGACAACACCATCATCGGCATGCACGCCCTGCCGCGCTGGAACCACCCCACCGTCGGGCCGGTGCCCGCCGGCGAGTTCCTCGACCTCGCCGAACGCGTCGGAGTCCTGATCCCGCTGAGCACCCAGCTGCTGCACGCGGCCTGCGCCCGAGCCGCGACCTGGCAGTCCAGCCCCGAGTCACCGGTACTCAGCATCGACTGCGCCACCACCCACCTGCGTGACCCGGGCATCGTCACCACCGTCACCGCGGCACTGGACACCAGCGGCCTGCCACCGAACCGGCTGCAACTGGCCGTCGCGCAGGACGCCCTGCGTGAGCCCAGCAACGACATCGCCTTCACCCTCGACGGGCTGGCCCGCACCGGCATCAGCATCGCCGTCAACAACACCGGCGGCCCCGCCAACCTCGCCGAGTCCCCGATCAGCACCGTCATCCTCGACCCACGCCTCCTCGACGGCCTCGACGTCTATCTGCCGACCTACATGTCCAGCAGCACGACGCTCGCGTGGCTCATCGAGATGTTCCACGACCTTGCCCGCACCGTCACCGCCGTCAACGTCGACCGGCGAGACCAGCTCGAAGCCCTCAACGACCTCGGCTGCGACAGCGCCCGCGGCAACTACCTCGCCCACCCGATGCCCCCCGAGGCGGCCGACCAGCTGTTCAACGCCGGGAACCGGCCGCCACCCGATCAGGGGTGAACCGCCGGCGCGGCGTCCGAAGTGGTCAGGGCCGGCGCCGCGGTGGACAGGTGGCGGGCGGAGTTGACCAGCCCGACGTGGCTGAACGCCTGCGGGGTGTTGCCCAGTTGCCGGCCGGTGGCCGGGTCGTACTCCTCGGCCATCAGCCCGAGGTCGTTACGCAGGCCGAGCAGGCGTTCGAACAGCCCGTGGGCCTCACGTTCGCGGCCGATGCCGAACAGCGCGTCGGCGAGCCAGAAGCTGCAGGAGACGAACGCGCCCTCGGTGCCGGGCAGCCCGTCGACGTTGCCGTCGGACTGGGGCCGGTACCGCAGCATGAACCCGTCCACGCACAGTTCCCGCCGCACCGCCTCGACGGTGCCGACCACCCGCGGGTCATGCCACGGCAGGAACCCGTACCGCGGGATCAGCAGCAGCGCCGCATCCAGCCCTTTCGAGCCGTAGTACTGGGTGAACGTGGCACGGTCCGGGTCGTAGCCGTGCTCGCACACGTCGCGGTGGATCCGGTCGCGGACGGCCCGCCACCGCCGTACCGGACCGTCCAGACCCGAGCGTTCGACCGCTTGCACCGCCCGATCCATGCCGGCCCAGGCCATCACCTTGGAATGCACGAAGTGCTGCCGGGCGCTGCGGACCTCCCACAGCCCGTTGTCCGGGTCGCTCCAGTGTCCTTCGAGGTAGTGCAGCAGGGCACGCTGCAGGTCCCACGCGTCCTCGTCCGGGGCGAGCCCGGCCTGCCGGGCCAGGTGCAGCCCGTCGAGGGTCTCGCCCCACACGTCCAGCTGGAACTGCCCGGAGGCGGCGTTGCCCACCCGTACCGGTGCGGCGCCGCCATGTCCGGGCAGCCAGTCCAGGGTGAGCTCGGTGAGCCTGCGGCTGCCGTCGATGCCGTACATGATCTGCAGGTCGGCCGGGTCGCCCGCCACGGCGCGCAGCAGCCATTCCCGCCAGGCCTTCGCCTCGGCGACGAACCCCGTGTCCAGCAACGCCTGCAGCGTGAACGTGGCGTCGCGCAGCCAGCAGAACCGGTAATCCCAGTTGCGTGGGCCGTCCCACTGCTCCGGCAGCGAGGTGGTGGCAGCGGCGACGATCCCACCGGTCGGCGCGTACGTGAGCGCCTTGAGGGTCACCAGTGAACGGCGGACCGCGTCCTGCCAGCGGCCCGTGTACCGGAACCGGTCCATCCAGCGGGACCAGAGGCCCTCCGTGGCCGCGACCGCGTGCGTGGCGTCGACCCAGCGTGGCGTCGGCTCGTGCGACGGCCGGTAGGTCAGCACGAACGGCACCCGCTGGCCCGCCGCCACCTCGAAGTCCGCGTAGGTGGCGAAGTCCTCGCCGCGAAGCGGCACCGGGGTGCGCAGCCAGGCGGCGTCCGGTCCGGCAACCGCGGACAGCTGCCCTTCGAAGTGGCGCACCCACGGCACGATCCGGCCGTAGTCGAAGCGCAGCCGCAGCGCCATGTGGACCGGTACCCGGCCGGTGACGCCCTCGACCACCCGAACCACGTCGGCGGCCTCGCCCCGCGGCGGCATGCAGTCGACCACCCGGACCGTGCCGTCCGGGGTGTCCCACTCGCTCTCCAGCACCAGCGAGTCACCCCGGTACCGCCGGCGCGACGCCACCCCACCCGCCGCCGGACCCAGCCGCCAGAACCCGTGCCGCTCATCGCCGAGCAACGCGGCGAAGCACGCCGGGGCGTCGAAGCGGGGCAGGCACAGCCAGTCGATCGACCCGTTCCGGTCGACCAGCGCAGCCGTGTGCAGGTCGCCGAGCAGCCCGTAGTCCTCGATCCGCGACACCACGGCCGTCCTCCCCGCATCGAACGCGCCGACCTACCCCCATACCCGTGCACAGTGCCGTCAACACGCGCGGCGGCGGCAGACCGCGGGTTGATCGGCGGATCAGCGGGTAGCGGTCCTGGATGGCCACGACGCCGCAGTGGTGGCGCGCGCAGTGCCAGGGACTGTTCGGTCCGGCGGCCGCGGCGCTGCGGCAGGGCCGGTACGGCCGGCTGTGGCTGGGCCCCGCTGCCGCCCTGCTGGTGGCGGGTGCGGCGGTCGCCGCGCGGACCGGGCCCGGGCACGCCGCCATCACCCGGTATGCCATCACGCATCCCGACGACCCGTTGCCGGCCACCCTGCTGCGGCTGCCGCTGTCGGTGGTCGCCCCGGCCGCGCTGCTGCCGTACTGGTTCGCGGTCGGGCAGGTGCTCATCGTGTGCTCGCTCGCCCAGCCGTTGCTGGGCACGCTGCGTACGGTTGCCGTCGCCGCCGCCGGGCACAGCCTCGCGACACTGTCCGCGCCGCTGTGGATCGCCGCCGGCCCGCCGGTCGGGCTCGGCGCCGACGACGCCAGACTCGCCGACGCCGGACCGTCGGCGGCAGTGGTGGCGCTGCTGGCCTACGCCGCGGTCCGCCACCGGATCGGCTGGCTGGCTGCCGCGCTCGTGGCGTACCACAGCATCGAAGTCGTCACGGCCGGCGGTCTGGCACCCCGCGAGCATCTCGTCGCCACCCTCACCGGGGTCGCGGCAGCGGCGCTCGCCACCCGGCCGGCCGGATCAGGTGCGTTGTCGAGGCGGGCACCGGGCGCCCGGGCGATACCGGCACCGGCGCCCGCCGGCGCGCCCGTACGCCCGGCGCGGGCCGCCAGCTGGACGATCGGCGGCAGCACGCCGTGGCGGAGCCTGCGGCGTCGGGAGTGAGGTGGGCACCGTGGCATCGTCGATCGGCATGCTGGTCCTCGCGGTGCTCTGGCTGGTCTGCGCGGTGGCCTCACTGCGGGTGGCCGCCCGGCTCGCCGCACAGCACGAGCAGCGGGTGCGCCACGCGCACGGCGACGTCCACGCCTGGCCGCAGCACCATCCAGGCGCACACGAACGGCCGCCCGTACCCCTGCTGCGGACCGCCCGGCGCTGGGCGGTGGCGGCGAGACGGCGTGCGGCACGCCTCAGGCACCGGCTGATCGGCCGGTAACCATGCCGGCACCCGTCAACGGCCGGGATGTTCCACGACCTTGCCCGCACCGTCACCGCCGTCGACGTCAACCGGCGAGACCAGCTCGAAGCCCTCAACGACCTCGGCTGCGACGGCGCCCGCGGCAACTACCTCGCCGACCCGACGGCCCACGAGGCGGCCGACCGGCTGTTCAACGCCGGGAACCGGCCGCCCGACCCGGAGCGAACCGCAACCGACGGCACCTTCGCCTCCGGGGCCAACGGTGTGCGGGTCTTCAACGCCGCCCTCAACGATCCCGACTACCTCGGCACCCGGCACGCCCGGGCGCGGGGGGCGCGCTACGACGAGTTCATCGACGCGTACGTACGGGCGGCGACCAAGCTGTTCCCGGACGCCCTGCTGCACTGGGAGGACTTCGGGCCCGGCAACGGCTGGCGGATCCTGCAGCGATACCGCGACCAGGTGTGCACGTTCAACGACGACATGCAGGGCACCGGCGCGATCGTGCTCGCCGCCGCGCTCGGGGCCGGGCGCGCGGCCGGCACCCGCCTGCGCGACCAGCGTATCGTCGTGTTCGGCGCCGGTACCGCCGGCGTGGGCATCGCCGACCAGCTCCGCGACGCGATCGTGCGCGACGGCGCCGACCGGGACACCGCCACCCGGCAGATCTGGTGCCTCGACAGGCCCGGACTGCTCACCGACGACATGACCGGCCTGCGCGACTACCAGACCCCGTACGCCCGGCCGGCCGCCGAGGTCGCGGACTGGCGGCGCGATGGTGGGATCGGCCTGCACGAGGTCGTCGCCCGGGTCCGGCCGACCATGCTGATCGGCACCTCCACCGTGCACGGCGCGTTCACCGAGGCGATCGTGCGGGAGATGGCGGCGCACACGGACCGGCCGATCATCTTCCCGCTGTCCAACCCGACCGAACGCATCGAGGCGATGCCGGACCAGCTCATCGCCTGGACCGACGGGCGCGGGCTGATCCCCACCGGCATCCCCGTCGCGCCGGTCACCCACCGGGGCGTCACCTACGCCATCGACGAGGACCTGACGCTCAAGGAGGCCGCCTTGCGCCGCGGCATCAGCGACGAGCTGTACGAACGCATCGTCGTGCCCGAGGACCTGACCCACTCCGGCGTTGCCGACGCGCGGAAGTACCGCAACGGGGTCAGTGGTTGATCACTGCTTGACCTCAACCGTGCTTGAGGTACCACCATGGTGCGCATGGACGCGGAATCCCCGGCGAATGCCGCAGACCTCGAAGCCATCGAACAGGTCGTAGCCACCGTCGAACACTCCCAGCAGCACAAGGACCCCGACGAGTTCCTCGGCCTCTTCCACCCCGACGCGGTCTGGACGACGAGCGGCGGCAAGGTCCTCATCGGGCTCGACGCGATCTCGGAGTTCACCCGCAAGGTCCTGCCTGCGGCAGACTGGGACGGCAAGGTCACCTACGAGGTGGTCCACGTGTTCTTCATCCGCCCCGACGTCGCCGCGGTCAAGGTCCGTCAGCGCTACCTGACCCCAGGCGACGAAAGCGAGGGTGCTCCGCTGTACGTGATGTCCAAACAGGACGACGGCCGCTGGTTGCTGACCGCCTGCCAGAACACGGGGGTTGTCGCCGCTGGATGACTGATGCCCATCCAATGCCGACTCGAAGGACAACGCCTGCCGCCAGTACGCCGGTCAGTACCTCCACCTGGTCGCCTCGACGACCTCCTGCGGGGTGGCGCCGGCGAACCGGTCGGCCTCGGCGAGGCGGACCGCGCAGTACGCCTCCAGCAGCGGCGGCCCGAGCAGCCCGGCCAGCAGGTCGTCGGTGCGCAGCGCGGCGACGGCGGCGCCGGCCGTCTGCGGCAGCCGGTCGGGGCGGCGGTCCTCCGGCAGCAGCGCTGGGTCGCCCGGCACCTCGGGCGGCAGGCGCAGGTCCTGCCCGCATGAGGCGGCGACGATCTCGGTCACCGCGGCGACGACGAGGTACGGGTTGGCGGCGCCGTCGCAGCACTTGACCTCGACGTTGGCGGCCCGGTCGCGCTCGCCGGGACTGCCGGTGACCAGCCGCAGCGCGGCCTCGCGGTTCTCGTGGCCCCAGCAGCGGTACGGTGCGGCCCAGCGCTGCGGCTGCAGCCGCAGCCGGCTGGTGACGCCGGGGGAGCCGAGCGCGGCGAGCGCCGGCAGCCGCCGCAGCAGCCCGGCCATGGCGGCCTCGCCCGCGGGGCGCAGCCCGTGCGGCCCGTCACCGCCGCTGAACAGCGCCTGCCCGTCGCGGCGGGCCGAGACGTGCAGGTGGTGTCCGTTGCCGACCTGCCCGGCGGTGACGACGGGGGCGAACGACACCCGCAGCCCGTGCCGCTGGGCCACCGCCCGGACGGTCTGGCGGACCAGCACCGTCCGGTCCGCGGCGAGCACCGGGTCGGCGGCGGCGACGGACACCTCGAACTGGCCCGGCGAGTACTCCGGGTGGATCTGCTCGACGGGCACGTCCTGCGCGTCGAGGGCCTGCACCAGCTCGTCGAGGTACGCCGCCACCTCCACGACCCGGGTCATCCCGTAGGCGGGGCCGGTCACGGCAGGGCTGCCGTCGGCGGTGGCGAGGTACCACTCCACCTCGAACGCCATCCGCAGCTCCAGGCCGAGCCCGGCGGCGCGGGCGGCGGCGGTGCGGGCCAGCGTCCGCTGGCAGCACGGCCACGGCTCGCCGTCCTGGGTCCGCCGGTCGACCGGCGCCCACGCCCAGTGCGGCTGCGCGGCCAGGACGGTGACGCGGTCCAGGTCGGGGAACAGCCGCAGGTCCCCGGCCGGCCCGCCGACGTGGTCGCTGGTGGTGACCGAGTCGTCGACGAGGAACACGTCGAAGACCGGCGACATGCCGACACCCCAGCCGGCCGCGTGGTCGAGCCGGCCGACCGGCACCGCCTTCACCCGCGTGACGCCGGCGTTGTCGACCCAGGTGAGGGCGACCGCGTGGACGTCGCGGGAAGCCAGCTCGGCGGCATCCATCGACGCGTCCCTTCCTGAGGGTCAGGGGCAGCAGCGGACCTACCCGCGCCGACCCCGGTGAACCGCCTCCGCGGCCGCATACCGGTGGCCGGCGGCCGGTGCCCGGGCGGCCGGGTGGCAAGGCCGCTGACGTGTGGTGATACGCCGGGATGGCTTTGCGGGTGATCCTGCGGACCGTACACTCGGCGGCACGTCGCCGGGCCTGTGTGGCCACCCGGTGGCGAGGTGGCCGACGGCACCTGCCCGCACCGTGCCGGGCGCACCGTCGCCCGCTTCCTTGCCCGACCCACCCGCCACGTGCGTGCCTGCCTCGTGGCGTGGAGTCGCTCGTACCGTTGCCGGTCGGCGACCGAAGCCTAGGGAGATCATGAGAAGACCAGCCGTTACCGTGGGAGCGGTGTGCGCCGCACTGATCGCGGTCATGTTCGCCGCCAACCTGTTCGCCGCCAAGCACCAGTCCCGATCGACGCAGACGCTGCACCCGCGCACCGGGCTGCACGTCAGCGGCAGGAACATCGTCGAGGCCGGCGGCAGCAGCTTCGTCATGCGCGGCGTCAGCCACCCGTACGCCTGGCACAAGGACCAGAACCAGGCGTTCGCCGACATCAAGCGGCTGGGTGCCAACACCCTGCGTGTCGTGCTGACCGGCGGCGTCGGGGCCGGCGAGGTGGCCGACGTCATCGCCAGATGCAAACAGCACCGGCTCATCTGCGTCCTGGAGTACCACGACACCACCGGCTACGGCGAGCAGGACGAGGCCGTCGCCCTGGACACGGCCGCCGAGTACTGGACCGGACTCAGTAGCGTCCTGGCCGGCCAGGAGAACTTCGTCGTGGTCAACCTCGGTAACGAGCCGTACGGCAACGGCGACACCACGGGCTGGGCCGGCGCGACGAGCGCAGCGGTCAGGAAGCTGCGCGACGCCGGCCTGCAGCACCTGATCATGGTCGACGGACCCAACTGGGGACAGGACTGGCAGGGCGTCATGCGCAGCAACGCCGCGGCGGTGTTCAACAGCGACCCGCGACGCAACATCGTGTTCTCCGTCCACATGTACGGCGTGTACGGCACCGCCCAGAAGGTCACCGACTACTACGACGCATTCCACAACGCCGGGCTGCCCCTGGTGGTCGGTGAGTTCGGCTGGAAGCACACCGACGGGGCCGTGGCCGACGACACCGTCATGGCCGAGGCGCAGGCCCGCGGAATCGGATACCTGGGCTGGTCGTGGAGCGGCAACAGCGGCGGCGTCGAGTATCTCGACATGGCCACCGGCTTCGACCCCGACCGGCTGACGGCATGGGGCCAGCGCATCTTCGCCAGCGCCGACGGTATCCGGGCGACCGCGAAGGAAGCCACCGTCTACGGCAGCAAGGCAATGGCCCGGTAGGGCCGCAACGTCCCGCTACGGCGGTACTACTCCGAAAGTAGGACCGACTTCCGCACCATCGCCCAGGCCGACCCCGAGCCGTCCACGGGTAGTAGCCCCTCGCCCAGCGACATCGAACACGCAGGGGGAGGCGGACGTGAGCGCAACGAAGGCTGCGCCTGCGGACCGGCAAGCGCGGACCACAGGGCAGTTCCGGATGACGCAGACCTTGCCCGGCCCGAGACAGGCAGGAGCTGCGCACCGCGGCCTCGCCGGCGGGCGGCCGGGGTTCTGGCCGCTGATCCTGTCGTACCTGGCGGTCGTGGCCAGTGACCTGTGGTTCGTGTACCCGCTCGCCACCGACGCGCTCAGCTGGCCGCTGACCGTGCTGTGGACGTGGCCCATCATCACCACGATCACCGGCATCGTCGGCATCCGGGGCACCCGCAGACGGCTGCGCGCGGCAGAGGCCCGCTGGTCCGGCCGCGGGCCGACGAGCAGCCCGGACTTCCTGATCGTGCTCGTGCCCACCGTCGGGCGGCACGACACGTACCCCGCGCTCAAACGCTCGGTGCTGTCCTACCTCGAGCATCTCCCCGCGTGCTTCCCGCGGCTCAGGATCGACATCGTCATCGACGAGGGCTGCGAGGCCGCCGACCGGATCGCCGGGCTGGCCGCGCGCAGCCCGCTGATCCGGCTCGTCGTCGTGCCGGCGCGGTACCGCACCGCCAACGGCACACGATTCAAGGCGCGCGTCACCAACTACGCGCACGAGCTGCGCATCCATGAGCACGAGCACCGCGACGACGTGTGGGTGCTGCACATGGACGACGACACCGGCGTCGGCCCCGACACCGCCCTCACCATGGCCCGGTTCATCGAGGAGCAGTCCCAGGCCGGCCGCGACGCCAAGCACCTGGCGCAGGGCGTCCTGACGTACCCGCGCGAGTACGCCGTGAACACGCTCACCTGGCTCGCGGACTCCGTCCGGCCCGCCGAGGACGTGGGACGCTTCTCGGCCTGGACCGGCAGCGGCACCCCCCGCGCCGGCGTACACGGTGAACTCCTGCTGGTGCGGGCCTCGATCGAGGCGAGCATCGGCTGGGACTTCGGCCCCCGCAGCATCGTCGAGGACGCCCAGTTCGCGCTGATCTTCAGCGCCCGCTACAAGGGCCGCAGTGCCTGGTTCGGCGGGCGCTGCTACGGCGCGTCGCCCGCCAGCCTCCGCGACTTCGTCCGCCAGCGCGAACGCTGGTCCTGGGGCCTGACGGCGCTGGTGTTCAACCGGTCGCTGCAACTGCGCAACCGGCTGCTGCTCGGATACTCGGTGGTGTCGTGGGTCGTCGGCCCGATCACCAACGTCTCGGTCGTCATGCTGCTGAGCATCCTCGTCGCCGAACGCAACACCTCCCCGGTGGCGCTGTTCATCATCCCGCTCTGGGCGCTGAACATGGCGTACACGATCTGGATGTACTGGGAAGGCCTCCGGCTCAACGCCGCCGTGTCCGGCGACGGCCGGCGCAGGTGGTGGGAACCCCCGGTCGTCATCCTGCTCATCCCGGTCTTCGGGATGATGGAGAGCATCCCCGGGCTGCGCGGCTTCATGAAGTTCGCCCAGCACACCGAGCACAAGTTCACGGTCATCCGCAAGCCGTCATGACCACCCGGCCTACTGGGCACCGGGCGGGCGGAAGACGACCTTCTGCCCGGTGGCCTGATCGATCTCCTCCGGCGTCAGCAGCACGACCGTCTCCGTCGAGACCGCGCCGGAGGCGGTGGCGGCAAGACGGACCGCGGCGGCCGTGGCGTTGTCGGGCAGCTCCGCGATGATGTACGTGTCGGCACCGCCGAAGGCGAAGTGGAACGACTCCAACCGGCCGCCGAGACGGGCGATCAGTTGCTCGGTCTGCGTCACCCGGCCGCTGCCCCCTTCGTCGAGCAGACCCCGGACGCCTTCGGTTGTGTAGGTGCTCCGGAACAGGAACTTCGCCACGCGTGTCACCTTCCCCAGGTTCGTGTGCCGCGGCCGGCAGCCACCCCGCTCGCCCTGACGCGGCGGCGCCGGGCCAACGTTTCCTCAGGCCGGCGGGACAAACCTGCCGGGCGCGGTGACCTGCAGGACCCGGTCGACCCGGGCCAGTCGCAGGGTGCGGGCGACCTTCGGTGACAGGCCGCGCAGGGTGAGCCGGCCGCCGTCGCTCCAGACCTTGCGGTGCACGTCGAGCAGGACCCCGATGCCGGCGGCGTCGATGTACGCGCACGCCGTCATGTCGATGACGAGGTCCGCCGGGCGCAGCGCGGCGGCGTCGTCGAGCAGCGCCCGCAGGCGCGGCGCGGTGCTGGTGTCCAGCGGGTCGGTGACCAGCACCTCGACCAGCCGCATTGCTGGTGTGTGCGCTATCGGCTGCATGTCGTCTCCTTCCGGGTCATACGTGTCAGCGTCGCCGCCGGGTTCGGCGGCAGGCCCTCGGCCCTGTGACAGTTGCGTGACATCCGCACGGCGCCGCCAGGGCAGCGCCGTCGCCGGGTGCGGGGGGTGCGTCATGGAACCGTCACACCGCTGCGGGGTGTTCTCCACATCGGCGGCGCAGGGTGATGCAGGTGCTGGAGATCTCGCGGGAGGTTGCGTGACAACGCCCATCGTGCCGCCCATCGTGCCGCGCATCGTGGTCGTCGTCACCGGATTGTTGGACGCGGCGACGCTGCCGCGCTGGCGGCAGCGGCTCGAGGACGCGGTGACGGCCGTCCCGGCGCATCTCGTCGTCGATCTCACTGGTTGCGCTGGTGTCGACCAGGCGGGCACCGCGCTGCTCGCCGCGGTGCACGAACGGCTGTGGGCGACCGGGGGCCGGCTCACCCTGCTGGGCATGAACCCCCGGCTCGACCAGGTCCCGCCGCAGGCGCCGACACCGGCCGGCTACCGGCCGCGGCACCGCAGGCAGTGGCAACGTGCCCGGCAGCCCGCCGACCAGCGGCAGAGCGACGAGCTTCGCCGGTGGCCGGCGCCCACGACCGGCGGCGCCCGGTGACAGCGCTGCCAGGTCGCAGCACGGCGTTCCGGCGGCGATACGCACGCCGTGGGAAGGCATGATGCGGTGATGGCAGGTGTACTGGTGATCGAGGACGACGACCGGATCCGGTTGTCGCTGATGCTGGCGCTGGAGGACGAGGGATATACGGTCCGGGCCGCGGCGAGCGCGGAGGAGGGCCTCGAGGCGCAACGGGCCGAACCGGCGGACACCGTCCTGGTCGACCTGATGCTGCCCGGGATGGACGGCTTCGACTGCGTACGGGAGATGCGCCGCCACGACGACGTGCCGATCGTGGTCGTGAGCGCCCGCGACGACACGCATGACATCGTCGCCGCCCTCGAGGCGGGCGCCGACGACTACCTCGTCAAGCCCGTCGCGGTGAAGGAACTGTCGGCCCGGCTGCGGGCGCTGCGACGACGGGCCCGCACTGCGCCGCCGACCATGTCCAGACTGGTCTTCGGTGACCTGGAGATCCTGCCCGACGCGGGGGAGGTGCGGCTGCGGGGCACGCCGGTCGCGGTGACCCGCACGGAGTTCCGGTTGCTGTGCGAGCTGGCCGAGCATCCCGGCCTGGTGCTGTCGCGGCAGCAGCTGTTGCAGCGGGTGTGGGAGTACGAGATCGGCGACGAGCGGCTCGTCGACGTCCACATCGGGCGGCTGCGGCAGAAGGTCGAGCCCGATCCGCGGACACCGCGGCACCTCGTCACGGTCCGCGGCATGGGCTACAAGCTGCAGCGATGAGACGTGCAGGGCTTCGGACCCGAGTTGTCAGCGGATTCGCCGTCGGCGCGCTGCTGCTGTCAGCGTCGATGGCGTTCGCCACGTACCAGGCGACCCGGCGCTACCTGCTGGAGGGACGCGAGCGGGTGTCGGTGCGCGCCGCATCGTATGACGCCCGGATCCTGCGGGAGGGAATGCTCACCGACCAGGTCGACGTCGTGAACCTGCTGCGGGCGCTGGACACCGGCGGGAACCGGCGGGCGATGCTGTACCGCGACGGCAACTGGTTCGGCCGGGCGGCCGACGACGGCACCACCGAGGCGGTGCCGCAGAGCCTGCAACGCCTGGTCCAACAGGGGCAGGCGGGCAAGCAACTGGTCCGGGTCAACGGCGTCCCCGCGATCGTCGTCGGCGTGCCGTTGACCGACACGGCGGCGCTGTACGAGGTCGATCTGTTCCGGGAGCTGGACCAGACGCTGCGGACGCTGAGCTGGGTGCTCACGGTCGTGGCCGCGCTCACCGCCGTCGCGGGGGCCGGCCTCGGCTGGTACGCAGCCCGGTACGTGGCCCGCCCGTTGCGGTCGGTGGCCGGCGCGGCGAAGGAGATCGCCGCCGGCGACCTGTCGACCCGGCTCGACCCGGCCGTCGAACCGGATCTCGTCCAGCTCACCACCTCGTTCAACGACATGGTCGACCGGCTCGCGAAACGCCTCGAACAGGACCGCCGCTTCGCCGCGGACGTCAGCCACGAGCTGCGCTCGCCGTTGCAGACCCTCGCCGCGTCGGCCAGCGTGCTGGCCCGCCGGCGCGAGCACCTCGACCACCGCACCGGGCTGGCGGTCGGGCTGATCGTCGAGGAGATCGACCGGTTCCAGTCCCTCGTCGACGACCTGCTCGAACTGGCGAAAAGCGACCAGCCGGTCAACCGCGAGGAGATCGACGTCGTGGCCGTCGCGCGGCGCGCGTGCCAGGCACGGAAGCTGGCACCCGGCCTCGTCACCGCCGCTGGTGACACACCGCACCTGTGGCCGGTGGACGGTCGCCGCGTCGAACAGATCATCGGCAACCTGCTGGACAACGCGGCACGCTACGGCGGCGGAGCCACCGCCGTCCGGGTCGGGGCGATCGGCGATGTGTGGTTCATCGAGGTCGACGACGAAGGCCCCGGCGTCAGCCCGGAGGACAAGACGACGATCTTCGACCGGTTCGTGCGGGGCCGCGCGGCCCGCGCCCGCACCGACGACGACGGCGCGGGGCTGGGCCTGGCGCTGGTCGCGCAGCACGCCGCGGCGCACGGCGGCCGGGCCCTGGTCCTGGACCGGCCCGGCGGCGGCGCCCGGTTCCGGGTCGAGCTGCGCCGGGAGCCGTTGTGACCGGCCGGCGACAGGCGCTCGTCGCCGCGTTGGCCGCCGCGATGATGCTCACCGGATGCGGCGTGCCGACCGAGGACGACCCGCGACCCATCTCGGTGGGCAGCCGGCCGGACCCCACGACCGCGGCCCACACCGCCAGCCCGGCGCCGGGCGTACCGGTCGAGCTGCTGTACCTCGTGCGCGACGACGTCCTGGTCGCGGTGCACCGCCCGGCCCAGCAGACGCCGGCGATCGACGAGCAGCTGCGGCAGCTGCTGGCCGGCCCGACCGCGACGGAACGGGAAGCCGGATACACCAGCGCGTTGACCGGCATCACCGTGACCGGCACGGTGGAGGTCCGCGGCGGTGACGCGACGGTCGAGATCGGCAACCGGCCCGACGGCGCCGGCCGCAACGACGAGGTCCTCGCCTACGGCCAGATCGTGTGCACGCTCACCAGCCGTGCCGATGTGCGAACCGTGTCGTTCCGGCTCGACGGTCAGCCGCTGCGGGTGCCCCGCGCCGACGCGTCCCTCGACGACGGCCCGCTCACGGCCGCCGACTACACCGGCCTCATCCGGCCGGCCTGACCACCGCTCGCGCCGGCCAGGCGGTGGTGGGATGCCCGGGGGGAGGACCCCACCACCGCGTCTGCGGGAGTTCAGCGCACGCGACGCGTTCCCTCCGAGCTGCGTGGCCAGCTGGCCGGTTGCAGTCTGCTCCGGCGATATGGAGACCGTCCGGCGGGAAGATGACAGTTGGATGACGGCGCGTCGTCGCGCAACTGTCATACATTCGCCGGTTGTCCTCCATGCCCCGTGGTGAGGATTGCGCTCTCGGCTCCGCTCGGTGCCGAGCAGCGCACGCCAGGGAGGTGGCGACGTCATGCCGATGATCGGCGGCCGGTACCGGCTGATCGCCGAGGCGGGCACCGGCGGCATGGCATCCGTCTGGCGGGCCGTCGACGTCCGGCTCGAACGGACCGTCGCGGTCAAGATGCTCCTGCCGCAGCTCGCCGGCTCCGCACGCGCGCAGGAGCGGGCCGAGGTCGAGGCCCGCGCAGCCGCCCGCCTCATCCATCCGAACATCGCCGTCGTCCACGACGCGGGGCACCTGCGACGAGGGCTCCGCCGCCGGCTGCCGTACCTGGTGATGGAGTTCGTCGACGGTGAAACCCTCGGCGAACGGCTGGCCGGTCCGGACTCGATGCCGTGGCAGCGGGCGGTGCGCATCGCCGTCCAGGTCGCCGACGCGCTCGCCGCCGCGCACCTGCACCGGGTCGTGCACCGCGACATCAAGCCGGGCAACATCATCCTCACCCCGTCGCGGGTGAAGGTCGTCGACTTCGGTCTCGCCGCGTTCTGCGGGGTATTGCCCGCAGGCCCGGCCGGGGTGATGCTGGGCACGCCCGAGTACATGGCACCGGAACAGGCCCGGGGCGAGCCGGTGACCGCCGCCGCCGACGTGTACGCACTGGGCCTGGTGCTCATGCAGATGCTGACCGGTGCGCTGCCCTGGACCGCGGCGGACCGGCAGGGCCTCGTGCGGCAGCGGCGCCGGTCCCCGCAGGTGCGCATGCCACCGACGGCGCAGGTGCCGGCAGCGGTGGTCGCGCTGTGCGATCAATGCCTGGCCGGCGATCCGGAGCTGCGACCGTCCAGCCGTCACGTGGCCCGCGTCCTGCGTGAGGCGCTGGCCGAGTACGGCACGGACCCGGAGCCGGACCCGGCCGACGTGGGCGAGCACCACCGGCCGGCGCCGCCACCGGCACGGGCGGCGACACCACGGCCGGCCCCATGGGAGGCACCCGCCCGGCACCGTCCGCGCCACCGGAAACGGCGGTCGGTGGCGACGCTCATCGCCGTCCTCGCCGCGGTCCTGGGCTGGATCCACCCGATCGGCCGGCCGTCGACAGCCACGGCGAGCGGCCCGGCCGGTGCGGTCGGACCGGCCGCCCCGGGCCCCGCGGCCCCTGAAGCGTGCGCGATCCGGTACACCAGCCAGCGCGACGGCACGACGTTCACCGCGGAACTGTCGGTCGCCGGGCACCTGCGACAACCGTGGACCCTGCAGTTCACGGTGCCCGCCGGGCAGCGCATCGCCACCGTCACCGGGATGCCGTGGTCGCAGGCCGGCACGCAGGTGACCCTGACCGGCACCGCACCGCTGTCCGCCGGCCGGGAACTCACCGCCACCATGACGGGCGACCTGCACCGCATCGACGCACCACCGCCGACGGCCTTCGCCGTCAACGGCATCACCTGCGACCGCGTGGTGTCCGTGCTCGCCCTGAGCCGGCAGGACACGGTGTGACCCGCCCTGACCCCGCCGCACCCAGGGGCGCCTCGCGGCTGCTCCGGTTCGACGCGGTCATCGACAAGCCCCACGACATCGGACACCTGGCGCTGTACTTCGCCATCCTCAGCGGCTCACCGGGCCGGCGCCGGGTCCACCTGCGGGTGGACGTCGCCCGGTGCGATGTCCTTGCAGCGGCGGACATTGACCTCCTCGTCGAGCTGCACCGGCGGCTCCGCGAGCACGGCGGCCGGCTGACGCTGCGCAAACCGCCGGCGCGGATGCAACACCTGCTGCAGCGGGCGGACCCGGCCGCACTGTCCGAGATGCTGCACGACGGCGACGGCGCATCTGCAGTGATCTGACCCCTTGCGGCGAACCGGCCTGGGCCACGCGCCGTGCCCGTTCGCGGTGCGCGACCGTACGATGCGCTCCTGCGCACCGGCGAGACACTGCGGGCGCCGTGGCGCGTGCCGGACGGCTGGCGGGTGGACGAGGTCGTCGCGGTGGCCGGCCGCACGTACGCGTGGCTGGAGCCCGACGGCGACACCCCGCGGACCGACTGGCGCGGCTGGCTGTGGGACGCGGTCGGCGGCCGGCCGGTCGCACCGCCCGTGTTCGTGCGCGGGTACCGCTGGGGGCCGTGGCCCCTCGGCCGGCGGCCCGCGCTGCTGGTGAAGACCGACTGGCAGGACTACCGCGTCCTGGACCTGGCCCTGCGCCGGCCGGTGGGGCCGGCCCTGCCGGAGCCCGCCGGGGACCTGAGCGCGCCCGCCGCCGGTGTCCTGCACGGCCGTGCGGTGCTGGCCGCGGCGGCCGGGGCGGCGGTCACGGTGTGGGACCTGCTCAGCGGCGTGCCCCGCCACGTCGTCACCGTGCCGGAGGCGCCACTCGCGGTCGCGGTCGCCGCCGACCGGCTGTACATCGCCGGCCCCGAAGGCGAGATCAGCACACATCCCGTGCCGCTGCGGGCCGTGCACCCGATGGCCGTCCGCACGGCGCGCCGCAGGTGAGGCGGATACGATGCCGGGATGACGGCAGGGCGGCCGATACCCACCCCGGACGACGTGCTCGGGTATTTCGACACGCTGTCGAACTGGGGACGCTGGGGCGACAACGACGAGCTCGGGACGCTGAACCACATCACCGACGACGTCCGGCTGGCGGCGGCGCGGGCCGTGCGCCACGGCAGGAGCGTGTCGTGCGCATGGGAGGTCGCCGTGCCGGACGAGATGGAACGGTCCACGACGAGCTGCCCGTGCGCCGCCGAGATGCCGGGTGCGCAGCACATGCCGGCCGCGTTCCACGCCGACCGGCGCTGGGGCTTCTCGTCCGAGCGGCTCGGCATCACGTTCCACGGCAACACCCTCACCCACGTCGACGCGCCGTGCCACATCTTCTGGGACGGCACGATGTACAACGGGCGGCCGCACTCCCTGGTCGACGCGGCGACGGGATCGGCGTGGGCGGCCGTCACGGCGGCGGCGGACGGGATCGTCACGCGTGGTGTCCTGCTGGACATCGCGAGGGTCCGCGACGTGCCGTGGCTGGAGCCGGGGGAGGGCGTGGTCCCCGAGGATCTGGAGGAGGCCGAGCGCCGCCAGGGTGTGCGGGTGCGACCCGGCGACGCGGTCCTGCTGCGGACCGGCTACGGCCGCGCCCGGCACGAGGCCGGCGCGGCCGGCGGTTTCACGCAGGCCGGCTGGCACGCCTCCTGCCTGCCGTGGCTGCACGAACGGGGGGTCTCGCTGATCGGCGCCGACACCCCGCAGGACGTCCAGCCGTCGGGGTACCCAGACGTGCTGATGCCGGTGCACGCGGTGGGCCTCGTCGCGATGGGGCTGTGGCTGCTCGACAACTGCGACCTGGAGGCGTGCGCGGCGACCGCCGCCGAGCTCGGCCAGTGGGACTTCCAGCTCGCCGTCGCGCCGGTCCGTTTCGCCGGTACGTCCGGCAGCCCGGTCAACCCGATCGCCACCTTCTGACCGACCGGCGGCCGTCCGGTGTACGCGCCGGACGGCCGCTCGCGCAGCGGGCTACTTCGGTGTGGTCGGCGAGTCCAGCCAGGTGTTGATGAGCGACGTGAAGTCCTTGCCGGTGTGCTGGTTCACGAACGCGATGAACGACGCCCGGTCCTGGGTCGTGCCGCGGTGCTTCTGCGCCCAGTCGGCCGCCATCGCGAAGAACGCGGCGTCACCGATCTGCTTGTGGATCTGGTGCAGCATGAGCGCCGGGCACATGTAGACGTTGCTCTCCGCGAAGCTGTCCGCCCTGGGCTTGCCGGGCGGGCCGAGGTTCTTGCGCAGCCGGGCGTCGACGCCGCGGGCCCAGTCCTCCCACTGCTTCGCGGTCACCTTGTCCCGCTCGTTGGTGTACAGGTGCTGCGCGTACGTGGCCCAGCCCTCGTTGAGCCAGAGGTCGTTCCAGTTCGTCGGGGTGACGGCGTCGCCGAACCACTGGTGGGCGTACTCGTGCAGCAGGTCGGCGTCGAAGCCGGCCTTGAAGTCGGCGTCGCTGCCGTAGTCGGGCAGGCCCATGGTGATCATCTGCTGGGTCTCCATGCCGGAGGCCGACGGCACCATGAGCACGCCCGCGCTGTCGAACGGATACGGGCCGAAGCGCTGCTCCAGCCACTGCAGATACTGCGGCGACTTACGCAGGTAGGGCAGCGCCTTGTCGTCGGGGCCCTGGCGGTACCAGTACGTGAGCGGGATGCCACGCGGACCGGTCCCGGTCTCCTTCTTGTACTGCCCGACGGCCAGGGTCGTGAGGTAGCTGGCCACCGGCTGCGTCGCGGTGTACGTGAACGTGTTGCCGTCCTGGCCCTTCAGCGTGCCGCTCGCGATCGCCGACCAGCCGTCCGGCACGGTGACCGCGATGTCGTACAGCGCCTTGTCCGACGGCTGGTCGTTGACCGGGTACCAGGTGCTGGCGCCGTACGGCTCCTGCATCGTCCACAGGCCGTTGTCCTTGGTGACGGTCAGCCCGAGCGGCTCGACGTCCCGGCGGTGCGACGGCATCGGCACCGTCGCCGGCGTGCCGTGGTACTTGACGACGAGGGTGGCGAACGCGTCCTTGGCGACCGCCCCCGGCACGGTGAGTTTCGTGTCCGCCACGGTACCGGTGGCGGCCGCCCCGTTCAGCGTGACCGCGTCCAGCGCGTACGCCTTGGAGAAGTCGAGCTTCACCTCGGTGAGGTCGGCCGCGGCGCGCAGCCGGAGCGTCGCCGTGCCGGTCAGTGTCTTCGTCTGCGGCTGCCAGGCCAGCTCGAGCCCGTAGTGCAGCACGTCAACACCGGGATTGCCGTAGTTGGGGTACACGGGGTCGGCGACCGGCGTGGAGCGGCCCGCCGCCCAGGCGCTGTAGTCGGGGCCGGCCGGGCTGGCGGCGACGCTGGGCGCCGCGCTGGCGGAGGGCGCAGGTTCGGGGCCGCTATCGGTGCAGGCGGCCGTGAACAGGGCCGCGGAGAGAATGATCGGGAACCATGATCGACGCACGGCGCAGACCATACGGTACCGCGACCCGCCGCGATGCCCGGTGACAGCGAGCCCGGTCGATGCTGGTGGGGGCCGTACGTGCGCCGCCGCCGGCCGTCAGGCGCCGGCGCGCCGCCGGCCGCGACCGGCCGGCTTACCGCTGGTCGGTGCCCGGCAGCGGCAACAGCATGAAGCCGTCATCGTCGTCGGAGGCCGCGCCTGGGGCGCCGTGGTCGAGCATCCGCTCCACCTCCGGCAGCAGCCGCGCCGCGAACATGACCTCGCCGAGCCCCACGCACGCGGCGGCCACGACGAGCCCGGTGGCCGGCGCGACGGCGACCGCCATCGCGGCGACCAGGCCGCACGCGGCCCGCATCCGCAGGCAGCCGCGGGCCAGGCCGGGGAACCGCGCCGCGCCCCCGGCGTCGCCGGCCGCCGCGACACCCAGGGCGAGGCTGATCGCCGCGACCGCTGTGTCGTACGCCGGCAGCTGCACCACGACCAGGCCGGCCACCGCCAGCAGCGCCGCCCCGGCCTGGAACAGGCGCGGCCCGCCGAAGCGGGCGCGCAGCAGCTGCCCGCCGCCGAACCGGCCGAGCGCGACGAACAGCAGCCACGAGCCGGCCGCCGCGGCACCGAACGTCCGCACCGACGACGGCCACAGCATCGCCAGCACCGCCAGCAGCAGGCTCAGCAGGCCGAAGCTCGTCACCGCCCACCAGCCGAGCACGCCGTTGAGCGGGCCGGCCTGGCGTCCCGCGCTGCGCAGCCCGGCCATCGCGTCACGCTCGGCCGTGCGCAGCCAGACGCGGGCCTGCCGCGGTGCGGTCCGCAGCGCGGCGCGGACCTGGTCGGTGCCGGCGCCGGTGGCGGTGGGGGATCGCATGAGCCGCCTCCTTCGGTCGGGGTCGGCCATCTGGTACCCGCCGCACCGGCCGGTCGAACGCGCTCCGCGTGCCATTGCCGCTGCCGGTACGGGCACGACCATCGTCGCCTTGTCCGGCGGCGCCGGTCACCGGATCCGGGGCGCGACACCCGAACGGGGACCGGGCCAACCTGGCAAGATCACACGTGAGCCGGCCGGTGGCCGCGACGGGATCGGCCATCACCCGCGGTACGCACACCGCACCCGGGGCTAAACTGCCGCTGGCCGGCAGTCAGCGGCCGTTGTTCTCGCGGACAGCCGACCGGGGTGACCCGGCGGCTGGACGTCGGCGGGAGGTGGGGGTGTGGCCGACCGCAGTCGGCGGGAGTCAACCGGCGCGGCCACGGCACCGCCGGCGCAGCAGGTGTGGCTGGACGAGGTGGCCACCGCGGCCGCCCGGGACGCCGGGAGCGTGCCCGTGCAGCTGCTCGGCGACTACCTGTCGATGCTCGCCGACGCGGCGGTCAGCGGCCGCCGGCCCGAACGCGCCGAGCTTGACGCGGTGGCGCTGCTCGGCCGGCAGGCCGCCGAGCAGGGCATCTCCGCCGGGCGGGTGGTGCAGCTGTACCTGTCGGCGGCCCGGAGGCTGTGGCAGGACCTGCCCATGGTGGTGCGCTCCGGCGACAGCGAGGTCGTGCGGGCGGCGGCGGCCGCGGTGCTGCACGTCATCGACGACGCGGTCGCCACGCTCGCCGACGGCTACGCGGTCGCGCGGCGGGACCTGGTCCGGCGGGAGGAGGCACTGCGCCGGGAGCTCGTCGACGACCTGCTGCGCGGCGACTCCGACCTGGGCAGCGTGGTGGAACGGGCGGAGCCGTTCGGGCTCGACCTCGCCCGGGTGCACCAGGTGGCCCTGGCCGCGCCGAGCCGGCGGCTGCCGGACGCGGACGCGGCGATCAGCGCCCTCGAGGCGGTCATCTTCGACCGGCTCGGCGACCGCGACGTGCTCGTCGCCACCAAGGAACACCTCCTGGTCGTCCTCGCTCCGGCCGAACCCGCCGCGGCCGGCACGACCGCACCCGCGGGCCGCGACAGCGAGCTGGGCGAGCTGATGCACGGCGAGCTCGAACGGCTGCGGCACGGACGGCCGTGGCGGGTCTCGGTCGGGCGCCCGCACCCCGGCCTGTACGGCATCGCCCGCTCATACGAGGAGGCCCGCGAAGCCCTGACCATGGCGGGTCGCCTGCACGTGGACAAGCCCGTCATCACCGCGCACGACCTGCTCGTGTACCGCGTCCTGCTGCGCGACCAGCCCGCCATCGCCGACCTGGTCTCGGCCGTGCTCAGCCCCCTGCTGCAGGCCCGCATCGGCGTCGGGCCGCTGCTGGACACGCTGGAGGCCTACTTCGCCACCGGCGGAGTCGCCACCGAGTCCGCGAAGCGGCTGCACGTGTCGGTGCGCACGGTGACGTACCGCCTGGGCCGGGTCAAGGCCCTCACCGGCTACGACGCGGCCGACCCGGCCCACCGGTTCACCCTGCAGGCCGCGGTCCTCGGCGCCAAGCTCCTCAACTGGCCGGCCGAGACCCGCGCGGGCACGACCTGACCTGCCGGCGACCCGGTCAGCACGGCTCCCGGTCGGCGGTGACGTCGAAGACGCCGAGCAGCCCGGCCAGGACGATCGCCTCCTCCCGGGTGAGGATGAGGCGGCCACGGCCGTCCGGTTCGCCGCCGCAGCCGTGGATGAGCTCCCGGCGGCCGCCGGCGTGGTGCGCGATGACGGTGACGCGGCGCCCGGTGGCGCTGGTGAACGACCGGCACGTGCCGATGCCGGGCAGTGAGGTCAGTTCGATCTCCATGCGGGCTCCGCGCTACACCCGGTGCCGGTGACCGGCGTCGGTGCAGCCGGGACAGCGGCTCGCCGCCGGCTGCCGGAGCAGGTGGTCGATGCGGATGTCGGCCGCACATGCGGTACACACGCCGTAGCGGCCGTGTTCGAGCGCGTCCAGCGCATGCTCGAGGTCGCGGAGCCGGTGCCGGGTGAGCGCGGCCAGCGCCGGCTGTTCGGTGCCGCCGTCGCCGTCCGGCGCCGGCTGGTTGAGCAGGCGCAGCTGGGTGCGGCAGTGGTCGCGGTGCTCGTGCAGCAGCACCCGCAGCACCTCGAGCTCCCGCTGCCTGCCGAGGACGCCCGTCATGGCCGGGCCGCAGCGGCCGTCGCGATCCGGCGGAGCGCATCGGCTGTCTCGGCGACCGCCGCACGTGCCGCCTCGATCTCGGCCTCGTCCTCGGCCGTCCTGCGCGGGCGGTTCGTCAGGGCCGTCAGGCGCGCCACGTGCTGCGCGAACTGCGCCTCCAGCTCCTCGTGCAGCACCGCATCGTGCGGCATGATGGCCTCGCTTTCTTCGTTCATGGCAGCGCTCGGCGGCGGACGGTCAGCGTCCGCGGGCCTGGCAGGGCACGCAGAGCCGGGCGTGCGGCAGGATCTCCAGCCGCTCGGCGGGGATCGGGCCGGTGCAGCGTTCGCAACGGCCGTAGCTGCCCTCGGCGATGCGTGACAGCGCGGCGTTGACCTCCTCGATCGCGCGGCGGGCCGTGGCCGTGCGCGTAGCGATCGCGTGCGGGTCCTCGCCGGTGGCGCTCGGGTCGGCGCCGGCCGCTTCGAGGGTTGCGAGGGTCTCGGTGTGCTGCCGCAGCTGGTCCTGCAGCGTCTGCCGCACCGTGTCGAGGTTCGGAGCGGTGTCGACGTTCATGTGGATCTCCCATCAGCGTGCCGGAAAACGGTGTGTTGCGCCGGTCGAGCCGGCGTGCCGGAAAACGGTGTGTTGCGCCGGCCGCGCCGGCATGTCGGAAACGGTGTGCTGTACCGGTCGCGCCGGCCTGTCGGAAACGGTGTGTTGCGCCGGTCGCGCCGGTGGGTCGGAAGCGGTGTGCCGCGCCGGTCAGGACCGCACGGCGCTGCGGCGCAGCGCGGCGAGCGCGGCCAGGCCGGCGCCGCGCGCCGCGGCCAGATGCGGCGCGGCGGGACGGCGCACTGGGGTGCCCGTGGCGCCGGCGATGCGGGCGGCCAGCCGCGGCCGGGCCGCACCGCCACCGACAAGGAGCAGACCACCACGGACCGCCGCGGCGACGGCCTCGCGGTCACTGGCTGTCCGGCACACGTGACGGACGAGTTCGGCGACGGCGGTGACGACGGCCGCGTCAGGATCCGGCCCGCCGGTGTCGTCGTGCAGCCCGACGTCACGCCGCCGGGCCGCGACGGTCACGCCGTCCGCGAGCACGGCGACCTCGGTCAGGTGCGCGCCGATGTCGGCGATCAGCAGCGGCGCCGAGGCCGCGCCCGCGCCGATCGCCGCCGCGCGTACGGTGTCGATGAACAGCAGCCGCGCCGGTTCGAACACCGCCGTCAGCAGCCCGCGCACCGCCTCCAGCTGGGGGTCGCTGCCCACGGGCCGGCACGCCACGATCACGGCGCCGCCGGGCAGCGGGCGCCGCCGGGCGGTCCGAAGGCCCGACAGCAACGCCCACATCGCCTCCGCGTCGGTGATCCGGCCCCGGACGACCGGACCGTGCCCCGGCGTCCTCGGCGTCCCGGGATAGCTGACCTGCAGCAGGCCGTGGCCCGACGCCCAGATCCTGGTGCCCGCGCCGCCGAGGTCGAGCCCGACGGCCGACGGCCCGTGCGGCGCTGCATCGCCGGAGGGGTGGGTGAACATGGGGCTCTCCTCTCGGATGCCAGAACGCGCCCCATGACGGGGACGGGGGGATTGCCGGGCCGCACGGACCACGGGTCAATCGACCGGTGGTTACCGCGTGCGGCCGTAGATGGACCGGCGGTCAGCGAACGGCGGTCGTCACGCCATACCGGCCGGAGCCGGGCGGTGACGACGGCCGCAACGGGCGCGCGAGCCCGAGACGTCCCCTCACCACGGGGCATGCGGCGACCGGGACAGCGGTTCGCCCGCCGTGCACCACACCAGTCACCATGATCACCACCCCGCGTGCGAAGTACCGAAGGAACCTCCAGCATCGGCGACCGGCCGGCGACCGACATCGGGAGCGGTCGGCAAACGTGACGCCGGTCCAGTTGCCGACCACCGGCAATGTCGCCGACCACCGGGCAGGCGGGTGGAGGTGCGCGGCGACCGCTTCATCCCCGACGATGTCATCACCGATCCGGGGTGTCCCTGCGGTAGCGTCGATGGAGTTCGGGAGGTCGGTCAGCAGCACCCAGCCGGACGAAGAAAAGAGGCGTGGACCGCATGCCGATGAGTCAGCGCATCGGGGAGTTGGGCCGGCGTATCGCCCGGGGGCTCGTCTACGGATGCTTTGTCAGTGCTGGCGTCTCGACGCTGGCGCAGGTGGTGTCGCTGTTGACAGGCAGGCCGAGATTCGCCGGCTGGCCCTGGACGACCGGCGTCATCATTGTTCTGCTGATATCGGGCTACGCCCTCGGAAGGCTCCGCGGCTCGGGCACCTCGAATGCTGACAAGTCTCCCGGCCGATCGCGGTCTCCGATCGAACCCAGTATGGAGGCCGCCGAACAGATGGCCAGGTCTGGTCAGCGGATACAGGCAGTGAAAATGGTTCGCCAGTTGACCGGGCTGTCTTTGGAAGCCGCGCTTGCGGTCGTGCGGAAGATGGAGGAGCGCGGCAAGCTGGAGCGACCATAGGCCGAACCGGACGGATCGGTCGCAGTGTTCACCAGTACATCGGCCTGGCGGTCGGCGGGCCACAACCCTTGATCAAGCGCTTGGCGAAAGCCCAGGCTCGGTGCAGGTATGGTTCGGCGATGACGTCGGCAGGCGCGGCGCCCGGTGGCAGCATGCTGGCAGTCGCCGCGCGGATCGCTGCTGCGGCCGGCCTGCTGATCGGGCCGGTCGCGGTGTCAGGATGCGGCGCGCCCGAGGGGGAGATCACCGGGTCGACGAAGCTCTCGTACTTTTCGGCGACCTGGGTCGACGACTCGATCTTCTTCCTCGAGGTGTCGGCCACGGACTCCGACTCGACGACGGCGCTGGTGCGGGTCCGCGCCGGCGGGCGCCCGGAGCGGATCCCTGTGGCGCGTCCGAGCTGCCGCGACCCGGAGGACGTGGATGCGTCGGCGTCGGCGCTGGTCCCGCTGGGCGGGCAGGACATCGGGCTGATCGTGCCGTGCGGCGACGATGTCGAGCTGACCAAGGCCGCACTCGTCCGGATGAACGTCCGGGACGATGCGACGACACCGGTTGCGACTGTCGACTACGACGGCTGGGGAGTGGCGTGGGACGCCGATGCCGGGACCGGATATTCGCGTGCGAGCTCGTGCGGCGGCGGCATCCGGGCGTTCAAGGAGTCGGCGGCGGAGTGTTTCGGCGGTGCCGAGGCCAGGTTCCCAGCCGTTACGGCCGGTGGCAGCGTGATCTACCTGAGCACGAGCTGCGGCACGGGTGATGCCGGACCGGCGGGGACGTTCTCGGTCTGCCGCCATGACGGCCCAGGACGGGACTCGGTGCTGCGGCGAGGGGTACGCAAGCCGGGCGGCCTGGCAGTGGACGGTGACCGCGTCGCGATTGCCGGTGAGATCGACGGCAAGGCCGGCCTGTGGCTGCTCGACGGCGGGAAGGTCCGCCGGGTCGCGGCCGGTGACTACGGAGACCTCGCCGTCGCCCCGGGTGGAGGACGCGTGGTCGCTGTTCTGCGTGACGAGGGCTGGTTCTCGACCCGCTGGTCACTGCGTATCCTGTCGGTCGATTGACGCCGCGACGACGGACGATCCGGCCCGGTGAACGCCTCCTCGCCGGCGCGAAGACCTTGTCGACATGGTCAATACCGGCGCGTCCAGCACGGCATGTCGGGACCTGCCCCGCGCCACCGTCGTGACCGGCGCCGCTGCGGCAGCGCGTACCGTGGCAGCGTGCAGCTACGTGGGGTCGAGACGGCGGACGGAACGATGGCGACGCTGTGGTTCACGGACGGCGGCGTGTACCTGATCCGTCACTCCGCCCGGCAGTCCGTGCTGCTGCGCCGGGCGGGCGGCGCCGCGTTCGCCGCCGTGGCCGTCGCACTGACCGCGATGGGCGTCGGCAGCGCCGTTAACGGCCGAGCCGGCAGCATCCTGTTCGCCGGCGCCGGCCTCCTCGCCATCGCCGCCGCGGTGACGGCCGTCGCGGGGATGGCGCTGTCCAGCTGGACCGGACGGGCGATCCGCAGCGGGACGGCGGCGCCGGACCTGCCGCTGACCGGTATCGCCTGGGCACGCAGCGCCGAGGACGGGGAGCGGGTGCGGGTCACGGTCGGGATGACCGGCGGCGAGGTGCACGAGTTCACCGCTGCGGGGATGACCGGCGCCGATCTGGTCCGGCGGTTCGACACCCTGCTGCAGGCGGGCGGAGCCCCGAACCGGCGTTGAACGCGGCGGGTGGAGCGGTCGACCCCCGGCCGGTGACTGCCGCTACGGCCCCGGTCTGCAGGTCGTTGCATGCGGCCGCCTCCTCGGAGTCCAACTGCTGCAGCTGCGTCACGCCACCGGTCAGGTGGCCATGCTCGCCTGAGGGCCTGCCGCCTCAGGTCAGCGTCCAGCGCTGGTTGGTGCCCGAGCCGCACGCCCACAGGATGATCTTCGTGCCGTTGGCGGTGCCGCGGTTGCTGGCGTCCAGGCACAGGCCGGACAGGGCGCTGGTGATCGTGCCGTCGGCGTTGACGTTCCACTGCTGGTTCGCCTGGCCGTTGCAGTCCCAGATGACGACGCTCGTGCCGTTGGTGGTGCCGTTGTTGTACGCGTCCAGGCACTTGCTGCCGTACACGGTCAGCTGCCGGCTCTGCGTCTGTGTCCACGCCTGGTTGCCCTGCCCGTTGCAGTCCCACAGCTGCAGCTGGACGCCGTTGGTGGTGCTGGAGTTGTTGACGTCGAGGCAGCGGCCCGACTGCACGCCCTGGATGCGCACGGTGGCCGGCGCCGACGCACCGGGCAGCGCACGGACCTCGATCGCGTCGAGGTCCGGCGCCCACGCCGCGGCGTTGCCGAACGTCAGGGTGTTCGCCGCGCCGGCGGCCAGCTGCACGATGACCGAGACGGTGCCGGCGGTGGTCCACGACCCGGTCGGCGGGAACGCGACCACGGTGGACGGCTGGCCGCTCACCTGCAGCGTCGCGGTCCGGGTCGCGGTGTCGCCGTTGGTGTAGGCGACAGTCGCCACGGCGAGACCGGCCGCGGCGGCGGTGACGGCGTTGACGCGCAGGGTGCCGCCGTTGCCGACCCCGCCGACCTTCGCGCCGCCGGAGCAGCCGGTGCAGGCGACGACCGTGGCGCCGGTGCGGGTGTTGCCGGTCGCCTCGGCCTCGTACGTGCTCGCGGCGGCCTCGGTGCCGGTGACGGTCAGCAGCACCGACTCGTTCGCCGGCACGTTCACCGTGTACGAGGTGGTGAAGCTGCCCGCGTTCTGCGCCGACCACAGGTTGCGCACGGTGGCGGCCGTGGCGGCGAGCCCGAGGTCCGCCCAGCGCACGGTCATCGCCGCGGCCGTGGACGCGCGGTTGAGCAGCAGCACGGCGCGCCGGCCCGAGCCGGACAGCACCTTGCCGTACACCTGCCGGCCCTGCGCGTCCTGCGCGACCTTCACGCCTTGCAGCCCGCGCGGGTCCTGGTCGACCGCGATGACCTCGGGGTTGCGCAGCGTGGCGAGGGTGGTCGCGTCCATGGTGGCGACGTCGTCGCCGATGAGCAGCGGCGCGCCCGAGATCGCCCACAGCCCCAGGTGGGTACGGTTCTGCGCCGCGGTCAGCCCCGGCATGCCGGCGATCATCATGTCGGGGTCGTTGTAGTAGCCGGTGTGCTGTGCCGCGGGGTGGATGCCCTGGTCGAAGTTGGCCAGCACCATGGCCTGCGTCGCGGTCTGGCCGTAGTAGATGATGTCGGTGCTGGTGCGCCACATGGTGCCCATGCCGGGCGCCCAGTTCCACGGGCTCTGCACGCCCCAGTTGCAGATCGACAGGGTCAGGGGACGGCCGGTCGTCGCGGCGGCGGCGGTGACCGCGGCGCTGATCGCGCGGTACGTGGACTGCGGGTCCAGGCCCTCGGCGCTGCCGCCGCACCAGTCGACCTTCACGAAGTCGAAGCCCCAGCGGGAGAACTGCAGCATGTCCTGCGCGTAGTGGCCCTCGCTGCCGCTGCCCGGCGCCGCCGGCCGGCCCGTCGGGTAGTAGTAGCCGCAGCCGTCGCGCCCGGCGTCGGTGTAGATGCCGGCCTTGAGGCCCTTGGCGTGCAGGTAGTCGGCGATCGCGGCCATCCCGCCGGGCCACTCGGCGGTGTCGACGGTGATGTTGCCGGCGGCGTCGCGGGTGCCCTGCCACCAGCCCTCGTCGATGTTGACGTACGTGTACCCGGCGGCGGCCAGCCCGGAGGAGACCAGCGCGTCGGCCTGCGCCTTGATGACGTTCGCGTTGATCTTCGCGGCGAACGTGTTCCAGGAGGCCCACCCCATCGGCGGGGGCGGCACGGGCACCTGAGTGCCGGTCACGGCGACGGGCACCGGCACCGGTTCGGGCGCGGGCTCGGTGGCCGCGGCGGCGGCCAGCCCGGTGAGCAGGGCGAGGAGCGCGAGGAGACGGACCGCATGCGGCATCGGCTGGTGTCCATGTCAGTGATGCCCGGATCGGCGGTTCCGGGCGGCTGGATCGATTGTTATCGCTCACACTGACGTCCGTCAATCACCAGATGGAAGCTCATGTGAGCGCACACGCGGCGGCACGTCGGCGGCGCCGCCGGCGTCGTTGGAATACTGGGGCGTGGCATGGACGGAGACCACGCTCCTGCTGCAGCTGCTGCCGACGTCGGTGTGGTTGTCGGTGGTGACGAACGCCCGGCTCGCCGCGGACGACCGGAACGTCGAACTGCACGCCCAGGGCCTGCTGTGACCGGCGGGGGCCCGGCGGTCACACCGGGGCATGCCGCTGCGGGAACTCCTCGATCAGGGCGGTGGCCCTGCCCGCCTGGCCGCCGCCGAGCAGGCAGGGCCGTGCTCCGCGGCGCCCCGCACGCCCGCGGCCGCGGGCTGGCGTCCCGGGTCGTCCGCGCCGCCGCCGAGCGGATCGCGGCCCGCGGCGAGCGGGCGTTCCTGCACGTCGCGGCCGCCAACACCGGCGCGATCCGGTGCTACGAACGGCTCGGCTTCGTCATCCGCAAGTCCCTGCGGTTCCACGGTTACCGCGTGCCGTAACCGGTCCGACCGCGCCAGTGCGGGACGGCCGGCCACCCGATGACGGCGGCGGCGAGGACCATCGTCCCGTCGCCGACCCGAGCGGACCGGCCGGGTCCGTCCGGCCTCAGAAAAGGCCCCCGCAGGAATCGGCCAGCCGCGCCTGTTCGGTGAGGTTGAGGATCTGCAGGTGCGCCAGCCTGTTGCGGGCGGACTTCAGCTGCCGGCTCGCATCCCGCCAAACCGCGTCGTTGTGGGTCGGCAGGGCACGCACGACGGAGAACAGCCGGCCGACCTCGATCGGGCTCTGATCCTGGCCGGATCTGTCGGCGGCAGTGTTCACCTGCGCCTCACCGAACCGCTGGATCAGCGCTCGCACCAGCAACTGCCGCTTCGTCTCGATCCAGGGCAGCAGGACGCGTGACTGTGCCGCCCAGACGCTGTGTTCAATCGCGGCGGGAAGGGCGGCGAGCGCGTGCGGGCTCGGGCTGTGCTCGTTCTGCCACAGCTCCAGATGGCCCAGGTCCCACAGATGCGCGACGTCGGCGTGCGGCCAGGTCGTCTCCGCCTGCCGGCGCCCGCCGTCATGCGGGTCCGCCAGCGGTGGCACGGCCGCTTGGTCCTTGATCGTCGAGGTCAGGCTCTGCGGATCGCCGTCCCACGCCCGAGCCAGGTACTGCGCCAGATCGAGGTCCCAACGGCACACCTCGACGATCGTCTCCAGCCGTACGTCGCGCAGCACGCCTTCGACGTTCGCGCTGCCAACGAGCGGCGCCAGCCGGCAAGCGACGTCCCAACGCGTGAGCCGGCCCCACCACCACAGTGCCTCGAACGTCACGTCCGCGGTCTCCGTGCCCAGCAGCGGCAGCATGTCCCGGGTGCCCACGACCACCACCCGCGGCCGCAGGGTCGCGGGTCGCGGCCTGGAGGCCGCGGTGAGTCTGGTCATCAGGTCGGCGACGGCCGTGGGGTCCGGCGCATGGTGACCGGTGCAGTTCAGCACCGCGGTTCGTGCCGTCGCGTCCTCGTGGTCGAGGAGGTCGCCGACGACAACCGGCAGCTCATCGCCGAAGACGAGACATTCCGCGAGCCACCGCAGTGGCGTGAGTCCCGCCTCGAAGGGCCGTGAACGGCGGGGCTCCTCGCCGGCCGCGCGCAGGGCGTGCACGATGGCGGACACCAGACCGTCGACGAAGGACGACTCAGCGGCCCGTTGTGCGGGAAGGACGACAGCTACGTGCCGTCCCCGCTGCACCTCCTCGGTGACCTGCGCAACCAGCCTGTCAGGGCCCGGCAGCCTCCACACGGAGTCGTCCATGTCAACCCGCCACGGTCAGGGCTTCGGCGACCACGCCGTCAAGGACCCAACCCGCCTCGGTCGTATGCGCCACGTCGAGGAGCTGCATCCGGTCCAGGAACACGCCGGCCTCGCCGAGCACGGGCTCGAGATCGGCTCGGGTGAACGCCACCATGTGCCGTTCGTCGCCGGGGTCGCTGCTGTTCTCCGCCCAGGCGCGGGCCACCGGCCGGAGGCGCTCGTCGATACCGACGTCGTCGAGGAATCGTGTCGCCTGCTCCGGAGTGCTGAACGGGTGACGCAGCCCGCCGAGGACGTCATCCGTGGAGCGGCCGCTGTTCACCTGCTCGGCGGCCCGCTCCAGCAGCATCGGCCAACCCGACGTCAGCTCGTGCACCCTGCGTCGCAGTGCCACCGTCTCGAACGGGAAGTCGTGCCAGGCGCGCAACGCCTCCATCGGCCAGCGCCCGAGCCGGACGTGCAGGAAGGCGTCGCCGGCGGGCACGGCGAGCGGTGCTGCCGTCCGCAACCGGGCCACCACGATCACCCTGACGGTGAGCCGCTCCCGGATCCATGCGCCGATGTCGAGCAGCGTGCCCGCGAGGTCCACATCCGCGCGGTGATCCGCCTCGACGAGCAGCAACCGGTGCTTCTTGCCGTCCTCGAAGTGCTGGTGCAGCTCCGCCAGTGGTACCGGGATCAGGTCCAGTTGCTGCTGTTCGGCCATCCGGTGCAGCACGGCGCCGACCCGGTCGATACCGAGCGCGGGTGTACCGGTCACCACGGCTACCTTGTACTGCCGACCCGCGCGACGGACGCGCGACAGGTTGCGTGCCTTGTCCTCCTTCTCGCCGATGAGGTCAGCGAGGTCGGCGTCGGTCAGCGGCGAGCGCTCCCACTCCTTGCCGACCACCATGCGGCTCATGTTGGGGTTGTACTCGTACGGAAGCTCGAAATGCGTCGAGGCCTCCCGCAGTTCCTGGTCCAAAGCCTTCTTCGTGCCCAGCAGCGCGACCACGTTCGGCGACCGGATGCCGTAGTGCTCGCCACTGCGGTGCAGCACGCCGAGGCCGACCATCTCGTCGAGATAGCGCACGAAGTCCTTGCCGCGCAGTTCATCCTCCGCGAACCCCTTGGGCCACGAGGCGGCGCAGTATGTTCGCAGGTCATCGACGGAGAACGTGCTGCCCGGCTGCCCGTCCTCCAGGCTGAGTACCGTCACCACCAGGGCGATCACGCGGTAGCGGGTGTCCAGGTTGATCGTCCACCGGAACCGCTGCGCGATGAGGTCCCGCACGGCCCGATTGGCGTACACGCCGTCGACGTCCTCACTGGTGATGACGATCCGTCCCGCCCGGCGCACCGTGCGGCGTTGCAGATTGTCGATCAGCGCCTCGCAGAAGATCTGGACCAGGCTCGCCTGGTAGTTCGTCAGCGCCGCGATCCTCCACACCAGGTCGTCAGATTCGAAGTCGTAACCGATGGCCCGCATCGGCCGCTCCACCAGCTCCCGGACCTCCAGCGGACGCAGCGGCCCGATCAGGATGTCCGCGCCGCCGTGCGCGACCGGGGTGTTGGACAGGTCGTAGAACCGCTGCACCTGGTGCAGACCGGCGAACACCGGCTTGAACCGGCGGCCGTAGCGTTCCATCAGATTCTTGAGCCGCTGGAACGTGCGGAACTGACCCCTGCCGTTCTCATCGGGGGCGGCGTCGGCGGCGAGGAACATGTCGGCCTCGTCGAGCAGGAGCAGCAGGCTGTTGGCCTCGTCCCGGTCCAGCCATTCCCCGATCAGCTGGGACACCCGGTCGGGCAGGATGTGACGGCCGTCCGGCAGCACCCCGAGCTGGCTGAGCGGGCGGATCAACAGGGTCCACAGCTCCTCGGGCTTGCGGGCCTCACCGATCGACTCGGACTTCAGGTCCAGGTACAGCGCGACCCTGCGGCCGGTCCGCCCACGGACGAGCGGTTCCGTGTACAGCTTCTCGATCCTGCGCAGGAGCGCCGACTTGCCGAGTTGGCGGCCGCCGTACACGAACATGGATCCAAGCGCCCGCTCGACGGCCTCCCGCTCCCGTTCACGGCCGACGAAGACCTCGCTGGGCACGTCGCCACCGGCGAAGGGCGTGTACGGGTTGATCGACGTGAACGGCAGCGTCACCTCCTGCGTCGCCTGGAAACCGGCCTCCTGCCGGGTCGCCAGCCAACCGATGACCGCCTCGTCGATCACCAGGGTCGGTGACCCCTTGCCCGACGTCGGGATGCTGTGCTGGCGCAGCTTTAGCCGCTGCTCCACCGACATGATGCCGAAGTACAGAATGAGGTGCGCCGACGTGCGGCCCCGCTCCGGCACCAGGTCCAGCAGCCGGCCCGGGGTGGTGGACCGCTCGAACACCAGAATGACCGTGTACCGACCGTTCGCCTGCGTGCCCAGCTGAGGCACGTACGAGCTGTCCAGCGGCCGGGCCCGCACCTCGTAGGCCGCGATCCGGGTCCGCGGCGCGTCGGTGACGTCCTGGAAGGAGTTGTTGCTGCTCAGTGGGTTGAGCCCCAACATCCGCAGCACGTCGGCGAGCGCATTGCGGAACCGGATCTCGCCCTTGTTGTCGCGCTTGCGGGTGTAGTACAGCTGGTAGAGCTGCTTCCACGAGCTGAGGCCCTCGCGCAGGCTGCCGACCTGCGGCTGCTGGCCGCCGGCCAGGTCGATGATGCTCTGCAGCACCGCCTCCTCCGGGCGTTCGTGCGGCCCCGCCTTCGCCGCCGTCTCCGCCGCGTGCTCGACCACAGCCGGGAAGAACTCGTCGAAGTCGCCGCGACGCCCCACGGACACCGCCTCCGGCAGCGGCTCGCCGCTCTTGAGTTTGGTGATGAACTCCTCGGCGGTGACCTCGTCGTTGCGGTCCAGCACCCGCCGGATCCGTTCGATGTCGTCGCGGGGCGCGGCAAGCACCGCCAGTCTGCTCTCCAACTCCGCGCGGTACTCGGTCATGGCCCGCGCCGCCCGTGCACCCATCTCCGCGAGCGGTGCCCTGGCCAGGTCGTAGCGGTCCACCGGCGCGATGCGCCAGTCGTCGAGTTCGCTCTCCAGCGACCGCGCCAGCTCGTCCGATCCGAGTGAGCGCAGCTTCGCGATCGCGACGTCGGTTGCCTTGACGGCGGCGTTGTGTGCCCGGTTGAGCGTGTCGGCGTACCGCTCGACGATGTCGGACTCCTCGTCGCCGAGCAGTTCCCGGGCGGCACGGACGTTGCCTCGGTCCAGGTACCCTCGCACCGCCTCCTCCACGGTGCGGCCGTGCAGTGCGCCGTACAGATGTTCCGGGCGCAGCGGATGCGTGGGATCGCCGTTGACGTCCTGGTCGACCTCGTACACGAGCCGCAGCGCACGCCGCCGGACCTCCTGAAGGCTGCAGGGGCCGGTCGGCGCCGGGTCCTGCCGGATCCACAACGCCAGCCGATGCAGCGCGGCCTCACCGAGCGTCCGTGGCGCCGGTGGCGGCACGTAGCTCTCCCCGGCCCGGCGCAGCGCGTCCATGTCGAACAGGTCCGCCGGTCGGCGGGCCTGCCGGAGCCGGGCCGCCACCGCGAGCCCATGGGCCAGCAGACGCCGGACCTCATCGACCAACTGCAGCAGACGGGTCCTCGCCTTCGCCTGGATCGGCTGCTTCAGCTGCTGTGGCGAACTCAACGCCTGGTCGGCCGCGGTGATCAGCGCATTGACCGTGGCGCTGTTGCCCAGGATGTGCACGACATCCTTGAGCTCGTCGAGTCGTGGGTCGCCGCCGGTCGCCGCCGACGGTCCGGCCGCGGCGAGCAGGGCCAGGTCGGCCAGTGCGCGACCGAGTCGTTCGTTGTCCCGCACCAGGTGATGCAGGACGTTGCTGGCCCGGGGAAACACCACGTTGGCCCGGCTCAGCGTCTCCTTCAGCGAGGTGGCCTGCGGGGCCAGCGCTGCCCACTGTTTGAGCAGCTCGTCGTAGCCGCCGTCATCGGCGGAGGCGCGCCGGCCGCCGTGCTTGACCGCTTCGACCGCGACCGCGACCACGGCCCGCAGCGGCTCGTGCTGGATGTCGGCGCGCTCCACCAGCCGCGGCAGGCCGACCGGTGAGTAGCCGGCGGACAGCCCGAAGCGCAGGCACGCGGCGAGCAGCACGGCGGCCTCGTCCATGCCCTCCGGCTCCTCCATGAGGTCCGCGGGCAACGAACTCTCCAGGTTGTCCAGGTCGCAGCGCATGGCAGCGGTGAAGAAGGCCAGCGTCCGCTGGCGTGCTCTGGACTGGTCGTCGGCCTCGGCCGTCAGCCACGCGAGGTCCTCGCGTCCCTGGTCGATGAGGTCCGCGACCACAAGCGGCCAGGTGGCGGACTCGTGCGCCCGCAGATGTTCCTCGGCTTCCGGGAGATCGACGTCCGCCGCGGCGGTGGATGCCTCCGGGGCAACGCCGCCGGGCGGGGTCGCCGGCGCCGCCGGTGCGTACTGCGCAACGGCTGCCGGAGCCGGTGACACCGCATCCGGGTCCGCGGTGACGGCCGGGGTCTGCCGTTGCGCGGGTGCGGCCGGCTGCACGGGACCGAGTACGACAGGGCTGAAGGCGACGGGCCCGGGCGCCGGGTTGTACGTGGCAGGCGTTTGCGGGGAGTCCGGCGCCGCGACGGCCGTCGGCAGGCCGCCAGGCAGGCCTTCGACCGTGGCCGTGCTGGTCGGCGACACCTCGGCCAATGCCGTCCGGCCGCCCGGATCCGCGGGCTCATCAGGGCCTGTATCTGCCGCCGGTGCGCCGGTTGCGGCGACCGTGGCGACGTCCGCGCCGGCCGCCGCGGACAACCGCTCGTCCGCCGCGACGGCGAAGGACGCCCCGTCGTCGGGTCCGGCGGTCAGGCCGGCGGTGCGGATCACCTCATCCGGGTCGTCGTCGCCCAGTTGGCTGAGCTGCCGGCGGGCCTCCTCAAGGATCGCCTCGCGGCGCTGCCGGCGGGCGGACTCCGCGCGTTGCCTGGCCATCACCTGCAGCAACTCGCGCTCGGCGGCGTCGATCGTGAGCCGGGCCTGGGTGATGCTCCCGCACGGCGACCCCAGCACCGCTCCGGCGTCGTCCAGCAGTGACCGGACGTCCTCGAACCAGCGGTTCGGCTCGTCCAACGTCCCGGCCGCCGGCTCGCCCGCGGTGACCCTCCGCTCGGCGGTGGCGAGGCAGAGGAGGACCGCCGGCTCACGGTCGCTGAGTTGTCCGATACGTCTATGCAGGTCGCGCAGGGCATCGAGGCGGTGGGCGGAAGTGTCGTCCGGGTCGGCCTGCTCCATTCTGCAACGCTACGATTGCACGCCGTCGCCAGGCATCGACCGAACCACCACGGTCGTGGGCTCGCCGGTACGGCGGTGCCGCCGAAACGGCCGCCGCGGTCGCCGGACGCCCGACCCGCACAGCGTCGAACGTCCAACCGCTACCGGTGCGGCGGAGGATGACCAGAGCCTCGACCGTTTCCGCGTCGCGACGGTGGTCGGCAGGGCGTGTGCCCAGCCTGCCGGCACATCGCGTCGGCCGGAGTGAAAACGTGGCGCGATACCCGTAGCGCCGCGTCGATGCTTCGATGAAGATGGATCGTTGTTGCCGGGTGCCGAACCATCGGGGGTCATGTGATGACTGCTGTCAGCGAGGACGAGACCGGGGCGCTGCCGCCGTTGCCGCTGCCGGGGGAGCGGAACTGCCCGTTCGGGCCGCCGCCGGAGTACGAGGATCTGCGCGCCGGGCATCCGGTGATCAAGGTGGCCTGCCCGACGGGCGTGGACGCGTGGCTGGTCAGCCGGTACGCCGACGTGCGGTACGTGCTCGGCGAGCCGGAGCTGTTCAGCAACCGGGCCGGCGTCGCCGCGCACATCCTGCTCGGGTTCGGCGGCCGTGACGTGCCCGTCGGGGAGGGCGAGTTCCCGCGCATGGACGGCGCCGAGCACCTGCGGTTCCGCCGGCACATGGCGCCCGAGGTGTCCAACATGAAGCGGATCAACCAGCTGCGCCCGCTCGTGCAGAAGATCGTCGACCGGCAGCTGGACGTACTGGCGAACACGCCACCACCCGTCGACCTGTACTCGGCGTTCGCCCGGCCCGTCACCACCGCCGTCATCGCCGAGCTGCTCGACGTGCCGGAGGCCGACCGGCCGCTGTTCCAGCGGGCCGCCGAGGCGCTCAACGCCGGCGCGTCCAGCGCCGAGGACGTCGCCGCGGCGCTGCGGCCGCTGTTCGAGTACCTGTACATGATGGTCGTGACCCGCCGGGCCGACCCCGGCGACGACGTCATCAGCCGCATGATCGTGCGCAGCGACCAGACCGACCGCCCGTTCACCGACACCGAGCTGGTGTCGATGTCCGCCGCGCTGCTGCTCGCCGGCTACGACACCACGGCCAGCCTGATCAGCCACGGCATCGTCGCGCTGCTGGAGCACCCGCAGGAGCTGCGGCGGCTGCGCGCCGACCCGGCCCTGGCCGGCAACGCCGCCGAGGAGCTGGTCCGCTACCTCGGCGTCGGCGGCGGCCTGTTGCGCGAGGTCACCCGGGACACCGAGATCGCCGGGCAGCCCGTCAAGGCCGGCGACTTCGTGGTCGTGGCCATCCAGTCGGCGAACCGCGACGGCGCCCTGCACCCCGACGGCGACCGGCTCGACATCGGCCGCGCCAGCGGCGCGCACCTCGGCTTCGGCCACGGCCCGCACCAGTGCGTCGGGCAGCAGCTGGCCCGCCTCGAGCTCACCGCCGTGCTGGGCACCGTGCCGCGGCGGATCCCGACGCTGCGCCTGGCGGTGCCGTTCGAGGAGATCAGGTTCAAGACCAACAGCGCCGTGCTCGGCCCGGTCGCCGTGCCCGCGGCCTGGGACGAGATCGTGCCGGCCCTGGAGACGGAGGGCTGATGCGGGTCGAGGTCCACGCCGAGCGGTGCATCGGCTCCGGCGTCTGCGCGCTCGTCGCCCCCGACGTGTTCGACCAGCGCGACGACGACGGCGTCGTGGTGCTGCTGGCCGAGCACCCCGCCGACGAGCACCACGAGTCGGCGTACGAGGCGGCGGCCCGATGCCCGGCGGCCGTCATCGACATCCACGAGGCCGGATAGCGCACCTGACGGCCACGCCTGCTGGAACGGGACGGGTAGCACCCGAGCGCCGCGGTCCCGCCGCACCTGGGCAGGACCGCGGCGCCCCGGTTCAGGCCGCCGTCGCCGTCACCGCGTCGATCACGTCGAACGCGGCGTCGGGGCAGCCGACGATGACGACGATGTCGCCGGCCTGGCACCGGAAGCCCGGGCCGGGCGGCGGCAGCACCTGCTCGCCGCGCACGACCGCGGCGATGACCGTGCCGTCGACGCCGGTGCCGGCCAGGGGCCGACCCACCTGCGGCGAGCCGGCGCCGATGAGCACCTGCAGCACGCAGATGCCGTCGTCGTGCCGGTCCAGCCGCGCGCAGACGGTCATCGGCCCGGCCGCGCCGGCCACGCCGGCCAGGACCTCGGCCTCCGCCGCGGTGAGCAGGACGCCGGTGCGGCGGGAGGCCGGGTCGGCCGGGTCGTGCACGAGGAGCTCCCGGTGGCCGTCGGCGTGCCGGGCGACGCCGACGCGGTGGCCGTCCGACGCGGTCAGGACGTGCAGCACGCTGGTGGTGGTGTGCATGGCGCCTCCTTGAGCCGTCACGAGAAGTACCGCAGCCACACGTAAACCCATGCGATGACCGTGGTCATCACGGTGGTGACGATGCCGTAGCGGGTGAACTGCCAGAAGCTGATCGGCTCGCCGGAACGGGCCGCGATACCGAGCACGACGACGTTGGCGCTGGCCGCGACCGCGGTGCCGTTGCCGCCGAAGTCCGCGCCGAGCGCGAACGCCCACCACAGCGACTGGCCGGTGGCCGGGTCGGCGGTGGTCGCGACGATGTCCTCGACGATCGGGGCCATCGTCGCCACGTACGGGATGTTGTCGAAGAACGCGCCCAGCACCGCCGAGCCGAACAGCAGCCCGGTCGCGGCGAGGAAGTAGTCGTCGCCGACCTGGCCGGTCGCCCACGTGCCGATGTTGTGGATGACGCCGGTCTCGACGAGGCCGCCGACCATGACGAACAGGCCCATGAAGAAGACCAGCGTCGACCATTCCACCTCCTGCAGGTAGACGGCGGTGTCGACCCGCGCCACGAGGACCATCAGCCCCGCGCCGAGCAGCGCGATGATGGCCGGCTCGACGTGGATGACGGCGTGCAGCGCGAACCCGGTGACGACCAGCGCGAGCACCGCCAGGCAACGGACCAGCAGCCGCCCGTCGGTGATCGACGACCGCGCGTCCATGGCCATGACCTCGGCGACGCGCTCCGGGTGGAACTCGAACCGCTTCCGGAACATGACCCAGGCCAGCAGGATGAACAGCGCGAACAGGATCACGACGATCGGGGCCATGTGGACCACGAAGTCGTTGAACGACAGGCCGGCCCGGCTGCCGATGACGATGTTCGGCGGGTCGCCGACGAGCGTGGCGGCGCCGCCGATGTTCGAGGCGAGGGCCTCCGCGATGAGGTACGGCGCGGCGGGAATCCCCAGCTTGCGGCACACGAGCACGGTCACCGGCGCCACCAGCATGATCGTGGTGACGTTGTCCAGGAACGGCGACGCGACCGCGGTGATGACCATGAGCAGCACGAGCAGCTTGTACGGCCGCCCGCCGGAGCGTTTCGCCGCCCAGATGGCGAGGAACTCGAACACCCCGGTCTGCTTGATCACCCCGACGATGATCATCATGCCGAGCAGCAGGAAGATGACGTTCCAGTCGATGCCGGCGTGCTCGGAGAAGAACACGTCCTTGCCCGGCACGAGGCCCAGCAGCGCCATCATGCCGGCGGCGAACAGCGCCACGGCCACCCGGTGGACCTTCTCGGTGGCGATGAGGATGAACGCGACCGTGAAGATCGCGATCGCTGCGAGGGCGCTCACGGGCGGCCCGGCGGGCCGTGCGGCGTGACGAAATGACGCGGACGCGGTGATATACGGTACATGACGGAAACCTCCGAAAGGACAACGCAACGAGACCGTCGACCCGGCGGGTCACGGCTGTGGGACAGGTGTCGTCTCGTGCGTCAGGAGGTGGGTGGACCCCGGCAGCCCGGCGTCCCCGCCGACCGTCCATCGTGGAGGGTCACGGCGATGGGGGCGGCGCACACCGCCCGCAGTTGTGGTTCGAGGCCGGTGATGGCCGGCAGGACCGCGAGCCAGTGCGGCGCGTCGGTGCGGGACTGCCGCGGCTCGGGCAGCTTCCTGCCGTGCGGCGTCTCGGCCCCGGTGGCGGCGGTCGCGACCGCGGTGCGCGCGACCTGGAACGTGTCGCCCGGCAGCATGTCGTGCGCCCGCGACAACCCCAGCAGCAGCCCGCACAGGCTCAGCGCCAGGGCGACGGCGCTGGTGCGCACCGCAACGAATCGCTGCACGCCGCACCTCCCGCCGTTTTCTTGAGTCGTTCACTTTACCAGGCGAAACGTGGCTCGGGCGTGGTGGCGAGTGGACCGGCGGGGGGCGTCAGCCGGTGCAGGGTACCCCGTTGACGTACACGGTCGGCGGCGGCGTGGGCGGCGTGGTGCGGGTGCCGTACAGGCCGACCGTCACCGAGCCGCCCGGAGGGATGACCCGGTTCCAGCTCGCGCTGGCGAGCGTGACCGCGGCGCCGGACTGGCTGAAGGTGGCGTTCCACGCCTGGCCGATGCGCTGGTCGCCGCCGAAGCTGAAGGTGATGACCCAGTCGGTGATCGGGGTGGTGCCGGTGTTGGTGACGGTCACGTCGGCGACGAAGCCGGTCGCCCACACGGACGTGTAGGTGAACCTCGCGCGGCACGACAGCACGGGCGGCGCACTGCTCGACGGGCTCGCCGCCGGGCTGCTGGGCCCGCCGGTCCCGCCGGAGACGGTGACCGCGTTGGAGGCGATCGAGACGTTGCCGGCCGCGTCGCGGGCCCGGACGTAGAACTGGTCGCGCGGCGACACGACCGCGGCGGTGTAGGTGGTCCCGGTGACCGTGGACAGCAGGGTGGAGACGAACACGCCGTCGAAGCGGTAGACGTCGTAGCCGGTCACCGCCACGTTGTCGGTCGCCGGTGACCAGGTCAGGGTGGTGCTGGGGCCGCTGGCCGGGTCGGCCTCGAGGTTGCCCGGCGCGCCCGGCGGCACCGTGTCCGGGCCGGTGTCGACGACCGGGGTGACGACCACGACCGGGTTCGACCCGCCGGAGCGGTGGCCGAGGTCGTCGTGGGCCGAGACCTGGAAGGTGTACTGCCGGCCCGGCCGGATGTCGGTGATGATCGTGGCCGTGGTGACGTTGCCGAGGGCGACGACCTGGCCGACGTCGTAGAACGCCTGCATGAAGGTGACGTCGTAGCCGGTGACCGCGCAGCACCCGGGGGTCGAGGCGGTCCAGCTCAGCGTCACCGAGGTGGACGTCGCGGCGGTGACCCGCAGGTTCGACGGCGGCGCCGGCGGGAACGGTGAGGTGTTCGGGGTTGCCGAGCCCGACGGTGCCGGTGCGCCGGCCGCGGCCGCGGCCGGCGGCACGCTGCCGCTGGCGTCGTTGACGGCGACCAGCAGGGCGCCGGCGAGCAGGGCGGTGGCGGCGACGCACGCGAGTCGAAGTGGCGGCAGCAGCGCTCGGGTCCCGGACATGCGGCGAGCCTGCCCAATGCATCGACATCCGTCAACGATTCGCGGTGTCCGTCGCCGGTACGGGTGGCGCGCGCGTGAAACTTCCGCGATCACGCGGACGGTCCGACGGGCCTCGTCCAGGCCGACGCGACGGTGCCGCCGACCGCTACGGCGGCCGTCGATGCCGACCCGTCCGTTGTGGCGGCTCTAAAGGCGAATTGTCGGTGGACGATGCGGTTCGCGGCATTTCAACATGACCAGCGGTACATATTAAGTATCACTGGAGTAACGAAATCATGCGTTGATACGCAATTCCTGATGGATGATGAGCCAGACTCTGTGTCTGAGGTGCAGGGTCCGATCCACCGCGATGAATGGTGAAGTGGGGCTGCCGTGATGGAGTCACGGGTGGAGCTGCGCGGCGACGTCGAACAGGGCACTGTCGAGGTCATTCTCGACGGCCCGTGGGACGCGCGTGTCCGGATCGATCTCGCGTCCGCCGTGCGCAAGGGCCTGGCGGAGCACCCGCGGGCGCTCCTGCTCAACCTGGCGGCGATCAAGGAGCCCGACCCGGCGCTGGTCGGCGCGGTCCTCATGGCCGAGCGGCGCGGCGGCGCGGTCCGGCCGCCGGTCCCGCTCGTGCTCGTGGCAGGCGACGCCCTGTGGCGCAGGCTGACCGCCGTCGGGCTCACGAGCCGGCTGCCGATCTACGCCACGGTCGCCGCCGCACAGGACGCGCTCACTCGCAGGACACCGCGGTTCGGACGGGTCAGGCTCGACCTGCAGCCCGGCGCCATGGCACCGTCGGCGGCCCGGTCGTTCGTCGGTGACACCGTGCTCGCCTGGGACCTGGGCGACCTGCTGCACGCGGCCCGGTCGATCGTCTCGGAGCTCGCGACCAACGCTGTGGAGCACGCGCAGACACCGTTCACCGTGACCGCCTCGCGGCGCCGGGAGCTGCTGCATCTCGCCGTCGAGGACGGCGACCCGGCGCTGCCCTGCGTGATCGACCGCGCACCCGAGAAGGGCACGGCGCTGGACTTCCGCGGCATCGGCCTGCGGTTCGTGGCGGAGACAGCGAGAGCGTGGGGGTCGATGCACACCGCGACCGGCAAGGTGGTCTGGGCGACGCTGGCGACGGCGCCACAGGCACGAAACACGGGACACACACACGGTTGGTAGATGCACAGCGCTGAGGGGGCGACGCGCATGCAGCACACAGACCAGCACGACCATGGTGACATAGGTGACCCAGGTGCCCCGGCCGGGCCGCCGGCGCTGCTGCACGCGAAGCTCGCCGTGCCGGAGGTGGTGCCGAGGGCACTGTGCCGCCAGGACCTGCAGGACGAACTGTGGAACCTGACCGACCTGCCGGTCACCGTGATCACCGGGCCCGCCGGCTGCGGCAAGACGCAGCTGGTGGCCGCGTGGCTGGCCGAGGACGGCGACCCGGTCGCATGGCTCACCCTGGACCGCGACGACCGGCTGCAGCCGAACCGGATGTGGCGGCACCTCATCGAGGCGCTGCGCACCGCCGGGGTCATCCTGCCGGCCGGGCTCCTGGAGCGCTGGGCCGACCTGGCCCCCGACCACGACTGCGTCATGGAGGTCGCCGCCGCCCTCGCCGCCTGGAACCGCTCGCTGCTGCTGGTGCTGGACAACGCGACCTGGCTCGACGAGGACCAGCTCGACGAGATCGACTACCTGGTGCGGCACGCCGGCTGCCTGCGGCTGCTGCTGATCGGCCGGTCCCGGCCCAGGTTCCCGCTGCACCGCTACCGCCTCGCCGACCAGCTCAGCGAGGTCACCGCCGGTGACCTGCTGCTCGAAGCCGACGAGGCACGGACCCTCTTCGCGCTGCACGACGTCGAGCTGACCGACGGTGACCTCGCCGACGTGATGCGCCAGACCGGCGGCTGGATCACCGGGATCCGGCTGTGCGCGCTGGCGATGCGGCAGGACCCGCCCGCCCCGGTGCCGGACCTGGCCGCCCACGAGCACGTCGTCGAGTACCTCACCGGCGAAGTGCTGCACCAGCTGACCGCGCCGCAGCTGGAGCTGCTGCACGGCGTCGCCCTGCTGGACACGTTCACCGAGGACGTCGTGGCGACCGCCGCCGGCGAGCCGTCGGGCGCGCACCTGCTGGAGCAGCTCGTGGCGGCCGGGGCCCTGATCGACACCGTCGACGAGGACCGGCGCGTGCACTGCGTCCACCCGCTCCTGCGCGCCCTGCTGCGCACCCGGCTCGCGGAACGGTCGCCGGACCTCCGGGCGCTGCGCCTGCGGGTGGCGCGCTGGCTCGCCGCGACCGGCGACCTGGCGGGCGCCGTCGCGCAGACCGTCGCGGCCGGCGCCTGGGACGAGGCGGCACGGATCCTGGTGGAGGACCTCGCCGTGTGCGCGGTCCTGGTCGACGGGCGCCGCGGCCCGCTCGCCGAGCTGCTCGGCGACGCGCCGGCCCGGCCGGCGACGGCCGAAGGCACGGTCATCGCCGCCGCGCTCGCGATCGCCCTCGGCGACCGGGGCACGGCCGAGCGGCTGATGGCCGGGCACAGCATCGAACCGGCGCCGGGCACGGCGCTGGAGCTCGCCCTGACCACCTGCGTGCTGCACCAGGCGCTCGCGTTCTTCGCCGGTGACATCGAACGCCTGGCGGCGGCCACCACCGCCGGCACCCGCCTGATGGAGCAGGTCGGCGAACCGCGCCTGTGGGCGCGCCCCGAGCTGCAGATGTACGTCCTGGCCGGCACAGCGACCGTGCGCCTGTGCACCGGCCGGCTGGACGAGGCGGCGCAGACGTTCACCGACGCCGCCCTGGCCGCGGACGGTCCGTGCTGCACCGAGCTGCTCGCCTACTGCATGCAGCACCTCGCCCTCACCGAGGCGCTGCGCGGGCGGCTGCGCACCGCGCACCACGCCGCGCAGCGGGCCGTCGCCCTGGCCGCCGTCGACTGCCGGCGGCACCCCGCCGCCGACGCGGCGCTGGCGTGGGTCGCCACCGAGTGGTACGACATCGACGCCGCCTGGCACCACCTGCAGGACGCCGAGGACGGACTGGGCGCGTTCGCCGGGACGCCGCAGGAGGCCGCCTTCGCCACCGTCCTCGCCCTGATCCGGGCCCGCCTGCTGCGCGCCCGCGGCGAGCTGCCGGCGGCGCTGTCCGCGGTGCGCCGGGTGCGTGGTGCCGGGGCGCCCCGGGCGTGGATCCTGCACCAGGCCGCGCTCACCGAGCTGCGCCTGCTGCTGGCGATGGGCCGCGACCAGGAGGTCCGCGACGGCCTCGCCGGCCTGGACCCCGGATCACCCGATGTGGCGCTGCTCGACGGGGAGGCACTGCTGGCCGCCAGCGAACCGGACCGCGCGATCGAACGCGCCGACCTGGTGCTGCGCGACGCCGATCTGCCGCCCGACGTGGTCGTCGAGGCGTGGCTGCTGCTCGCCGCCGGCGTCGCCCGGCAGGGCGACCAGTCCCGGGCGGTGGAGGCGCTGCGCACCGCGGTCGAGCTGATGTCCGAGGAAGGCGGCGTCCGGGCCGTCTACGAGGCCGACGTGACCCTGCGGCATCTGCTGCGCCAGCAGGACGTCGAGCTGCCGGCGCTCGAGCGGCCTACCGCGGATCACGGCCGATGAACGCCAGCAGCCGCGTCTGCGGGTCCGCGTCGCCGGGCACCTCCACCCGCGGGCCGTAGTGCCCGCTGCCGCGCATCGCCGCCTCCATCGGCAGCATCCCCTCCAGCATCGCCGCGCAGCGGTCCGGGTCGAGGCGCTCGTCCTGGCCGGTCGCGCGGGCCAGGTCCCACGTGTGCAGGAAGACGTCGGCGGTGTAGAACTGGCTGATCGCCCGGTCCAGCGGGACGTCGCCGATGTGCGGGTTGCTCAGCGTGCGCCCGCCGCAGCCCGGGTCGTCCAGCAGCGCCTGCACCGCGTCGCTGTGCACCTGCCACGCGCCGACCGGGTCGTCGCCGACCGGCAGGCCCTTCGGCAGCTCGATGCCGGCTCCGGCGCGCAGGAACCCGGGGAACCACTCGACGAGGTGGCCGACGACGTCACGGGCCACCCAGCCCTCGCACGGCGCCGGGCGGTCCCAGCCGCCGGGCGGCACGCCGCGGACCCGCCCGGTGAACGTGCCGGCGATGTCGCGGTGCTCCTGTGCTGCGTCCATCCGGCCACGCTATCGCCTTCTCCCGCCCGGCGTGCGCCCGTGGCCGCGACCGGCGCCGCGGGCCGCTCCGATACGGTGGTGCTCCTGATCCGGGGGAGGGGACGACAGTTGCGCATCGAGGACCGGCCGTGCCGTTCGTGACCGTGGGGGCGGTGCGGCTGCACTACGAGGAGAGCGGCAGCGGCGACGCCGTCGTGCTGGTGGCGGGGACGGCGGCGGCCGGGCGGACGTGGCGGCTGCATCAGGTGCCGGCGCTCGTCGCCGCCGGGTACCGGGCGATCACGTTCGACAACCGGGGGGTCGCGCCGAGCGACCCGGCCCGGCCGGGGCTCACCGTCGACGACCTCGTCGCCGACACCGCCGGGCTGGTCGAGCGGCTGGTCGGCGGAGCGTGCCGGCTGGTCGGCTCGTCGATGGGCGCGCACGTGGTGCAGGAGCTGCTGCTGACCCGGCCGGACCTGGCGACCCAGGCGGTGCTCATGGCGGGCCGCGGCCGGCCCGACGCGTTCTCCCGGGCCCTCGCCGCCGCCGAGCGCACCCTGTACGACGAGCGCGTCCAGCTGCCGGCCGGCTATGACGCGGCGATGCGGGCGGTGCAGAACCTGTCGCCGCGCACGCTGCAGGACGAGCAGGCGGTGCAGGACTGGCTCGACATCTTCGAGATGGCCGCACCCGATGTCACCGATGCCGCGGTACGCCCGCAGCTCGACGTCGACCTGCACACCGACCGGCTCGGGGTGTACCGGCGGATCAGCACCCCGACGCTGGTCATCTCCTTCGCCGACGACCTGGTGGCGCCGCCGGTGCGCGGGCGGGAGCTGGCCGCGGCGATCCCCGGCGCCCGGTACGCCGAGATCCGCGACGCCGGGCACTACGGCTACCTGGAGCGGCCGGAGGCGGTCAACGCGGCCATCCTCGACTTCTTCGCCGGCCGGGCCGGCTGACGGGCGCTCAGCCCCTGCCCGGCGTGCGGCGGCGCCACCACACGGCGCCGCCGGCCAGGACCAGCAGCACCGCGACGGCGCCCAGCGCGGCCCACAGCAGGCCGCTGCCGCCGTCGCCGGAGGACGCGGCAGGCTCCGCCGCGCCGGTCGGCGCCGCGGTGGACGGTGGCGCCGCGCTGGTCGCCGGGGCGGCGCTGGACGGGGCGGCGCTCGTCGGGGCAGCGGCGGCGTTGGTGAACGTCAGCTGTCCCTCCAGGGGGTGACCGTCGCCGGAGACGGTGCGCCACACGACCCTCACCGCGCCGGGCGGCAGCGGCCGCACCGGCTGGGTGAGGGTCTTGTCCACGGACTTCGGCGTGCCGTCGCTGTAGGACACCCCGTCGGCGCCGGTGACCACGACCGTGCTGAACTGCTGCTTCACCATCTCGTTGAAGGTGAACGTCACCGCCGTGAGCGGGGCGGTGACGGTGGCGCCGGCGGCCGGGTCGGTCTTGACCAGCTTCGCGTGCGCGAAGGCGGGCTGGGCCGGCAGCAGCATCACCAGCAGGGCCGCCACGGCGGCGGCGAGGGGCGCGCGGAGCGTCACGTGCAGTCGCATGCGCCAATCCTGGACCCTGCCCCGTCCCGGCCGTGGCACCGGGGTCGGACGGAAAGCTGACGGGAACTCAACCGGCACCCGCGGCGACTACCCCGTCGCACGTGTCCGTCAGGAAAGCCGTTGAGGGTGAAGGATCGCTGATGTCGTTGCGCAACCGTGAACTGCTCGCCGCCGCCGGTGCGGTACTGGTGCTCGCAGCGGCCCGCGACGCTGCAGCAGCTGCCGGTGTTCACCCCGATCGGGTCGGCGGTGTTCGCGATCCCGCCGGGCTGCGAGCCGGGCGGCTGGGTCGGCCGGACGCTGCTGGGCTGATGGAAACCGGTGGTCACAGCGGGCCGCATCCACTGTGACCACCGGTGCTCGGGGTGGTGCGCCTACCTGCGGAACACGAACCAGTCGACGTTGACGAAGTCGGCGGGCTGGCCGCTGCTGAAGCGCAGGTACACGGTGTGCCTGCCGGTGACCTGGCCGGTCAGGTTGCCGGGGATCTCGCGGAAGCTGCTCCAGCCGCCGGTGTTGGCGACGGAGAAGCTGGCGACCGGGGCGTTGCTGACGCTGTCGATGCGGACCTCGACGGTGCCGCTGACGCCGCCGGCGGCGCCGGAGGAGACGCGGGCCAGGAAGTCCCTCGGCGAGGTGCTGCCGAAGTCGACGTTGTCGTACCGGGCCCAGTCGCCGTTGGCGAGGTAGCCGATCTGGTCGCTGCCGGGGACCACGCCGGACTGCGCGTTGTACGACTCGGCCTGGATGGTGCTGTACGCGCTGCGGGTGCCGGACGTCGCGGTCGGCGTCGGGTTGCCCGTGGTGGCGGTGGCGGTCGGGGTGGCGCCGCCGCCCTTGGTGTAGACGGCGACGTAGTCGACCAGCATCGGTACGCCGGACGCGGTGCCGCCGGTCGGGGTGGAGGAGCCGGCGACGCCGTTGGGGAAGGCGCCGCCCATGGCGACGTTGAGCAGGATGAAGTAGCCCTCGTGGCTGGTCATGTCCGACCAGTACGAGCCGACCTGGTTCTGGTTGACGGAGAAGAACTGCACGCCGTCGACGTACCAGCGCAGCACCTGCGGGCTGACGCTCGTGTCCCACTCGATCGCGTAGGTGTGGAAGTTGCCCTGGCAGGTGCTGTTCGGGCAGGCCCGGGTCGCGCCGAGGCCGTTGGTCTCGTTGCAGGGGCCGCCGGGGTTGACGCCGCAGTGCAGGGTGCCCCAGACCTGGTTGAGGCCGTTGACGTTCTCCATGATGTCCAGCTCGCCGATGCCGGGCCAGTTCCAGTAGTTGCCCCGGTACGGCGAGCCGAGGGCCCAGAACGCCGGCCAGTAGCCCGCGGCGGCGACGCCGGTCACGTTGGGCATCTGCAGGCGGCCCTCGATGCGCAGCACGCCGCCGGACGGCGGCTTGAAATTGGTCCGCTTGGTCTCGATGCGGGCCGACGTCCACTGCCCGGAGCTGTTCCTGATCGGGGTGATCTTCAGGTTGCCCGAGCCGTCGAGGCCGATGTTCTGCGTGCTGGTGGTGTACGTCTGGATCTCACCGGTGCCGAAGTTGGCCGGACCGTTCGGGTACTGCGTGCCGGTCGTGAAGAGCCAGTTGTTCGAGGACGGCAGGGTGTTCGCCGACCCGGTGAAGTCGTCGCTCCACTGCAGCGACCATCCCGACGGCGTCGAGGGGACGGAGGCGTACGCGTTGACGGTGACCGCGGCGGTGCCGGCAAGGACGGTCGCGGCGGCCGCGGCGAGCAGCACCCGGCGGCGCCGGGAGCGGGCCGGCGCGGTGCGGGGTGTGGAACGTGCTGGGGTGTCGGTGGGGCTCATCGGGGGAACCTCCAAGGGCGAAAGTGCGGTCCGGGCGACCGGGCGGGGCCGCTCGTGAGAGCGCTCTCACGTTTCTAACGAGTTACAAAATTGCTGTCAATGACTGCCGGGGGAGTATTTTTACTGGTCAGAGTGTTAACAAATGTCCCGGGGCGGGCGTGGGGGATCGACGTGAGAGAGCGCTCTCTGCGCTGGTCGGCGGCAATTCCACCGGCCGGCCGCAACCGGTACCGCAACCGGTGCCGAAACCGGTGCCGAAACGGGCCCGGGACACGGTGACCGCGACGGCGGGGAACACGAATCCGGCCGCGGTTCGTGCCGATACGCAAGACCGGAGGTGTGCATGGGCAACGGGCCGGTGGTCGGTGTGCTGTCGCCGTTCGTCGGCGGCGCCTACTACGGCACGATCCTCGCCGGGATCAGCGCCGCGGCCGCCGCGGCCGGCAGCCGCACCGTCGCGGTGCAGACCCTCGACGCCGTCGCCGACATGGCCGTCAACGGTGGCACCCCGGCGTTCACCGCGCCCGTCGCCTGGGGGCACCTCGCCGGGTTCGTCGTCCTCGCCGACGCGGTCACCGGCGCGTACCTGGACCGGCTGCGCGCCGTCGGCAAACCGGTCGTGCTGCTCGGCCACACCGAGAGCCACGCCGAGAGCCACGCCGAGAGCCACGCCGAGAGCCACCCTGCGAGCCGTGCCGGTGGCCGCACCGCGGGCGGCGCCGATGGCCAGTCCGCCGGCGGCGACGGGCTGCCGGCCGTCGTCGCCGACAACGGCGCCGGTGTCCGCGCCGCCGTGGAGCACCTGATCGGCCACGGGCACCGCAGGATCGCCTTCACCGGAAACGTCGCCGCCTCCGACGTCGCCGAGCGGTACGCCGCCTATGCCGGCACCCTGCGCGCCCACGGCATCGAGCCCGACCCCGCGCTGTTCGTGCCCGCGACCGACAACCTGGAAAGCGGCGTCGCCTGGGCCACCCCCGACGCCCTGCGGGACCTCGCCGCCACCGCGATCGTCGCCGGCACAGACCGCAACGCGATCGGGCTGCAGCGGGCCATGGCGGCCGCCGGGCTGCGCTGGCCCGGCGATCTCGCGCTCACCGGCTTCGACGACACGGAGCTCGCCGCGTACCTCACCCCGAGCCTCGCCAGCGTCCGCCAGCCCCTCGAGGTGATGGCGGCCACGGCCGTCGACCTGCTGCTGCAGGCCGTCGCGGGGATCGCGGTGCCACCCGGCGAGCGGAGAGTCCCGACGGTCTTCGTCCCGCGCGCCTCCTGCGGCTGCACCGACGCGGTGCTGCGCCTGCCGCCGCCCGTCGCGGCCGCCGGCCCGGAGCGGCTCACCGAACGCCTGTCGATGCTGCTGCCGCCCGGCGCCGTGCGCACCGGCGAGCACCTCGCCGTGCTGGCCAAGGCGGTCGACGCGGTCGTGGAGGTGGCCGAGGCCGCCGTCGCCGGCGCCCCGGACCAAGCCGCGGACCAGCCCCCGGACCAAGCCCCGGATCAGGCCCCGGATCAGGCCCCGGACCACGCCGCGGCCAGCGCCGCCCTGCTGACCCTGTACGGCCTGCAGAACCAGCCGGAAGGGCTGCGGATCGTGGTCCGCGCCGTGCGGGAGTACACCCAGCAGATCCCGGCCGGCGACGTCGGCACCGCCCGCCGCCTCGACGGCTGCCTGCACGAGCTCATCATGGGCGTCCTGCGGGTGCGGCAGGTGGCGAGCTTCGGCGACCGGTGGCGGCTGCGGGCGACCATCGGCGCGCACTACGACCTGTCCATGGCGCTGCTGTACCACCGCCGCTCCGACCCGCGCGACCTGAGCTGGCTCGCGGTCACCCCGGCCAGCGCCGGCTCGCTCGGACTATGGAGCGGCGGCGGGAGGCTGTCCGCGCCGCCCGGCTGGCGCCGGCGACCGGGCCCGCCGATCCCCGGGGGCACGCCGGCGGTCAGTGCGTTCCCGCCGCCGGAGCTCATCGCCGCCGCTGGCCCCGGCGAGACGGTGTTCGTGGTGCCGGCGAAGGTCAACGCCAGCGACCGCGGGCTGCTCGCCGTCGTCGGTGTCGTGGAGTGCCAGGTCGAGGACGGCCGGGAGCTGGTCAACCAGTGCGCCGCCCTGCTCACCGTCGGCCTCGATCTGCGCGAGCAGGAGCAGCACCTGCGCCGCGCGGCCCTGTCCGACCCCCTGACCGGGCTGCCGAATCGCGCCGCGTTCGTGGCGCACCTGCAGCGCGCCGTACGCGGCACCGAGCGGCACTTCGCCGTGCTGTTCCTGGACCTCGACGGCTTCAAACAGGTCAATGACCAGCTCGGCCATGCCGCCGGCGACGAGCTGCTGGTCCACGTCGCCGAACGCATCCGCCGCTCGCTGCGCGCCGGTGACGTGGCCGCCCGCTTCGGCGGCGACGAGTTCGTGGTGTTCCTCGCCCGGGTCGGTTCGACCGAGCACCTGCACCGCATCGCGCAGCGGCTGCGGGCGTCGATCGCGGCGCCGTACACGGTGGGCGGCAGTGTGGCGCGGGTCGGGGTCAGCATCGGCTGCACCCCGTGCGGCGACAGCGCCGGCGCCGACGAGATCCTGTCCGCCGCCGACGCCGCCATGTACCGGGTGAAGGTCGCCGGCCGCTGACCCCGTGCCGCCGCCGCGATATCGTGACCTGCGGCGCGGCGAGCGGAGGAGGAGCATGCGGGTACTGATGGTGGCGCCGCCCGGCGCGGGCAAGGGCACCCAGGCGGCGGTGATCTCGGCCCACTTCAACATCCCGCACATCGCCTCCGGCGACCTGCTGCGCGACCACGTGGCCCGCCGCACCGAGATCGGCACCGCCGTCAAGGGCCACCTCGACCGCGGTGAGCTGGTGCCCGACAGCATCATCATGGCGCTGGTCCGCGACGCGCTCACCGCCGCGAAGGCGGCCGGCGGTGGCTACGTGCTCGACGGCGTGCCGCGCACCATCGAGCAGGCGCGGGCCACCTATCAGATCGCCCGGGAGCTGGGCATGACCGCCGACGTCGCCCTGCACCTCACCGCCGACGACGAGGAGCTGCTGCGGCGGCTGCTGGCCCGGGCCCTGGTCGAGCACCGCTCGGACGACACCGAGGAGGTCATCCGGCACCGGCTGCGGGTGTACCACGAGGTGACCTACCCGATCGTCGCCTGGTACCGGCAGCGCGGCATCCTGGTGCCCGTCGACGCGATGCGCCCGGCGAAGGACGTCGCCCGGGACATCATCGACGCGCTGGAGGCCCGGCAGGCCGAGCCCCGGCGGCCGGAGGAGACCGCGCCGGACGACGGTTGGGGCCCGCACCCGTCCGGCTCGTGAGCGGCACGCCCCCCGCGGTCAGCCGTCCAGGGTGACGGTGCAGCCGGCGTCCGGCCCGGCCCGGAACTCGTACGCGCCCGGCGGCGTGACGAACCGCTGCTGCTGGACCGACCAGTACGCGAGCGCGGTCTCCGGGACGTCGAAGCGCACCTCGCGCGACTCGCCCGGGGCGAGCGGCACCCGCTCGAAGCCGGCCAGCCGCCGTTCCGGGGCGGGCACCGGCCAGCAGCGCAGGCTGACAGAGAGCTGCACGACCTCGTCGCCGGCGCGGTCGCCGGTGTTGGTGACGGTCACCGCCGCCGACCGCCCCGCGGGGTCCACCCGCAGCGGGCCGTAGGCGAACGTGGTGTACGACAGCCCGTGGCCGAACGGGTACAGCACCTCGCCGCGGTGGTACTGGTACGTCCAGCCGGACCCGATCACGTCGTGGTCGGTCGGCGCGGGCAGCACGGTGCCGGCGCCGTACCAGGTCTGCGGCAGGCGCCCGCCCGGGTTCGCGTCGCCGAGCAGCACGTCGGCCACGGCCGTGCCGAGCTCCTGACCGGCGTGTGACGTCCACACGATCGCCGGCACGTGCTCCTGCGCCCAGTCGATCGCGTACGGGTAGCTGGACACCAGGACCAGCACCGCCGCCGGGTTCGCCGCCACCACCGCGCGCAGCAGCGCCTCCTGCTGCGGCGGCAGCGCCAGCGACGACCGGTCGACGGTCTCCCGGCCGTTGATGTGCGGGTCGTTGCCGAGCACCACCACGACGTGCGACGCGGCCCGAGCGGCCGCCACGGCCTCGTCCACGCCCGAGGAGACCGGCTCCAGCACGAAGCGCAGCGCGCCGCCGGTCCCGCCGCCGGTGGTCAGCCGGCCGTCGGGGCCCTCGGTCACGTACCGGCTCAGCGCGTTGGACCACAGCAGCACCTCGTCGCCGCCGGCCGGGTGCAGCTCCCACAGCTCGCGCACCACCCACCCGTCGGGCGTGACCGCGGTCGCGGCCAGCGCACCGGACTCCTCGACGGTGACGTACCGGTCCGCGGCGGTGTCCCGCAGCGTGTGCACCGGCACCGGGCACTGCACGCTGGTGCCCCAGTCCTGCACGGCGAACACCGCACCCGGCCCGCCGGTGAGCCGCAGCGCCCCGTCGACCCGCCGCCCGTCCGCCGTCGCCAGCCGGACCCGGTCCAGACCGTCCACAAAGGACACCGCGCATCGCGGCCGCAGCGCGCCGACGATGGTGACCGCGTACGGCAGCGTGCCGCTGTACCAGTCGGTGAGCACCCGGTCGCCGAGGTGCCCGATGACCGCGACGTCCCCCGGCGCCGACCACGGCAGCGCGCCGGGGCGGTTGCGCAGCAGCACCACCCCCTCGCGGGCGGCGCGCGCGGCGAGCCGGGCGTGCGCCGGGCAGGCGATCACGTCGCGCCGGATCCCGCGGTACGGGTCCTGCGCGGGCTCGAACTCCCCGGTGTGGGCCCGCATCCGCAGGATCCGCCCGACCGCGGCGTCCAGGTCGGCCTCCGTGACCAGGCCCCGGTCCAGGGCCTCGGTGAACCGGGCGATCGTCGGCCCGGGGTCGGGGCCGTTGTCGGTGTAGCTGTCCACCCCCGCGCGCAGCGCCGCGGCGTGGGACTCGGCGTGCGAGGCGAAGTACCGCTCGGTCTCCACCAGGTTCGACGGCGCCTGCGCGTCGGAGCACACCACCAGGTCCGGCGCCACGGCCCGCAGCACCTGCGCCAGCAGCGGATGCACGTGGTTCGGCACGCCGTTGACGAGGTTGTAGGCCGGCATCACCCCGGCCGCGACCCCGGCGCGCAGCGGCTCCAGGAAGCCGGGCAGCTCGTACTCGTGCACGACCCGCTCCGGCACGGCGATGTCGGCGACGTCGCGGTCGGTCTCGACGTTGTAGGCCAGGAAGTGCTTCAGCACCGGCGTGGTCCGCCACACCGAGGGGTGCGGGCCGCGCAGCCCCGTGCAGTACGCGACGGCCAGCTGCGCGGTCGCGTACGGGTCCTCGCTGTAGCCCTCCTCGTTGCGCCCCCACCGCGGGTCGCGCAGCGGGTTGACCACCGGCGCCCACACGTTGAGCGAGGCGGGCTCGCCCGACGGCGGATCGTGGTGGAACGCGCGGACCTCGGTCGCCGCGGCCTCGCCGACGGCGCGCAGCAGCGCCCGGTCCCAGCTCGCGCCGAGCCCGACGGCCTGCGGGAACACGGTCGCCCGGCCCATCCAGGCGGCGCCGTGCAGCGCTTCACAGCCGGTGCGGAACTCCGCCAGGCCGAGCCGGGGGACCGCCGGCTGCCGCTGGTGCAGCAGGGCGATCTTCTCGGCGGTGGTGAGCTGCCGCAGCAGGTCCGCGACATGATCGGTCATGGGTCCCCACTCTGCCGGTAATAGCTCCGGCAGGAGGCTGTCGAAGCGCTTCGATGATCGGTACCCAGCCCGGACGTGTCAAGCAGAGCGAAACTTTCACGCCCGTCCGCGCGGTGCGCGCGGTCCGGCGAGGGCCTCCGTCGATGTCCTTGTGGGTGGCGCATCGATGCCCTACGGTCTGGCAGTCGAAGCGCCGTCGAAGCGCTTCGATACCTCGCGCACCGCATCGTGCACCTCGATCACCCGAAGGGTGGAACCACCATGCAAAGCGGAGCGACCCCGGCACCGGACGCCGGCACCGGCCTGAGCCGGCGCGGCCTGCTCACCTCCATCGCCGTCATTGCCGCGGTGCCGTTGCTGGACGCCTGCGGCAGCCCGAAGGAGAAGAGCTCGGGCACGACCAGCGAGGGCGACCTGTCCAAGGCGCTGCCCTCGTACGCCCCCAGTGACCTGGTCAAGCCCGACATCCCGGTCGTCACCGGCGCCAACGGCGCCGCCACCGACCCGGCGTTCCTAGCCTACCCGGCCAACCCGGCCCGCACCGTCACCGGCCAGATCGGCAACGGCGGCACGTATGTCACCATGACCCCGCTGTGGGGCGCCATCCCGCCGTCGAACGGCAACGCCCACTACGACGCGGTCAACAAGCAGCTCGGCGCGACCCTGAAGCTGCAGCCCGCCGACGGCAACACCTACGGCGACCTGCTGCCGCCGCTGTTCGCCGCCGACAAGCTGCCCGACTGGATCAACATCCCCAGCTGGAACACCACCAAGCTCAACTTCGGCGAGGCGGTCCGCACCAAGTTCGCCGACCTCACCCCGTACCTCGCCGGGGACAAGATCAAGCAGTACCCGAACCTCGCCGCCATCTCCACCAACGCCTGGGTGTCCGGGGTCTGGAACGGCAAGCTCTACGGCCTGCCGATCTACTCCTCCAACGCCGTCATCGCCGGCATGTACTACTACCGCAAGGACCTGCTGGACAAGGCCGGCGTCTCCGCCGACGTCAAGAACATCGCCGACCTGGAGGCCATCGGCAAGGCGCTCACCAACGCCGCCGCCGGCCAGTGGGCGTTCGACGACCTGTTCGGCAACGACGCCGCGTACATCTACCAGATCTTCGGCTTCCCCGGCACCGGCTACCCGTGGACGACCGACCCGTCCGGCAAGCTCGTGCACCGGTACGAGACCGACGGCATCGTCGAGGCGCTCAACTGGCACGCCAAGATGGTCAAGGCCGGCTACCTGCACCCCGATGCCGTCGCCAACAACAGCCAGAACGCCAAGCAGCGGTTCTGGAGCGGCAAGGTCGCCGTCTGCGCCGACGGCACCGGCGCCTGGAACGGCGACGACGCCAAGTCCGGCGCGGCCGCCGCCCCCGGCTACAACCGGCAGGCGTTCAAACTCTTCAGCGCCACCGGCGGCAAGCCCACCGTGCAGCTCGGCAACGGCGCGTCGATGTACAGCTACCTGAACAAGAAGCTCAACGACGGCCAGATCAAGGAACTGCTCACGATCGCCAACTACCTGGCCGCGCCCTACGGCTCCGCCGAGTGGCTGACCGTCAACTTCGGCACGTCCGGCACCCACTACACCATGAAGGACGGCAACCCCCTGCTGACCGAGCAGGGCAGCAAGGAGATCGCCACCACCTACCAGTTCCTGGCCTGCCCCGCCACCGCCAGCACCGTGCAGTCCGGCGCCGTGCAGGTGGTCAAGGACTCCGCCGCCTGGCAGGCCGACATGGTCAAGCACGCGGTGAAGCCGCTGTTCTACGGCATGAACGTGAGCGAGCCCGCGCAGTTCTCCTCGCTCGGCCAGCCGGTGGAGGACATGATGGTCGACGTCAAGCTCGGCCGGAAGCCGATCTCCGAATGGACCGAGGCGGTCGCCGCCTGGCGCCGGCAGGGCGGCGACGACCTGCGCAAGTTCTACGACGGCATCCGCGAGAAGTACGGCACCGGCAAGTGAACGCGGGGACCCGGTGACACTGCTCAAGCCGGCCGCGGACACGCGGTCGGCCCCGGCCCCGGCCCGCAAGGAGCCGCGCTGGCGGATCCGGCTGCGGCGCGACCGGTCGCTGCTGCTCATGACGCTGCCCGCGGTCGCGCTGCTCGCCGTGTTCGCCTACGTGCCGATGCTCGGGCTCGTCACCGCGTTCCAGAGCTACGACATCTACTCCGGGTTCTGGTACAGCCCCCTTGTCGGTGCCGACAACTTCGAACGCCTGCTGCAGGACCCGATCTTCTGGCACGCGCTGAGCAACACCCTCGTCATCAGCGCCGTCCAGCTGATCCTGTACTTCCCCGTGCCGATCGCGCTGGCGCTGGTGTTCAACGAGGTCGCCAACGCCCGCGTCCGCTCGTTCGTGCAGTCCGTGGTGTACCTGCCGCACTTCTTCTCCTGGGTCCTCGTCGTCACGGTGTTCCAGGAGATGCTCGGCGGCGCCGGCGCGCTCAACACGATGCTGCGCCGGCACGGCTGGGCGACCTGGGACATCATGACCGACCCCGACGCCTTCAAGTACCTCGTCACCGCCCAGGCGGTGTGGAAGGAAGCCGGCTGGGGCATCATCGTGTTCCTCGCCGCGCTCGCCGCCATCGACCAGAGCCTCTACGAGGCGGCCGCCGCCGACGGCGCCGGCCGGTGGCGGCGGCTGTGGCACATCACCCTGCCCGGCATGCGCGGCGTCATCGTGCTCATGCTCGTGCTGCGGCTGGGCAACGCCCTCACCGTCGGCTTCGAACAGATGCTCATCCAGCGGCAGGCGGTCGGCCGGGACGCCTCCGAGGTGCTGGACACCTTCGCCTACTACTACGGCGTCGTCAACAACAACTTCAGCTACGGCGCCGCCGCCGGCCTGTTCAAGGGCGTGCTGTCACTGATCCTGGTGCTGGCCGCCAACAAGCTCGCACACGCCTTCGGCGAGGACGGACTGTACCGCCGATGACCGTCGAGACCAGGCCGCGACCGCGGCACAGCGGCCCCGTGTGGGAGGAGCCGCCCACCGCCGCCGGGCGGGCCGGCAAGGGCATCACCCTGTTCATCGTGGTCGCGGTGATCCTGGTGCCGCTGTACTCCATCGTGCTCACCAGCTTCTCCACCCAGGCCGCCATCAACCGCGCCGGCGGGCTCGTCGCCGTGCCGACCGAGCTGACCGTCGAGGCGTACCGGCAGATCTTCACCAACCAGCTCATCACCCACTCGCTGCTGGTCAGCCTCGTCATCACCGCCGTCGGCACGGCACTGTCGATGATCGTGACCGTGCTGTGCGCCTACGGGCTGTCCCGGCACGGGTCGTTCGGCCACCGCGGCATCCTGCTGTTCCTCGTCGTCACCATGTTCTTCAGCGGCGGGCTGATCCCGTCGTTCCTCGTCGTCACCTCCCTCGGCGGCTACGGCGAGTACTGGACGATGATCCTGCCCAGTGCCGTGTCGGTGTTCAACGTCCTGGTGATGCGCGGCTTCTTCAGCAGCACCGCCCCCGAGCTCATCGACGCCGCCCGGATGGACGGCGCGGGGGAGTGGCGCATCCTGTGGTCGGTGGTGCTGCCGACGTCCCGGGCGGTGACCGCCGTCATCACCCTGTTCTACGCCGTCGGCTACTGGAACTCGTTCTTCAACGCGCTGCTGTACCTGCCCGACAACGGCAAGTGGCCGCTGCAGATGATCCTGTACACCTACACCCTGCAGGGCAGCTCGATGCCCGGCACCGGCACGACCGGCACCGGCCAGTACGCCGGGCACCAGCAGATCGCGCAACTGTCGCTGCAGATGGCGGTGGTCACCCTCACCCTCATCCCGATCGTGGTGGCCTACCCGTTCGTGCAACGGCACTTCACCAAGGGCATGCTCATCGGCGCGATCAAGGGCTGAGCCGGTGCCGGGACTGCACGACGTCACCCGCGGGCGGCTGCTGTACGGCGGCGACTACAACCCCGAACAGTGGCCGCCGCACGTGTGGCGCGAGGACGTCGCCCTCATGCGCGACGCCGGCGTCAACCTCGTCACCGTCGGCGTCTTCGCCTGGGCGCGGCTGCAACCCACACCGGAGCGCTACACCTTCGACTGGCTCGACACCGTCCTGGACCTGCTGCACGACGGCGGCATCGGCGTCGCCCTCGCCACCCCCACCGCCTCGCCGCCGCCGTGGCTCGGCCACCACCACCCCGACACCCTGCCCCAGGACCCCGACGGCGTCCGGCGCCTGTACGGCTCCCGCAACCAGTACTGCCCCTGCGCCCCCGCGTACCGGCGGGCCGCGCTGACGATCAGCGACGCCGTCGCGGCCCGCTACGCCCACCACCCGGCGCTGCGGCTGTGGCACATCGGCAACGAGTACGGCACCACCTGCCACTGCGACCACTGCGCCGAGCGGTTCCGCGGCTGGCTGCGCGCCCGCCACGGCGACCTCGACGGGCTCAACACCGCCTGGGGCACCGCCGTGTGGTCGCAGCACTACGGCGACTGGGCGCAGGTGCTGCCGCCCCGGCGCGTGCAGTACGTCATCAACCCCGCCCAGGACCTGGACTACCAGCGCTTCTGCGACGACATGCTGCTGGAGTGCTTCACCGCCGAACGCGACGCGGTCCGCGCCCACAACCCCGCCGTGCCGGTAACCACGAACTTCATGGACACCTACCGGCACACCGACGGCTGGCGCTGGGCCGCCGCCGAGGACCTCGTGTCCCTGGACACCTACCCGGACCCGAACGACCCCGACGCCCCGATGCGCGCCGCCATGTCCAAGGACATCGTGCGCTCCCTCGGCGGCGGCCGGCCGTGGCTGCTCGCCGAGCAGTCACCCGGCGCGGCCAGCTGGCGGCCCGTCGCCACCCCGAAACGACCCGGCCTGAACCGGCTGTGGTCCATGCAGGCCGTCGCCCGCGGCGCCGACGGCGTCCTGCACTTCCAGTGGCGCGCCTCGCGGCAGGGCGCCGAACGCGCGCACGGCGCGATGGTCCCGCACGCCGGCCCCGACTCCCGTGTCTTCCGCGAGATCCGCGCGCTGGGCCGCGAGCTCGCCGGCCTGTCCGGGGTCGCGGGCTCGACCGTGCCGGCGGACGTCGCGGTCGTGCTCGACTGGGAGGCGTGGCGCGCCGTGGAGCTGGCGCACCAGCCGCACGACGGCTTCCGCTACGTCGACCGGCTCCTGGACTACTACGCGCCGTTGTGGCGGGACAACGTCACCTGCGACTTCGTGCCCGCGACCGGCGAGCTGTCCCGCTACCGCCTGGTGCTGGTGCCCAACCTGTACCAGGTGAGCACCGCCGCCGCGGCCACCGTGACCGGCTACGTCGCGGCCGGCGGCACCGTCGTCGTCGGCCCGTTCACCGGCATCACCGACCCGGACGAGCGGGTGCACACCGGCGGCTGGCCCGGACCGTGGCAGGACCTGCTCGGCGTGCGGGTCGAGGAGCACTGGCCGCTGCCCGACGACGTGCTGCTGGACGTCGCGTCGGCCGAGCTGGGCGACTTCACCGCCACCACCTGGGCCGAATGGGGCGAGGCGCGGGGCGCCACCGCCGTCGCGTCCGTGCGCGGCGGCCCGCTCAACGGCCGGCCCGTCGTGCTGCGCAACGCGTACCGGGCCGGCACTGCCTGGTACGTCGCCACGTTGCCGTCGCCCGACGCGATGCGCTGGCTGCTGCGGCGGGTCTGCGCCGGGGCCGGCGTCGCGCCGGTGCTGCCGGGCCTGCCGCCGGACGTCGAGGCCGTGCGCCGGGGCGACCTGGTGTTCCTGCTGCACCACGACACCGGCCGGGTCGAGATCCGGCGGGAAGGACACCATGACCAGGCACCGCATTGAGCTCACCGCACCGGCCGCGGACTTCCACGACGGGTTCCCGCTCGGCAACGGCCGCCTCGGCGCCATGCTGCACGGGCGGCCCGGCGTGGAGCGCATCGACCTCAACGCCGACACCCTGTGGTCGGGCGGCCCGCTGCCCGGTCTCCTCCAGGACGGCGCCGCTGTGCCGGACGGCGCCGCTGTGCCGGACGGCGCCGCTGTGCCGGACGGCGCCGCTGTGCCGGACGGCGCCGCTGTGCCGGACGGCGGTGTTTTACACGACGTTTTGCAGGACGGTGCCGGTCCGGCGCGGCTGCTGCCGGCGCTGCGGGACGCGGTGGCCGCCGGTGACCACGCCGCCGCCGACGCCCTCGCCCGGCGGCTGCAGGGCGACGCCTGGACCCAGTCGTACCAGCCGATCGGCCACCTCGAGTGGCGCTACGCCGACACCGCCGACACCGCCGACACCGCCGGCGCCTCCGGCTACCACCGGCACCTCGATCTCGCCGACGCCGTCGCCGTGACCGGCTACGACAGTGCCTGCGGCCCGGTGCGGCTCACCGCGTTCGTCTCCGCCCCCGACGACGTCCTCGTCGTCTCGGCGACCGGACCCGGCAGCCTCGCCGCGACCGCCCCGCCGCGACTGCACAGCCCGCACCCCGTCACCGCCGGCGTCGTCGACGCCGGCGCCGGGCCGTGCCTGCTGTGGACGGGCCGCGCCCCGGCCCACGTGCTGCCCAACTACGTCGAGCAGGAACCGGCGGTCGTCTACGCCACCGGCACCGGCGCCGCGGTGCCGGCCGGCATGGGCTTCGCCGTCGCCGCCGCCGTGCGGCACACCCCCGACGAGACCCGGCTCGTCCTCGCCGTCGCCACCGGGTACCGCGGCCACCGGCACCCACCCAGCGCCGACCTGGCCGCCATCGCGGGCGACGCGCTCGCCCGGGTCGCCCGCGCCCTGGCCCGGCCCACCCGGGTGCTGCGGCGACGGCACCTCACCGAGCACCGGCAGTACTTCGACCGCGCCGACCTCGAGCTGCCCGCCGACGGCCGCGCCGAGCTGATGTTCCACCTCGGCCGGTACCTGCTCATCGCCGCGTCCCGGCCCGGCACCCAACCGGCGAACCTGCAGGGCATCTGGAACACCGACGTGCGCCCCGGCTGGTCGTGCAACTGGACCACGAACATCAACGCCCAGATGAACTACTGGGCGGCGGAGAGCACCGGCCTGGCCGACCTGCACGAGCCGCTGCTCACCCTGACCGCCGACCTCGCCGCCGCCGGCACCGCGACCGCGGCCCGCCACTACGCCGCCCGCGGCGCCGCCGTGCACCACAACACCGACCTGTGGCGGCACACCGCACCCGTGCCCGGCGACCCGCAGTGGGCGAACTGGCCGTCGGCGCTGCCGTGGCTCGCCGCGCACGCCTGGGACCACCTCGAGCACGGCGCCCCACCCGGATTCGCCGCCGACGTCGCGCTGCCGGTGCTGCGCGCCGCGGCCCGCTTCCTGCTGGACATGCTCGTCCCCGACGCCGCCGGCGCCCTCGTCGTCAGCCCGTCCACGTCACCGGAGCACGACTTCCGCTACGGCGACACCGGCCACGCGGCGGTCTCCTGGGGCTGCGCCCTGGACCAGGAGCTCGCCCGCGAGGTCCTCACCAGGCTGGTGACGCTGCTCGACCGCGCCCCCGACCCCGCCCTGCACCGCGAGGCCACCGCCGCGCTCGCCGCCCTGCGCCCCGTGCAGGCCGGCCCGGACGGCACCCTGCTGGAGTGGTACGACGACCGCCCACCCCACGAACCCGGCCACCGGCACCTGTCCCACCTGTACGGCCTGTACCCCGGCACCCGCATCACGGAGACCGGCACCCCCGCCGACTTCGCCGCCGCCCGCGCCGCGTTGACGGCCAGACTCGCGCACGGCACCGGCCACACCGGCTGGAGCCGCGCGTGGGTGCTGTGCCTCGCCGCCCGCCTGCGCGACCCGGACCTCGCCGTCGAGTCCCTCGCCGCGCTCACCGGCGGGCTGTGCTCGGCGTCGCTGCTGACGCTGCACTCCGACGCGGCCCGCCCCAGCGGCTGGATCTTCCAGATCGACGGCAACCTCGGCACGCCCGCCGGCATCACCGAGCTGCTCGTGCAGAGCCACGCGGGCGCCGTCAGCCTCCTGCCCGCGCTGCCGGCGGCGTGGGACACCGGCCGGATCCGCGGCGTACGCTGCCGCGGCGGCCACCGCGCCGACGTGGCCTGGACCGGCGGGCACCTCACCACCGCCCGGATCACCGCCGGCGCCGACGGGCCGCTGGTCGTGGAGCTGCCGGCCCCGCCGGGCAAGGTCCACGCCGCCGGCGGCACGCCCGTGGAGGTCACCACCGTGGCCGGCGCCCCCGCGGGCCGCCGCCGGATCCGGTGGGACGCCCGCGCAGGCGCCGGCTACGACCTCGGGTGACCTTCACCCTTTTTTAAGATCGCATGAAAAGCCTTCCGGGTACGCGATGCGGCTGCCTACCATGGCGCGGCCGTGATCGTCCGATCGGCGTGCCCTGTCCTGCCGTGGGAGAGCTGACCGTGTCGAACCGCAAGCGGGGTGTCCTGGCCGGTGCCGCGGTCGCCGTGGTCGTCGTCGCGGCCCTGGCCGTCTACCTGTCCGGCGCCGGCGCCGACCCGGGACCCGCCACCACCGACGTCGCCCTCACCTCCCCGGACGGCGGCGCAGGCGCGGGCGACACGGCCGGCCTGCCCGGCGCCTCGGCCCCGGCCTCCGCACCGGCCTCCGCGGGCGGCTCGTCCACCGGGCTGGCCCCGGCCGCCGGCGACGGCGTGCCGAAGGCGGCCGCCGTGGGCGGCTGGATCCCCGTCGACGGCGCCTGGAAGGCGCAGGCCGACGCGTACAAGAGCCTCGCCGCCGACCCGGTGCCGGCCGGCGTCGGGAACCTGCCGGAGTTCCGCGCCGACTGCCAGTACAGCCACTCCCTCGCCGACGACCCGATCGTCTTCCCGGGCCTGCCCGGCGCGTCGCACATGCACTCGTTCGTCGGCAACAAGGCCGCCGCCGCGGCCACCACCCCCGCGGACCTGATGAAGTTCACCGCGACCAGCTGCAAGCCGGTGCAGGACCACTCCGCGTACTGGGTGCCGACGCTGTACGACGCCGCCACCAACAAGCCCGTCGAGACCACCGGCTTCCGCGTCTACTACCGCTCGCTGATGAACACCTCCACCGGCCAGATGCCGATGCCCAACGGCCTGCGCATGATCTCCGGCGACGCGAAGAAGCAGCAGCCGACCCCGCGCGGCGCGTCCGGGCAGTTCTACTGCGCCTTCTACGGCCCCGGCGACCTCGACGGCATCGCCCGCAGCAGCAACGGCAACTGGCCCATCTGCGGCGGCACCGCGACCCTGCACTTCATGCTGCAGTTCCCCGACTGCTGGGACGGCAAGCACCTGGACAGCCCCAACCACAAGGACCACGTCACCTACGGCGCCGGCAACGCCTGCCCGGCCAGCCACCCGGTGAAGATCCCGGCGATCACCTTCGACATCCAGTACGGCGCGAAGGGCACCACCGACGGGTACTACCTGTCCTCCGGCAAGGAGCTGCGCAGCGCCTCCTCCATGCACGGCGACGCCTTCGTCATGTGGGACGTCACCACCATGAACAAGCGCACCAGGAACTGCGTCCAGCAGCGCCGCACCTGCGACAACTACGGCTACCAGAAATGACGTCGAGCGCTGGGGCGGCGCGGTGGAGTACCTGCTGCACCATGGCCTGTCGCCGGACCGGCTGGCGGCGCTGCGGACGAGGCTGATCGCCCCCGCGGAGTGATCCGGCGACGGCGTGCCCGTGCGACGGTGAGCGCTGTGACGACGCGCGACGTACGCTTCGGCGACGCTACGACCGGCACCGTCTCGCTCGACCGGCCGGTGCTGCGGCATCCGGCGAACCCGGTCCTCACCGCGCGGCAGGTCAACGCGGTCTGGCGGGAGCCGCACCTGCAGGTGGTCACCGTGCACAACGCGGGGGTGGCCAGGCTGGCGGACCGCACGGCGCTGCTGTTCCGCTCGCACCTGCGCTGCGGCATCAGCGTGCTCGGCCTCGCCACCAGCGCCGACGGCGTCACGGACTGGTCCGTCCACCCGCGGCCGGTGCTGTCGCCGGCGACCGAGGCGGACCGGTGCGTCGACGGCGTGCAGGGGCGGCTGGTCGTCGAGGCCGAGTCCGGCGGGGTCGAGGACGCGCGGATCAACCCGGTCGAGGGCACGTTCGCGGTCACGTACAGCGCGTACCACGCCGGGGTCCGCAACCGGGTCCGGGTGTCGCTCGCGCTCACCGACGATCTGACCACGTTCACCCGGCACGGGCCGATGCTCGACCGGGACATGCGCAACGTGGTCGTGTTCCCGGAGCGCATCGGCGGGCGGTACGTCGGGCTGTTCCGGCCCAACGACGCCGGCCCGGGTGATGTCGGCGGCGCGTACACGCAGATCAGGATCGGCTATGCGGACGATTTCCGGACCGGGCCGTGGAAGGTCGCCGACGAGCCGGTAATGCGCACGGGCGCGGGACCGAGCGCGTTCTCCGACAAGATCGGGCCGGGTGCGCCGCCGGTGCGCACGCCGCACGGCTGGCTCAACGTGTTCCACGGGGTGCGCACGACGATGGACGGCAACCCGTACGTGCTCGGCGTCGCCCTGCACGACCTGGAGGACCCGGGTGTGGTGCGCATGTCCAGCATCCCGATCCTGTTCCCGTCCCGCGCGGACTGCCGGGTGCCGGACACCGACTACGTCCACGTGCCGAACGTGGTCTTCTCCTGCGGCCTGGTCCGCGAGGCCGACGGCACGGTCGTCATCTACTACGCCGGCAACGACACGGTGGTGAACGTGGCCGTGACGCACGAGGACGTGCTGGCGCAGCTGTGCCTGCGCTACGGCCAGGACCCGCTGACGGGGCGGCTGCTGTACCCGCTGTGAGGACCGGTCACTGCAGGAAGTCGCGCCAGAACGGGACGGTGGCGGTGGGCTGCCAGGCCGGGTCGGTGCGGTCGATGCCGGGACCGGCGCCGAACTCCTGGTACACGTAGTCCAGCAGGTCCGTGCCGTAGCAGATGATGTCGGTCTGGTACACCGACAGCACCGGGTGGCCCGAGGTGCCCCGGCCCGGCGGCAGGTAGCGGTGCGAGTAGACCGGGATCAGCTGCGGGACCTTGGTGAGGTGTTCACGGGCCAGCTCGACGGCGGCCGCGGTGCGGGCCGGGCGCTCGCCCCAGTCGCGGTGCCAGTACCACTTCTCGACGTCGAACAGGACGCCCTCGACCGGCCAGGCGAGTTTCGCGCGCAGGTCGGACGGGTCGCCGTCGCGCCAGTCGGGCCAGCGGTCGTTGCCGAGCGGCAGGCCGGCGCCGAGGAAGGCGCGGTGGTCGTCGGCGAACGTGATGCCGTAGCGCTCCTCGACCCGGTCGAACTCGGCGCCGGTGAGGCCGGGCGCGACGTGGCGGTGCCGGGTGAACAGGCGGCGGGCCGCGTCCGCGCCGAGCTGCGCGCCGGTCACCGCAGCCAGCGCAGGGCGGCGTCGGCGGTGTCCTCGGGGGTGCTGTTGAACGCGATCGCCGCCTGCGGCGCGTGCCGGCGGACCAGGTTGACGGCCTGCTCGAAGAGCGCCAGCAGCGGCTCGTGCTTGCGGATGCCGCCGCCGACGACCACGCAGGCGTAGTCGGCGGCGGTGAGCGCCTTGACCATCGCGGACCCGGGGTCCTCGTCGGGGGCGAGCAGGCACAGGTCGGCCTCGATGCCGTGCTCGGCGAAGCGGGCCTGGCCGCGCTCGATCGCGGCGACGACCGGGGCCGGATCCCAGCCCGGGATCTTGACCGGATCGAGCCCGATCACCAGCACCCGTCCATGCGTCATGCCTCCTTCATACCGCATCCGGCCTGCGCCACACTTGACATTATGCAGGTAAAAACCTGCATAATGCGGTGGTGGACCTGGTCTTCAAGGCGCTGGCCGACCCGACCCGCCGGGGGATGCTCGACAGCCTGCGCCGGCAGGACGGGCAGACGCTGGGCATGCTGTGCGCCGGCCTCGCGATGGCCCGCCAGTCGGCCACCCAGCACCTGCAGGTGCTGCAGGACGCCAACCTCGTCACCGTCGTGCGCCGCGGCCGGGAGCGGCTGCACTACCTCAACCCGGTGCCCATCCACGACCTGCAGCGGCGCTGGATCGCGGCGTACGAGGAGCCCAGGCTGCGGATCTTGGACGCCGTCAGACAATCTGCGGAAGGACACGCCATGACGACCGAAACACCCGATGCGATACCGACCTACGTGTACGTCACCTACATCAAGGCGACCGCCGAGCAGGTGTGGCACGCCCTGACCGACGCCGACCTCACCGCCGCGTACTGGGGCCACGCCAACGTCTCGGACTGGCAGGTCGGCTCGACCTGGGAGCACCGCCGCGCCGACGGCTCCGGCATCGTTGACGAGACCGGCACGGTCCTGGAGGTCGACCCGCCGCGCCGGCTGGTCTTCACGTTCGGCGGCGAGGCCACCGTCACCTTCACCGTCGAGTCCGACCAGGACATCGTCCGGCTCACCGTCACCCACGAGCGCCTCGCCACCCAGGAGGACCTGGACGCGATCTCCCTCGGCTGGCCCGCCGTGCTGGCGAACCTCAAGTCCCTGCTGGAGACCGGCAGCCCGCTGCCCCAGGAGCCGTGGAAGATGCCGGCCAGCACTACCACCTGACCGCTCGCTGGGTGGCGGTCAGGCACCACCGTGCCAGGACCGCCACAGCGCGGCGTACGGGCCGCCCGCGGCGACGAGCTCGTCGTGCGTGCCCAGCTCGATGATGCGGCCGTCCTCCATGACCGCGACCCGGTCCGCGTCGTGCGCGGTCTGCAGCCGGTGCGCGATCGCGATCACCGTCCGCTCGTCCAGCACCGCCGCGAGGGCGCGCTCCGCGGTCCGGGCCGCCGTCGGGTCCAGCAGCGCCGTCGCCTCGTCGAGGATCACCGTGTGCGGGTCGGCGAGGACCACCCGGGCGAGGGCGACCTGCTGCGCCTGCGCGCCGTCGAGCGGGTGCTGCGCGAGGTCCCGGTCCAGGTCGTCGGCCCAGTCGGCGCCGACGGTCTTCAGCGCCGCCCGCAGCACGTCGTCGGGGGCGGCGACGATGAGGTTGTCGCGCAGCGACTCGCGGAACACGTGGTGCTCCTGGGTGACCAGCACGACCTGGCGGCGCAGCTCGTCCGGCGGCAGGTCGGCGATCGGCACCCCGCCGACGGTGACCGAGCCGGCGGTCGGCCGGTCCACGCCCGCGATCAGCATGCCGAGCGTGGACTTGCCGGCGCCCGACAGGCCCACGATCGCCAGCCGCTCGCCGGGGCGGATGGTCAGGTCCACGCCGTGCAGCACGTCGGGGCCCGCATCGTACGCGTACCGCACGCCCGTCAGCTCGATCCGTTCGTGCCGCGGCGGGTCGGTGACGGCGGGTGCCACGGCCGGGATCGCGGCCAGCCCCTCCACGCGCGCGAACGACGCGAGGCTGCTCTGCAGCTGCTCGATCCAGATGAGGATGCCGTCCAGCGGCCCGACCAGCTGCCGCAGGTAGAGCACGGCCGCCACGACCGTGCCCAGGCTGACCCGGCCGTCGATGTACAGCAGGCCGCCCAGCAGCAGCACCAGCACACCGGGGACCGCGTACGACGTCTCCACCAGCGGGAAGTACACCGACCGCAGCGCGAGCGTGCCCAGCCGGGTGCGGCGGGTCTCGGTGATCGCCGCGTGCCCCGCGGCGAGGCGGCGCTCCCGCAGCGCGAACGCCTCGATCGTGCGGGCGCCGGTGGTGGTCGCCGCCAGGTCGTCGGCGAGCACCGAGTTCGCCGCGCCCTCGGCAAGGTACGCCGCGCGGGCCCGGCGCAGGTACCACCTGGTCACGAACCAGATCCCGGACAGCCCGGCGACGCCGACCACGCCGAGGATCGGGTGCAGGACCACGACCGCGGACACGATGAACACGATCTGCACGGCGCCGACGGCCATGCCGGGCAGGATGTCGCGCAGCGTGTTCGCGACCGCGTCGATGTCGGTCGTGCCGCGGGCCGCGAGGTCACCGGCGGGGACCCGCTCCACGACGGCCGCGGGCAGCCCGAGAGCGCGGCGCACGAACCGCTCCCGGATGCGGTACGCGGTGCGCTCGCCGAAGCGGTACCCGATGGCCAGGGCGAAGCGGGTCAGCAGCGTCTGGGCGACGGCACAGCCCAGCACGCCCAGCGCCAGCCGGTCGACGCCACCGCCGCCGCGGCCGACCGCGTCGATGATCCGGCCGAGCAGCCACGGGGCGCCGAGGCCGGCGAGCGCGGCGAGGGAGTTGAGGGCGACGACGGCGGCGACCGTGCGCCGGTCCGCGGCCAGCAACCGGAGCGCGGCCCGCCCGACCATCCGCTGATCGGCCACCGGCAGTGCCGTGCTCACGCCGCCACCTCCGCTTCGCTCCGGCGTCGGCCTGAGCCAATCCGCACTTTCGATGAGCGGGCCGAGCCGCTCCGCTGCCCGCTCATTGGTCCTCGTCCTCGTCTCCGTACGCCCGGGTGACCAGCGCCCGGTAGCCGGGGTGCGCGGCGAGCAGCGTGCGGTGCGTACCGGATGCGGCGACCCGGCCGTCGACCAGGTAGTGCACCACGTCGGCGCGGTCCAGCAGTACCGGCGACGTGGTGGCCACGACGGTGCCGCGCCCGGCTCGCGCGGCCGACAGCCGCTCGGCGACGGCGGCCTCGGTGTGCGCGTCCACCGCCGAGGTCGGCTCGGCCAGCAGCAGCATCTCCGGGTCGGCGTGCACGGCCCGGGCCAGCCGGACCCGCTGCCGCTGCCCGCCGGACAGGTTGCGCCCGCCCCATTCGACCGGTCGGCCCAGGTCGGCGGCGACGTCGTGGGCGACCGCGGTGCGCACCGCCCGGCCGACCCGGCCGTCGTCGGGCTCGTCCGGCCCTGCGACCACCTCCCGCAGCGGCCCGGCGAACAGGTCGGCGTCGTGGTCGGCGACCAGGATCCGGGCCCGCACCTCGGCCTGCGCGATGTCCGCCAGGCGCAGCCCGCCCCAGGTGGCGTCGGTCGCCCCGTACCGCCCGAGCCGGTCGAGCACGGCGGCCGCGTCCTGCGGCCTGGCCCCGGCGAGGGCGGTGAACCGGCCGGGCTCGGCGACGACCCCGGAGCCCGGGTCGTGCAGCGGCGCGGGCGTGGCCGGCGCGGCACCGCCGGACGGGTCGTCGACGGGCAGCCGCAGGAAGTCCACCACGCGCCGGGCCGCGACCAGCCCCCGCACGATGTCGAACAAGCAGAAGATCATGACGTTGACGGGGATGACGAGCATGGCGGTGTACCCGTACACGGCGACGAGCTCGCCGACCGTGAGCTCGCCGGCGGCGGCCAGCCGGGCCGACAGCCAGACGACCACGCCGAGGAAGACGACGGGCAGGCCGTCGCCGAGGGCGCCGATCCAGCTCGACGGCCCGCCCACCCGGTAGCCCTGGTCCCGCAGGGTCGCCGACTCCTGCTGGTACCGGCCGAGGTAGGTGTCCTTGCCGCCGAGCCCGTTGAGGATCTTCAGCCCGCCGAGGATGTCGACCAGGCGGGTGTTGAGCTCGCCCTGCCGGTCGCGGTAGCGCAGCCCGGCCCGCTGGGTGCGGTGCAGCAGCGGCCCGACGATCAGCAGCAGCACCGGCAGCCCGGCGGCCACGACCACGGCCAGGGTCCCGGAGGTGCGCGCCAGCAGGACCGCGACCACCGTGTACGCCAGTGTCGAGGCGAACCCGACGCCGCCGACGTTCATCGCCCGGCCGATCGTCCACACGTCGGAGATGCCGATCGTGACCACCTCGCCGGCCGTGACCCGCCGCGGCAGGGCCGCACCGAGCCGGGTCGCGTGGGTCATGATGAGGTCGGCGGTGCGTAACGCGGCGCTCATCCGCAGCTTCGTCATGCTGCGGTGGCGCATGATGCCCAGCCCCGCGCTGGCCACGCCGACGACCAGCACCGCCGCGGCCCAGGCGGCCAGCACGCCGGGGCGCCGGGACTGCAGCCCCCGGTCGATCGCCTGCGAGATCAGCAACGGCGTGGACGCCAGGCTCAGGAACCACAGCGACCCGAACATGGCGCCGAGCGCGACCTTGCCCTTGACCTTCCAGCCGAGCCAGACCAGGAAGCGTGCGGGTCCCCGAACATCCACGACCACCATGCTGCCCGACGCACCGGGGTGCCTGTCGCCCCGATTTTCATCGATCGGGTGAGTGCGGCGCGATCCGCCCGCTGACCGTTACCGAATCGTGCCAGGGCCCACCGGCACCCGCCCGGGCGCCGGCGCCGTCCAAGCCGCGTGGATGACGGTGCGCGGCGGTCGTGGTGGCCGCCGGTGGCCGCGGCGGTGGTCGCGGTCCTGGCGGTGGCGTGTCTCGTGGGGTACGCGGCGGTGCGTGCCGCCCTCGTCGCCGGCGACCCCGGGGAGCCGGGGGTCGCCGTGCCGGTGGCACCGTGGCCCAGGCCGAGCGGGGAGCAGTGCCGCACCGGACTGGCGGGCCTGTGCGCCGACGACGACCAGGGGCTGGCGCCGATCCCTGGCCTCACCGCCGCCGGCTGGACCGGCCGGCTCCCCGAGCAGTTCCGGCCCGGGTACGCCCAGCAGGACCGCGACGGGCTCCTGGAAGGCACGGTGCCGATCCGCGAACCGGTCAGCGGCAAGCCCGCCGGCGGCAGCGGCCGGCAGATGACGGTCAACAGCACCGGCCGGGCCACGCTCACGTACGGCCCGGACAACCTCCTGCGCACCGTCGAGTGCGCGGTGGACGCCGCCGGCCTGGCGCCGCTGTCGCCGCAGGCGCTGGACTTCGTGCGGCAGTGCGTGCTCGCCACCGCGACCGCCGACATCGCGCCCGCCACCGGCGCGTGGCTGGACGCGCGGCTGCATCCGGAGCAGGGGCCGGTCGACCCGTCCGGCGCCGCGCCGGCGACGGTGCCCTGGTCGTGCGGCTGGCTGTCGCTGCGGCTCGGGGCCGGCCCGGCGCACGCGGTCGCCATGGTCACCGCCCCGCGCCAGGCCCCGGCCCCTTGCGCCCGCTGAACGCGGTCGCCCGCGCCGCCGGCCCGGCCGGGGCACCGACCGCGCGCCAGGCTGCGTGCGGGGACCGTCAGACCTGCGACGCCGGGATACGGGCCGAGCGGACCGGCTCCTGCAGCGGCCGCCCTGTGCGGAACACGGCCAGGGGCGACTCGTCCGGTGCCAGCCCGAGCCGCGCCGCCAGCTGGGCCGACGTGGCCGCGCAGTCCAGCAGCTGGCTCAGCGGATGCACGGCGAGGCCTCGCTCGGACAGCGCCAGCCACACCCGCATCAGCGTGCGGCCCTGCTCGACGACCGCTTCCGGGGTGACGGCGGAGCCGACCAGGACCAGCACGGTGCCCTCGTACCGCAGCAGGCCCTTCGACGCGGCCGCCAGCAGCGCCGGGCCGCCGAGCCGGCGGGTCACCGGGTAGGCGCGAGGGCCGATCATCGTGGCCAGCCCGGCGGCCTCGACGCGGGACATCGCCATCGCCCGGTCGGTGAGGCCGTCGAGGTGGTACCGGGGGTGCCGCGGCGACAGCCGCATCCACTCCCGCAGCTCGGCGACCACCTCGGGTGTGCCGAACATCCAGCGGTCCGCCGCGGCGAGCGGGCCGACGAGGGACCGGGCCGGCACCTGGCGCAAGTCGGCGCCGAGCGCGGTCAGCGCCGCGAGGACCGCCGGGTCGAGCGGGCCGGGCGCGTACCCGCCGCGGGCGCAGCGCCGCTGCCGCACCGACGCTGGCGGGAACGGGGTCTCGTACACCGCGGCCGCCGGCACCAGCCGGGCGGCGCGCAGCGCGGCACGGTCCACGGCGACCTCGGCGCGCACCGGCAGGCCGGCGCCGGCGGCGACGATGAGGCACGTCTCGACGAACGAGCCCAGCGACAGGAACAGGTCTCGCCGGGTCGGATCCGAGTCCGGCAGCGCGCGGGCCGGGTCCCAGTGCACGTCGACCGCGTCCGCCGCGGAGCGCAGCACCCACGGCTGGGTGTTGTGCGCGCTCGGCGCCCGCCGGCAGTCATCCTCGAGCGCGCGGAAGTCTTCGACCCAGCTCACGCGACCGGCCTCTCGTAGAAGGTGTACCCGTGCAGCGGCCGGCCGCCCATCCGCCGGTACTGCGCCGCCGACGCCGGGTTCGAGCGCTCCACGTACGTGCTGCGCAGGGACCGGTAGCCGCCGGCCTTCAGGTTGCGGTACAGCTCCCGGGACAGCAGCGTCAGGTAGCCGCGGCCCTGCTCGCCGGGGACGGTGCCCTTGATGATGAGCACCGCGTCGCGCCGGTACCGGCCGCGGGTCAGCAGCAGCCGCAGCTGGTTGCGCACGCCGAGCCGGCCGCCGACCTTCATGAAGAACTCCGACACGTCCGGCACGGTGACCACGAACGCGACCGGCCGGCCGTCCTGCTCCAGCCACAGCAGCAGCGACTCGTCCAGCAGGTACGCCAGGCCGTCGGTCTGCGCGGCGAGCTCGTCGGCGTCGATCTCGGTGTAGTAGCCCAGCTGCGCGAACGAGGCGTTGAGCATCTGCCGCAGGATCGGCAGCTGGGTGGCGAACCGGCGGCGGGAGCCGCGGCGGATGACGAGCCCCTCGGCCGCCACCCGCGCGTCGTCGAACGGGAACAGCGCGCCGGGGTCGGCGTCGAACCCCGTGCACAGCCACGTGTCGGCCTCGAAGCGGCGGGTGAAGCCGTGCCGCTCGTACGTGCCCGGGTAGTGCGCCGGGTTCCACGCCGAGTCGATGAAGCCGCGCTCGTCGAAGCCGGACGTGATGACCCCGCCGGTCTGGTTCGGCAGCAGCCCGACCGGGCCGAACAGCGCCCCGGTGTCCCGGCCCCGCGCGGCGACGAGGTCGAACAGGGCCGCGGCGGTCGGCTCGTCGCGGAACTCGGTGAGCCCGAACAGCTGGTGCCGCCGGCCGAGCTTGGCGTCGAACTTGGCGCTGCGGTGCACGATCGTGCGCCCGACCGCCGTGCCGGACGCGTCGCGGGCCAGGAACAGCTCCGCGGCACCGGAGCGGTGCCAGCCGGCGATGACGGAGTCGGCGAGTGGCACGTACCGGTCCGCGGGGTGCAGCCGCAGCGGCACCTCGCAGAACGCCCGCAGCGCGGCCCGGCCGGTCACGGGCACGACCTCCACGCTCACCGGTGCACGCCCGGGCCGCCGGTCTCGTGCGACAGCGGCGTGTACGTCTCGATGTGCGCCATCGCGTTGCCCTCGGCGCGCCACACGCCGTTGGTGTAGCCGCTCTCCTCGGCGTTGTACAGCCGGATGTAGCCGCCGGTCGCGTTGCGGGTGCCGTTGTCGGTGATCCAGCACATCAGGTCCCGGTGGTGCTTGGTCCGGGCGAACTTCAGCAGCGCGTCACGGTCCCGGAAGAACGCGATCGTGCCCAGGGTGAAGGGCCACTGCCAGTAGACGGTGTGCCAGCAGTACCCGGGCAGCCGCCGCATCTGGCGCACCATCTTGAACCACGTGAAGCTGAGGATGAAGATCGAGTGCGGTCCCCGGTACCGGGTGGCGCCGACGAACATCGCGGTCGCCTGGCCGACCGGCGGCACCTTCGAGAAGTCGGTGGTCCTCATGCCGCGGCGCTCCTTGCCAGGTAGACGTTCTTGATCTTTCCGCCGGTGCCGGCGAACGGGCCGGCGCCGTGCTCGTGGACGCGGATGCGCAGGTCCGCGGCGGTCGGGTCCTCGGCGAGGGACTCGGCGAAGTCGCGGCTCACCTCGGCGAGGTAGCGCACCAGGCCGCGCCGGCACACGCCGGCGAGCTCGGCCAGCTCCGCCTCGGCCAGCTCGACGCCGTCACGCAGCTGGACGTGCACCACCGGGCGGCTCTCCAGGTCGGTGTGCTCCTCCAGGGTCAGGCAGAAGCTCTCGATCCGGTGCGCGTGCGGGTTGTCGCGGTACAGGCCGTTCTCGACGTCCTGCGGGTAGATGTTGGCGCCCATGTAGGAGATCGTGCTGTCCTTTCGCCCGTACAGGAACAGCAGCGGCAGCTGCATCCGGTCGCCGAGCGCCGCGCGCTGCGCCTCCTGCCACACCGCCGGCTCGGCCGACACGATCCTGGCCAGCTCGTCGTAGGGCATCAGCCGGCCCTCGTCGCCGATGTTGTAGCGGACCTTCGGGTTGAGCACCGCGGTGGTGTTGATGGTGCACAGGATCTCGTTGTCGGCGGTCGTCTCCAGGTACGTCTCCAGCGGGTTGTACTGGAAGATCATCGGCAGCCGGTGCTCGTCGGGGCCGAGCAGCGCGGCCCGCAGCCGCTGGTCGGTGCGCAGCCGGCGGCGCAGCCACACGGTGAGGTCGGTCTCGCCGCCCATGCCGATGGTCAGGTCGCTGGCGCCGTAGCCGGAGCGGACCTTCGTGAAGCGCCGCTCCAGGTAGTCGCGCAGCGCCTCGGTCATGCCCTCGCCGCCGACCAGCGCGCTCAGCCGGTACGGCGCCCAGTCGAAGCCGACCTCGTCCATCCTGTCCAGCAGGTGCTTCAGGAACGGCGGGTACGCGGTGACGACGTAGTCGAAGCCCGGCCCGAAGTGCCGCAACGTGTCGATGATCTTGTCGAGGTCCGGGCCGGTGTTCTTCACCATCGCCACGCGGGCCATGGCGATGCCGGTGTTCGTGCCGGTCGCCCACGCCCCCATCGAGTAGGCGTTGATGACGAACCGCCGCTTCGACGGGAACACCAGCGTCGTGTAGCCGGCCAGGTTCTTGTGCACCGTGCGCAGCTCCCGTCGGCTGCGGATCCAGTTGTACGGCTGCCCCGACGACCCCGACGACTCGTCCACCACGCTGCCGGCGATCTCGATCTTCCCGTGCCAGCAGCGCTGGTCCTGCGGGTACGCCTTCACGTAGGACTGCTTGTCGGTGGGCGGGTACGAGGTCAGGTCGAACCAGCGGAACCGCCAGCCGTTGCGGCGCAGGAAGTCGCCGTAGGCGGGCACGTCGATCGCGGCGAACTGGCACGTCATCCACGCGTGCAGGCGCGCGAACCGGGCCATCCACGGCCGGTAGTTGCGGGCCATCAACCGCCACACCGTCGGGTGGACCCGATAGATCGCGTACAGCCAGGTCAGCCCGAAGCTGCTGACCCGCAGCACCCATTGCCGCACGAACGTCACGACACGTTCCCTTCCTCCTCGACCGGTACCATCCTGCGGCCCGCGGCGGTCCGGGCGCCTGAGCCGTCCTACTCGCATCTGGGTGAGTACGGACGACACCATGATCTACAGTGCTGGCATGGTCGGGACACTCTTCACCGGAGCGACGATCTGGGCCGGACCGACCTGCACCCCGCAGCCTGGCTGGCTGCTGGTCACCGGTGACAGCATCACCGCCACCGGGGGACAGCACACGCCGCCACCGCCGGCGGACACCATGATCGACCTCGCAGGTTGCCACATCCTTCCCGGGTTCGTCGACACGCACCTGCACGCCGGCGTTGTCGGGTGGCAGACGCTCGGCGTCGACGGCGCCGCCTGGACCGACCTGCGCGAGGCCCTCGCCGCGATCGGCGCCGCGGCCGCCGCCGACCCGCAGGCGCCCTGGCTGCTGTGCTGGAACGCCCGGCCGTTCCGCTGGCCGCAGCGCCGCCTGCCGACCGCCGCCGAACTGGACGCCGTCGCCCCCGGCCGTCGGATACTCGTCAGCGGCGTCGACGTGCACCGCGGCGCCGTCTCCACCCAGGCGATGCGGTCCCTCGGCATCACCACCCTGCGCGCCCAGGCCGGCGACGTCGGCCGCGACCGCCGCGGCCGGCCCACCGGCGAGATCTGGGAGCAGGCCTACGGCGAGGCCCTGGCCCGCGCCCTCGCCGACGCGCCCGGCGACCCGGAGCAGCTCACCCGGCGCGCCCTGGACCGCTGCCTCGCGCTCGGCATCACCCACGCGCACGAGGCGTACGTCGCCCCGCAGCACCACGAGCGGATGCTGCGCCTCGCCGCCGCCTCCGCGCCCCGGCTGTCCTGGGCCGTCGGCGCCGGCGCCGGCCTGCTCAGCCCCGCCGACGGCCCGGCCGCGGCACCCGGCGGCGACTACGGGGCCAGTGGCCGCGAGGCGAAACTGTTCCTCGACGGCGGCGACCGGTGCGCCGTGTGCCTGCCGGCCCGCGCGCTCGGCCGCCTCACCCTCCAGGCCGTCCGGGAGAGCGTCGTCGCCCGCCACCCGGGCCCGCTGCGGGACGCGTTGCGCCGGCGCAGCGCCGTACACCGGCGGGAACTGCACCTGGAATACCTGCGCTACACCGACCGCGAGGTCACCGACCTGCTCGCCGGCTATCTCGAGGCCGGCATCCGGCCCCGGATGCACGCCCTGGGCAACCTCGCGGCCCGGCAGGCCGCCACCGCACTGCGCACGGCAGGCGCCCCGCCCGGCGCCGCCGTCATCGACCACCTCGTCCTGCTCGACCCGGCCACCGTCGAGCTGGTCGCGGCCAGCGGCGCGTGGGCGACGTACCAGCCGGGCTTCATCACCACGTTCGGCCCGCAGATCGCCGGTGGCGGCACCGACCGGTTCCTCACCGTGCTCGGCGGCCGGCGGCTGCTGGACGCCGGCGTGCCGCTGACCCTCGCCTCCGACCACCCGGCCGGCCCGCTCGACCCGCTGGGCAACCTGCGCCACGCCGTGCACCGCACCATGCCCGACGGCCGCCGGCTGCAGGCCGGGCAGGCACTCACCCCCGCTGAGGCGGTCCGGGCGCTCACCGTGACCGCGGCCGAGTCGCTGGGCACGCCCGGCGGGATCGTCCCGGGCCACCCGGCCGACCTGGCGATCTGCGACGGCGACCCGTTCGGCGCGGCGACCCGTGTCACGCAGACCTGGGTCGCCGGCCGCCGCGTCACGCCGGTCGCTTCACGCCGGTCGCTTCATGACGGTCGCTTCATGAAGGGAACAGCCAGCTGAGGCTCTCTTCGGCGGCTTTCGCGTGCGCCCCGCCGTACGCGAGGTCCTCCAGCGCCGCGCACCGGGCGTAGAAGACGATCCGCTCGGCGCTGCCGTCCGGCAGGCCACCGTACGCGTCGAGGGTCCCGGCGAGGACGTCCGGCCCGAAGTCACGGTACAGCCGGGCGAAGTCCAGCGCAGGGTCGGTGACGGCGGCGTCGGACCAGTCGATCACCCCGGTCACCGCGCCGTCGCGCTCCAGGATGTGCTCGGCGCCGAGGTCGGCGTGGGCGAGCACCCTGCCGCGGCCCGGCGCGGGCACGCTGGTGCGGACGATGCCGAGCAGGCGGGCCGGGCCGTCGAGGTCCGCCAACCACTCGGCGGGCTCGGCGTCCTCCACGGCGACGAGCCCGCCGACCGCCGCCGGGTCGATGTCGTGCAGCTGGCGCAGGAACCGCCCCAGCGTCCGGGCCAGCCCCCGCGGCGCTGCCCGGCCCAGCAGCGGCCGCCCGGGCAGCAGCGGGTACGCGATGACCCCGGCCTCCTCATCGGCGAACCTGACCTCGGGTACGGGCAGGTCGACGTGGGCGGCGACAAGTGCCAGCAGCCGCGTCTCGTCCCGCACGCTGCGTCCGTCCTCGTCGTCTTTGGTGACCCGCACGACCAGGTCCCCGGCGTGGAAGGCGGCGTTGTCCAGGCCGTGCCCCAGCTCGCGGAGCTCGGCACCGTTGAGCTCGGGCGCGTGCACCGTGAGCGCCCGCACCGCCCGCTGCCGCGCCGACTCACCCATCGTGCGTCCTTCCCCGATCCGTGCTTTTCCCGATCGCGACGGCCATCGTGTCATGGTGCGGCGCATCGGGTGACCCCGTGGACTGGTCGGCTTCGCGCTGGAACAGGTGCTCAGTACGCTTTGAAGTGGGCCGGATCGTCCGCGGAGGTGTCGGATGGCGAACGGCGCGATGCTGCCTGGCCGTGATCCACCTGGTCGGGGCGAGATCCTGCACGAGAGCGAACGCACGCTGGTCACCCGGCAGGTCGTTGCCGGGCGCCCGGTCGTGCGCAAGGAGCTGAAGGGGCCGGACGCGCACCGGCGGGCGCGGCACGAAACCGCGGTCCTGGCGCGGCTGCGTGGCGTTGCCGGTGTCGCGCAGCTGGTGGAGGCGCCGCAGTGGCCGGGGTCGGTCGTGGTGGAGGACGCCGGTGGCACGAGCCTGGCCGGGTCGGCGAAGCCGCTGGCGGCCGGTCGTCTGATCGGGCTCGCCGTGGCGTTGGGCCGGGCGGTGGCGGGGATGCACCGGCGGGGTGTGATGCACCGGGACATCACGCCGGCGAACATCGTGGTCTCCCGCGACGGCGCCCCCTGCCTGGTGGACTTCGCGCTGGCGACGTCGTTCGCCGAGCTTCGCCCCGGGTTCACGCACCACACCGAGATCGTGGGGACGCTGGCGTATCTGGCGCCGGAGCAGACCGGCCGGACCGGCCGGTCGGTGGATCAGCGGGCGGACCTGTACGCGTTGGGCGCGACCCTGTACGAGCTGGCGACGGGTGCGCCGCCGTTCGGCTGGGGCGATCCGCTGCGGCTCACGCATGACCACCTGGCCCGGGTGCCGGTGCCGCCGGCGCAGGTGGACCGGGCCGTCCCGGCGCCGCTGTCCGAGATCATCATGCACCTGCTGGAGAAGGAACCGGACAACCGGTACCAGACCGCGGAGGGCCTGGTCCACGACCTGGAGCAGCTGCGCGACGAGGGAACGACGCGGGTCGGCGAGCACGATGTCCCGCTGCGGCTGTTGCCGCCGTCGCGGCTGGTGGGGCGCGAGGCGGAGGTGGCGGCGCTGGTGGCGGCGTTCGAGGAGGCGCTGTCGGGCCGGTGCCGGGGAGTGCTGATCGGCGGGGCACCCGGGGTTGGAAAGACAGTGCTGGTCGATGAGCTGCGGCCGGTGGTGACGGGCAGGGACGGCTGGTTCGTGGCGGGCAAGTTCGACCAGTGCCGGCGGGACCTGGAATACGATGCCATGTACCAGGCGTTCCGGGCGGTGGGCCGGCTGCTGCTGGCCGGGTCGGAGGACGAGCTGGCCGGGGTCCGCCGGCGGATCCTGGCCGTGGCCGGCGCGAACGCGGGCCTGCTGACCGCGGTGGTGCCGGAGTTCGCAGCGCTGCTGCGGGTGCCGCCCGATCCGGGGGATCCGCTGACCACGCAGGCGCGGGCACAGCGGGTGGCGTTCGACGTGTTGCGCGCGGTCGCCTCACGGGAACGGCCCGTGGTGATGTTCGTCGACGACCTGCAGTGGGCGGGGCGTACACCACTGGGCTTCGTGGACCTCGTGCTGAACGCGGAGCCGATCGACGGCCTGCTGCTGGTGGCCGCCTACCGCGAAGGTGACGTGGACGCGGTGCGTCCGCTGGCGGCCGCCCGGTCCCGGTGGTGTGACCAGCCGGGGGTGCGGCACCTGCGGCTGGCCAACCTGCCGGTCGCCGGCACGGTCACCATGGTGGCGGAGATGCTCCACGTGGACGACGCCGCGGCGGCGGACCTGGGCGAGGCGATCAGTCCGCACACGTCCGGCAACCCGTACGAGACGGTGGAGCTGCTCAACGCGCTGCGCCGCGACGGCCTGCTCACGGCCGGGGCCGGCTGGCGGTGGGATGCGGCGGCGGTCCGCACCCACCTGGGGCGGCCGGAGGTCGCCGGGTTGCCGGCGGCACGGGCCGACGCCCTGCCGGGGCAGTCGCGCCTGATGGTGGAGGCGATGGCGTGTCTCGGCGGGCGAGCCGAGCTGGGCGTGCTGCAGACCGCCGTCGGCGAGCCGGCGGACGTGGTGGAACAGCGGCTGGCGCCCGCCCTCGACGAGGGTGTGCTGGCGCTGGAGCCCGGGGCGCGGGAGGCGGTGCTGTTCCGCCACGACCGGATCCGCGAGGCGGTCCTCGACGGGGTGGATTCGCGGCGGCGGCGCGCCCTGCAGCTGGCGATGGCGCGGCGGCTGGCGGCGGTGGCGGAGCTGTTCGCGGTCGCGGCGGGGCAGTACCTGCCGGTGGTCGACGCGGTCGACGACCCCGCGGAGCGGCGCCGGGCGGTGGAGCTGTTCCGCCGCACCGCCGACCAGTCGGCGATGATCGGGGAGTATTCGCTGGTCAACGCGCTGCTGGCCGCGGCGCTGCGGCTGATCGACCCGGACGAGACCGCCACGCTCATCGATGTGCACACCGGCCGGCACACCGCCCTGTACAGCCTGGGGCGCCTGGACGAGGCGGACGAGGAGTTCCGCACGATCGAAGGGCTGGGCGCCACCGCCTTGGCCTGTGCGTCGGCGAGGGCGGTGCAGGCGCGCAGCCTGACCCACCGCAACCGCTACGTCGAGGCGATCGGGCTCGGCCTGGAGGCGCTGCGTGAGCTGGGCATCGCCGTGCCCTCCGCGGACCGGCTCCCGGCGCAGCTCGACCGCCTGTTCGACGTCATGTACCGATGGCTGGCGCACGAGGAAGCCGCGGACGAGCTGAACCGGCCGGAGGTCACGGAGCCGGCGCTGCTCGCCGTGGCCCGCCTCTTCAACGCGGTCCTGCCGGCGGTCTACTTCGCCGCCGACCACGCCAGGCTCGCCTGGCTGAGCCTGGAAGCGCTGCGGATCTGGATCGAGCACGGCCCCGCCGGCCCTCTCCTCGGACCGGCGAGCCACGTCGGCTTCGCCGCCGTGACGGTGCGCGGCGACTACGCCGCCGGGTACCGGGCGATCCGCCGGATCCTGGCACTGGGCGAGGCCCGGGGCTACGAGCCCGACACCTCTCAGGTGCGCTTCCTGTCGGCGCTGCTGAGCTGCTGGTTCGAGCCGGTCGAAAACGGTGTCTGCGCCGGCCGGCAGGCCCGCGAAGGCCTGATCGCGGGGGGTGACCTGGCCAACGCCGGATACACCTACTACCCGGCCATGGTCGGGCTGCTGGACTGCGTGCCCTCGCTGGACATCTACGCCGCCGAGGTGGAGGCCGGGCTCGCCTTCGTGCGGCAGACCGGCGACGAGCACATCGGCGAGTCGTACGACAGCTACCGGCGGCTGGTCGCCGTGCTGCGCGGCGAAAGCGCCTCCACAGCCGGCGCGGCGGTCCCCACCGAACGGTACGCCGAGAGCCCGTGGGCGCTGTTCCACCTGCAGATCACCCGCGCGATCGACGCCGCCATCCTCGACGACCCGGCCGGCCTGAACCGGTGCACCGCAGCGGCGATGTCGCTGCTGTCGGCCGCTGCCGCGTTCTACCCGACCGCCGCGGCGCGCGTGCTGCGTGGACTGGCCCTGGCCGGGCAGGCCCGAGCCGGCCACGGTGGCGAGCGCGACAGTCTGCTGGCCGAGCTGGACGAGGTGACACACTGGCTGGCCGCACGCGCCGCGGACGCGCCGGTCAACTTCCGGCACCTGCTGCGGTTGCTGGAGGCCGAGCGGGCCTGGGCCGTCGGCGACTTCCGCGCCGCCGTCCACGCCTTCGACGCCGCCCGGCACGAGGTCGCCGCGCACGTACGCCCATGGCATCAAGCCCTGATCACCGAGCACGCGGCCCGCTTCTACCTCGCCCACGGCGTCGAACACGCCGGCCATGAACTGCTCGCCGAGGCCCGCCAGGAGTACCTCGCCTGGGGCGCGGCGGCGAAGGTCGCCCAGCTGGACTGGGCCTACCCGGTCCTGCGCCCGCACGACGAGCCGATCGAGGAGCACGACGCCCACCGCCGCGGTGACCTTCCCGCGCGTCGCTCCACCATGACGACCGGCACGGTCGACCTGCTCGGCATCCTGTCCGCGTCGCAGGCGCTGAGCTCCGAGACCGACATCGAGGGCCTGTACTCCCGCCTGGTCCGGGTGCTCTCCGCGATGACCGGCGCCACCGGCGTACGCCTGCTGCTGTGGAGCGAGGACCGGCACGACTGGCTGCTGCCGGCACCCGGCGGTGACGGCGGCATCATCCCGGCTTCCGGCGCCGGTTACGAACGCACGGTGCCGATGTCCGTCCTGCGATACGCCGAGCGGATGCGTGGGCTGCTGGTCGTGGGCGACGCCACCCGTGACGACCGCTTCGCCCGCGACCCGTACTTCACCGGTCTGTGCTGCTGCTCGCTGCTGGCCGTCCCCATCCTCAACCGCGGCACGCTGCAGGCCGTACTGCTGCTCGAGAACCACCTCATCCGCGGCGCGTTCGTCGCCGAACGGCTCGACGGCGTCAAACTCATCGCCGGCCAGCTCGCCGTGTCGCTCGACAACGCCGAGCTGTACGCGGCGTTCCGCCGGATCGCCGACGAGCAGGCAGCGCTGCGGCGGGTGGCGACGCTGGTCGCCCACGGGGCGGCGCCCGACCTCGTGTTCACCACGGTGGCAGACGAGGTCGGCGCGATCCTCGGCGCCGACGGCACGGCGATCGTCCGGTTCGAGCCGGACGGGGAGGTGACGGTGCTGGGCGGCCACGGACTCAAGCAGTCCGAACCGGGGTGGCGTGGCAAGCCCGACCCCGGCACGACCCTGGCCACGGTACAGGCCACGGGCCACGCCGCCCGGCGCGACGTGGACGACCCGGCGTCGGCGACCGGGCCCAGGATCGACCCCGGCATCCGCTCGATTGTCGCCGGCCCGATCGAGGTCGAGGGCCGGCTCTGGGGCGCCATGCGCGTCGGGTCGCGGTGCCGGCGGCTGCCTCAGGACACCGAACGGCGGCTGGTCGACTTCACCGAGCTCATCGCGGCCGCCATCGCCAACGCCGAAAGCCGCACCGAGCTCACCGCGTCACGCGCGCGGATCGTCGCCGCCGCCGACCAGGCCCGGCGGCGCATCGAGCGCGACCTGCACGACGGAGCCCAGCAACAGCTGGTCAGCCTGGCCCTGCAGCTCCGCGCCGTGCAGGCGGCGCTGCCACCCGGGCTCCACACGGTCGCGGCGCAACTCGACCGCGCCGTCGCCGGGGCGACGAACGCCGTGGACGAGCTCCGCGAGACCTCCCGCGGCATCCACCCGGCCATCCTGACCGAGTCCGGCCTCGGCCCGGCGCTGCGCGCGCTCGCCCGCCGCTCACCGATCCCCGTCGACCTCGACGTCCGCGCAGCGGGACGGCTGCCCGAGCACGTCGAGGTCAGCGCGTACTACATCGTTGCCGAGGCGCTCACCAACGCGGCCAAACACGCACACGCCTCGGCCGTCACCGTCACCGTCGAAACCGACATCACCACCACCTGCGGCGCCGACGGCGGCGTCCTGCGGGTCGTCGTGCGAGACGACGGCGTCGGCGGCGCCGACTTCGCCCGCGGCACCGGCCTGGTCGGCCTCAAGGACCGCGCCGAAGCGCTCGGCGGCCGGCTCGTGCTGCACAGCCGGCGCGGTGCCGGGACCACCCTGCGCGCGGAACTCCCACTCGCCCCGCGCTGATGCTGTTGCTGGTGGTGGCCGGGCTGCTCGTCGCTGGCTGACCGAGATGGTGGCGGGACGGCCCCGCGACGGGACGCCGTGCCGCGTGGCCGCCGAGTCGTTCGGCACTGGCGGCGGGTCCGGGCGAGCGGCGATGCTGGCAGCGTGACCACCACTGAGCGAGAGCAGCTTGAGGCGCAGTGCCCGCTGCGGCCGGGCGAGCCGTGCGCCCTGTGCCAGGTCGGCGCGGCCGACCCGCGCGACTGCGGGCTGGTCTACCTCGTCATGCACGACGACGAGCTGCGCGAAGGGCTCCGGCGCCACACCGCCGCCGCAGCCGGGTGCGGGCGGTAGGTCGTCCCCGCGGACGGGGGCGAAGGTCCCGCCGGGTCGTATCAGTCGGCCCTGACCGGCGCGCCTGGGCGCGGGCGACGATGAGTCGACCGCAGCGCGCAGCACCGCCAGGAGGTTGTCATGAGACGTCGAGGCTTGGTCGTCGCCGGGTTCGACGGCTCGGACCCCAGCTGGACCGCCGTGGACCACGCAGCCACCGAGGCCGTGCTGCGCGGTCACGACGTACGGCTGGTCCACGCGCTGCTGCCCGCCCACGCGTACGCGGAGACCGCCCTGATCCGGCCGGTCGAGGACCCCGCCACGGAGGCCCGGCGGCTGCTCGGCTTCGCCCGCGGCTACCTCCAGCGCCAGCACGGCGGGCTGCGGGTACAGGTGTACATCGCCGGCCGGCCGGCCGGGGACCTGCTGCTCAGCGAGGCGCACGCGGCCGACCTCGTCGTCGTCGGCCGCCGGGGGCGCGGCCGGCTGCCGGTGCGCCTCGGCTCGGTCAGCGCCCAGGTCGCCCGGCACGCGACCTGCCCGGTCGCGGTCGTCGGCGGCGCGCCGGGTCACCCGGCCGGTCCGGTGGTGGTCGGGGTCGATGCCGCCGCACCGTCGGAGGCGGCGATCGCGTACGCGTTCGACACCGCCGACCGGCACGGCAGCGACCTGCGCGCCTGCTACGTCACCCCGGCCTGGGACCCGCGCCCGGCGGGCGAGCTGCTCGACCGTGCGCTCGTGCCGTGGCGGGCGCGCTTCCCGCACGTGCCCGTGCACACCGAGGCGGTGCCCGGCACCGACCCGGCGGCGGCGCTGCTGCAGGCCGCCGGCGACGCGTCGCTGCTCGTGGTGGGCTGCCGCCAGCAGGACGGCCTGCGGCGGCTGCTGGCCGGGTCGGTGAGCCACACCCTGGTCCAGCACGCGGGCCTGCCACTGCTCGTCGCGGCGGGCAACGCCGTAGCGGTCAACGGCTGAAGAGCTGCTCGTCGCGGCGGGCAACGCCGTAGCGGTCAGCGGCTGAAGAGCTGCTCGTCCAGGCCGGCGGGGCGCTGCGCCTCCGGGCACGACGGGGAGTAGTAGTTCATCGTCAGCACGGCCCGCACGGCGTCGGCGCGGCGCAGCGGCTCGACATAGTGGGCGTGCCGGCGGGCGTCGAAGAAGTACAGCTGGCCCTTCACCGGGTAGATCCGCATGGCGTCCGCGTCGACCTCGGCGGCGGTGCGGGCGGTCCGGTCCCGGGACACGACCAGGGCGCCGCCGGTCTCCTCGGTGCAGGTCGTCAGGTACAACAGGCCCTGCATCGGGTTGCTGTCGACGTGGCACGGGTACCGCATCGTGATCCCGTCCTGGATGTTCAGGCTCAGCGCGCGGTTGTCGGTGCTGGTCTCCTGCAGCTTCTCCTCGGCGGTGCGCTCGCCGAGCTCCTTGAACCAGCCGCTGTACAGCTCGAACGTCCACGGCACGGCGCGGCGCAGGACCTCGCCGTCGACGCTGTGCATCGGGATCCGGGCGTCGGCCTCCTCGCGGGCGGTGGTCATGGTCGGGCGGAAGACGCGGCGGACCGCGTGCTCGCGGGCGACGGCGAGCAGCGCCTCGGCCCAGTCCTCGGGCAGCAGGTGCCCGACGTCGTAGACGTGCCAGTGGAACGGCAGCTCGAGCGGCGGCCGCCAGGCGGTGCTGGTCATGATCTGGTCCCTCCTGCACGCGTCGTGCCGACCGCCGCCGGGTCCGGGGCGCCGGCAAAGGATTCCTGGTGCTGCTGTACCGCCTGCCACAGCCGCGGGAAGCGCATGTGCCCGACGAACCGGTCCAGCACCTCCACGGAGCGGCCGGTCAGGCTGACGGGTCCGGCGCCGGGCGGCTCGCCGAGCCCGCGCAGCGTCGGATGGCCGCCGAGCCGGGCCCACACCATGCGCTGGTGCTCCTGCTGCCAGCCGAGCACCGCGTCGTCGAGCTCGAGCATCTCCAGCGCGACCGCCGCGAGGTCCTGATGGGTCGTGCCGGCCCGCAGCAGCTCCGCCTCCGAGCACACGCCGTCGGACTCCATCGCCGCGCAGAATGCGCGCCACAAATGCCGGCATGCCTTTTGTACATTCCGCATGCCGGGGGAGTCCAGGCCGCTGCCGCCTTCCGGCAGGCTCGCCCGGATCTGCAGGAACTCCGTCTGCGGAATACCGGACCGCACCTGGCTCAGATGCGTCACGGTGAGCCGTTGCAGATCGGTCGCGCGGCGCAGCAGCCGGTGCGCCCCGCGGTAATCGCCGCAACCGAGATCTTCGGCGGCGCGGACGATGTCGAAATGCATGTTGTACCAGAGCAGTTCGGCGGTCAGATGCAGGGTCTGGAAGAACAGGAAATCGGGGTGCGGCATTTCCGGCAGCGGGCGCAGCGCCCGCACGGCGGCGGTGAACCGCACCACGTCGTCGTAGGCGGTCGGCCCGCCGACGGCGAAGACCGGCCCGGACATGCCGTGCTCGTGCTGCCCCGCGTCACCGGACTGGTGACTGTCGTCGGCCATGTGAACGTTTCGCTCCCTCCACGCGTGCGGGAATACGACCACACGCGTCATGAACGAGTATCACCGGCGAACAATGCGTATATTTCGGTCGGCTGCCAGCGGACACGCTACCGAGGAGCACTGACGGGTGTCAATGAAAGTGGGAGTGCGAAAACAATCGCCGACGGAAATGCCGGCGGCGCGGTTCAGCGGCGCAGATCATGGCGCCGGTGGGTGACCTTCGCGACCAGGCCCTGCGGCAGCAGCCGGCGCAGCGGGAACACGACCGGCGCGTTGCTGCCGACCGCGTAGTGCGCCTTCGGCCGGGGCGCCTCGACCGCCTTGACGATGGTGGCGGCGACCCGCTCGGCCGGCACGCCGGTGCGCTCGTTGCGGTCCAGGGCGGCCAGCATCCGCTCGAAGTCCGCACGGTGCGGCGAGCCCTCCGCGGTGTACTTCGTGCGCCGCTCGCTGATCCCGGTGCTGATCGACCCGGGCTCCACGGTGGTGAGCCACACGTCGAACGGGGTGTACTCGTGCCGGGCGCCGTCGCTGAACCCCTTCAGGGCGGCCTTCGACGCGACGTACGACGAACGGTACGCGAGCGGGAACGACGCGAGCATCGACCCGACCATCACCACCCGGCCGTGCCGGCGCTCCCGCATGCCGGGCAGCAGCAGCTGACTGAGCCGGACCGGCCCGAGCACGTTGACCTGGAACAGCCGCCGCAGCGCGTCGACGGGCAGCTCCTCGAACGCCCCCGACTGGCTCTCCCCGGCGTTGTTGACCAGCACGTCGACCGGTCCGGCCGCGCCGGCCAATGCCTCGATCGACGCGTCGTCGGCCAGGTCCAGCGGCAGGAACTGCACGCCGTCGGGCCGCTGCTCAGCGGTGAGCGTCTCCGGCCGCCGGCTCGTGCCGATCACCCGGTAACCCCGCGCGACCAGCGCGGCGGCGGTCGCCCGCCCGATGCCCGACGATGCTCCCGTTACCAGCGCGGTACGTTGCATCGCTGCACCATACCCGTCACCCGACCCGGCGGCTGAAGCCCTCGACGGTCATGGATCGCGCCGGCATCGACGCCTTCGGGGGACGAGTCGCGCGATGGCCGACGCGCAACTCGTCCCCTCGTACTGATCACTTGATGCGGTCGGTTGCCTCCGCGGCGATCCGGATGAGCTGGTCGAGGGTCAGGGTGGGCGTCTGCTCGGCACCGCCGCTCGTGATGGTCATGACCCGGTTTTCTGCGAGCCCGATCCGGACCTCGAACCTCTTTACATCCTTACTGTTCACCGTGTATGTGACCACCGGCTTGCCGGAGGCGGTCTTTGCGTCGACGCACGGTGGAGCCGAGGCCGGGCTGTCGCCCCGCTGCCCGTCCGCCTTCTTGCCGGGAACGGCCGCGAGCGTCGCGCAGGTCAGCGGATCGATGGTCATGGACGTGGGGAAGCTGTGCAGCATGACGTTGACGCTGCCCGTCGCTCCGGCGTTCGTGACCCCGGCCGGTCCGATCCATCCCAGCGGCGACACGTCGTCGATGACGGTGATGTCGAAGCCCTTCGGGTCCCATTGTGCCGACGGCACCGCCGCCCGTACGGCCGCGTCGAGCGTGGCCTTGATCTGGCCGGCACTGACCTGCGCCTCCTCGCGGGTCGCCGACCGCAGTTGGAGGCGGTTGTCCGGGAGGCCCGAGGCGTCGGTCGGTGGCGCGCCCACGGGTGGCGGGCCGGCGGGTCCGGTGCCCGTGGTGAGCATGACCACCGCGAGCCCGGCCGCCATCGCGGTGGCGCCGAGCGTGCTCCACAGCGTGGCGCGCACCCGGTGGTCGCGGCGCACGATCGCCCGCGAGTCGATGGCCGTGGGCGGCGGCGTGCCGATCACTTCGTCGAACAACTGGTGCATCAACGGTCCTTCCGGTGGGTGGGTCATCGAGGTGTTCCGATACGGAGCTGCTCCAGCGCGCGTGCCGATTGGCTCTTGACGGTTCCGGGGGACACGCCGAGGATCTCGGCGGTCTCCTCGACCGAGTGGTCGAGGTAGAAGCGCAGGATCAGCACTGCACGCTGGCGTGGCCCGAGTGAGCGGAGCAGGTCGGCCAGCGGCAGCCGGTCGACCACCCGGTCGTCGGGCAGGTATGACCGGGGCGGCGGGTCGGAGTGCGTCTGTTCCAGGTGCCGCCAGCGGCGGCCCCGCTCGGTCAGCCAGCACCGGGTCAGCACCTTCTGCGCGTACGCGTCGACGTTGTCGGCGCTGCGCACCTTCGACCAGCTCCGGTGCAGTTTGACCAATGCCTGCGAGACGAGGTCGTCGGCGAGGTGCCAGTCGCCGCACAGCAGATAGGCGCTTCGTCGCCATCGATCGAGGCGTTCGGCGACGAACGCGTGAAACTCGTCGTCGGATCTGGGCAAGCGGACCTCCAACGGCCGGGGGTGTCAGCCGTACGACCGCGCCGCTCCCGCGCAGGGTTGCACGCCGTCGCGGATTCCCTGTGTCTCGCGTCCGACCCGAACAACGCCGCCGACGCCGACACCGGCCTTCGACTCGCAGTCGGCGCTGGAACTGCGGCTGCGGTTCGCCGCGCAGATCCCGTTCACCCAGCAGGAGCCGCGGCCGACCGCGGTCGGGCCGGCCCGCGCGCAGCAGCGCCGTCGCGAGCAGCGGAGGCGCCCACGGTTCGGTGACGTCGCCGAGCATGGCGATCGCCTCGTCCGGCGGGCCGGACTCGGCCAGAAGGCCGCCAGCTCCGCGGTCCTGGCGGCGTCACTGCGCGTCAGCCACGCAAGCCGGCCGAACACCTGAGCCATGATCAGGTGCGGCAGTCGGAACGCCATCACCCACGCCTGCGCCCGACCAACGAACACCACCTCACAGCACGTACGACGAGTTATGGCAGGCACCGGGGTGTGTCCACACAGGACATACCCCGGCCGCGACGAGACCGCCCGAACTCTCACATCATGTGACATCCGCCGGCATCAGCTCACGACTCTCACCAGACCTCGTCGATGTGGCATGGTCGGCTTGAGCCGGCACCGCAGATCCGGTCCGCTGCCGTGGTGACGCCCGGGCAATCAGCGGCTGGCGCGTCCGGCGGGCCACCACGGCGGCCATCCCGTGGTACCCGTCGCGCGCCTTGTCGGCGGGTTCGGCCTCGAAGCGACGGATCGTGAACTCCAGGCCGGCGTCGCGGTACGCCTCCTCGATGTCGGCCACGGTCAGCGGGACTGCTGGGAAGTTCGTGTCCAGTCCACTCGGCCACCCCCGGGAATCGAGCATGTGTGTGGTCACCAGAAGCCCGTCGGGCTCGAGCGCCCGGGCGAGAGCCCGGATCGCCCGGTGGAAGTCGCGCCGCGTCGAGGCGATCGACTCCGCTACGAAAAAGGCGGTCAGGATCGCATACCGGTGCATCGGCAGCGAGTAGATGGAGCCTTCGACAACGTTGGCCCGCCGGCAGGCCCGTGCGAACGCGTCGGCGTACCGGGCGCCACCCAGTTCCACCATGGTGTCCTGGAAGCGCTGCCATGGCTGCGGTGTGGCCGTCAGGGTACGGGACTCGTCGAGCAGCCCTTCGGCGTACCCGCGGTTCGCCGCACTGAACTCGATCATGTCGATGGCGCCGTCGTCGCTGACGTAGGGCGCCAGCAGCATGATGGGGTAGAAGTTGGGCCCCGCGCCCACGTCCGCAACCAGGGGGGCATCGCGCTCGGCAAGGCCGGCACGCTCGATCTGCTCGATGACGAAGGCCATGATGCCCCGGTCTTCGGGAAGGACCCGTCGACCGTAGTTGCGCATCACGTACTCCTCCGGATCGACTGCGGCCCAGTCGTCGAAGGCCCGCAGGTCGCGCATCAGGTCGTCGACCTCCCGCTCGATGAGCCGGCAGACGGCGTACGACACCAGCGCCGGCGAGAGCAGGTCCGTGTCGAAGAAGATGTCGTGCACATTTTCCTGACGCAGAATGTTCATCGCCCGGCCCAGCGCGTAGACCCGGTCCTGCTCGACGGCGAACCGCTTGTCCAGGATTTTCAGATGCACCAACAGATGGGAGACCGGGTGCAGAAAGCTGGCGGCATCGAGGGTGTGGCACAGCGGGCGCCCGTCACGCTGGAGCGCTATACCCCGTCGGCGCAGCTCCCGATTGCGGTTGTTGGAGTGCAGGGCGAGGGTCTCGATGAACGTGTCGGACGGGGTGAACACGACCTCCAGGGCGGACCGCTGGGTGACGACCCCCGCGGCGCTGTCCCGGAGCATGGCGATCATGCGGTCGACTTCGGAGACGAGGGCATCCTCCTGCAGCAGCACGAACCGCTGACCCGGCATGTCTCCGGGCCGGATGGCGCCGAACTGCTGGAAGACGTCACGCATCTCGACCACGAAGAGATCACGCTGAAGCTGGCTGAGCGACCCCACCTCAACGTCCCAGGTGTAGTCGTCGAGGAGCGCGACAAGGGTCACGTTCGCGAAGTCTTCGGTGACGTCGCGGATGAGCTCCGCGAGCATCATGCCGGCCCGCTCGTCCGGGGGCAGGTTGTCGGGGCTCACCTGCAGTCTGCCGTCTGCGTCGAGGTGCGCGGACATGTAGGGCCCGACCGTCTCCACATCGACATACTCGCCCGCGACCACCGCCGCGATGACGTCACCCAACCAGGCGTACTCCGTGTTGATGCCCAGTGCGGTGAGCCGCTTGGTGTCCCGGTCGTCGATCGCGGCGTCCAGCTGCAGTGCGAGCGGGTCGTCAACAGCCGGGATGTCGCGCTGTAACTCCGTGCGATATGCGACGAGCCGGTTTCGAAGGTCTTCGGCGCGGCGCAGTCTCACCGCTCGGCTACCGATCGGCTTGAACCGCCACATGTCCTTCGGTGTCTTCGGCGATCGGGCGGTCAACTCCCGTACTGCCGAGGCGAGTGCAGTGACGTCGGTAAACCCCTTGTCCCGCAACTGCGCCCGCAGCTCGACATCGTTGTCGTCTGCCTGATTGATCATCATGCCGGGTAGCGTACCGCCAGGTGTCACGCCGGGTGTCGTAGCGGTGGTGTGGGCGCGGTCGCGCCGGCCGGGAGTTCGCGTGGCCCGGTCCGCGGGGTGACGCCGCGGTCAGAAGCTCGTGACTTGCGCGCGCGAGGCCTCATCCTTGTAGCGCTTGACGCGCTGCTCGGTCTCTGTCCTCCCGCTCGCGATCCTGCTGCCGTCCTTGCGCTTCCAGAACGGTGTGAGCCTGGCTTCGATCGGGCGGGACGACCCGGCGATCATGACGGCCCGGCCGAACTTCAGGGTGCGGATCTCGTCGACGGACAGCACCGGACGTCCCTCGGTCTCGCCCAGCAGCTTGGACATGTCTGCCAGGTCCGAGGCGTT
>NZ_JBFAIC010000022.1:0-96052 GCF_040654515.1 Dactylosporangium sp. NPDC050688
CGCTCCGGCCGGGCGAGCAGACGAACCCATCGACCAACTGCGCCGGATACCGCGTTCATCGCCACCGCTCCTGTTGGTTGTTCGGACCTCGCTCCGATGACGAGTCCCGAGCGGCGATGGTTCACACGAAGGCGACAACGCGGTTACGGTTTGGACAGCCGTACCGTGACCAGAGTGTCGTTGGCGGTGTCGTTGGCGCGGAACAGGGTCACCGCGGTGATCCGACTGATGGGGATGGTGACATTGCCCCCGACGCTGTGCACCCGGTTCTGGGCGGTCCAGGAGACGGCGAGCTGCGACTCCCCGCGGTCGCCGAGCGCGAAGAGCCGGTACGACTGACCCACCGCGAGCTCTTCGACGACGGCCTCGACCCGGGCCCCGTTCGGCGCGCTGACGACCGTGACGGACACGCTCACGCCGGACTGCGTATCTGTGTCGTTCCCGGCCAGCCGGACGTTGACTGGTTCCTTCGCGCCGAGCCAGGCGCCGATACTGATGCCGACGGCCAGCGCGAGCGCCACCGCGGACACGACGACGCGGGTTGGCCGTGCCCGCCGCCGTCGCGGCCCGCCTGGCGGCCGGCCCGAGGGCGGCGCGCTCCTGCCGGGCGACTCGGCGGCTGGGCGCGCCGGTCTGGGCAGCGCCGGATCGGCTTGGGTCGGGCCGGCTTGGGTCGGGCCGGCTGGGGCCGGAACGGCTGGGGCCGGAACGGCTGGGGCCGGAACGGCTGGGGCCGGAGAGACGGGTGACGCGGCGGCGGCCTCGAGCAGGCGGGCAACACCGCTGCTGTCCAGACGGTCCAGCACCCGGCGGACATCGGTGAGGTCGGTCGCAATGTCCGCACATTGTGAACATTCCACGAGGTGCTGCGCCACGGCGAGCTCCTCGTCCGCGGGCAGTGCACCAAGCACATACGCGCCGAGCTGAAGGCGCACGTGTCCGTCACCCTGCTCCGCCGTCATCTCCACCGTCCCACTCGCACCCCGACCGCTCCACTGATGGCCCTCGTTCTACGAGGACGGGGCATATTCGGTTCAGCGGACCTGTTTCGGTCGCGTGAACGTTTCTGCCGTCGCGACCGTATACCCGTCAGCCCGCGGTCGACTGCGGTCAGCCCGCAGTCGACCGCGGAGAAGCAGGAGGAGGAGGTCTCGTGCCCGGCCCACCAGGACTAGAGGGCGATGGTCCCGTGATCGATCTTCCGGACGCCGCGCAGCCCGGGCCGGTGCTCACGCTGCTTGTCGGTCCGGCCGGTATGGGGCTCGGCGCAACGCTGACCGACCTCGCCGATCGGGCTCGGCGTGGCGGGCGAGTCGTCGTAGCGGTCTCGCCGGACCCGGCCGAGCAGCGGCACGCCTGGCTCTTCCTGACCCGATTGGCCGGCGAGGCCGCGTTGCCCGGGTCGCCGTCGGGGGCGAGCCGCATACCCATCGCCGGCCGTACGCCGGAGAGCCTCGTCACGACCGTCTGCCGGCTGCTGCGCGGGTTGCCCGATCCGCTCGTGCTGGTGGACGGCGGCCAGTGGGTCGATGCGGCGTCGGTCGCCGCTGTACCCGCTCTGTTGCGGGGGTTGGCCGGCTCCCGAGTGCGCTGTGTGGCAACCGTCAGTACCCCGGTCATGGTTTCCGCCGCGCCCGACGGGACCGCCATGACGCTCGCGCGGCTGCGCCGTGACGGCCTGCTCACGGTCCGGACGCTGCGCCCGCTGGAGCAGGACGAGTTGGACGACCCGGGTGCCCGACCGGAGGCCCAGGCGGTTCTGGCCGCCCTGCGGGCCGCACCGCAACCGGTATGGCCGGTCGCGGTGGCGATCGCGGCGCTGCACCCGCTCGGCGCCGGCGCCGCGGCGCACGCCGCCACCGTGCTGGATCTGACGCCGTCAGCGGTGGCGCAGGCGCTCGGGACACTCGTTCACATGGGCGTGCTGCGGGGCGGTGGGACCGGCGGGTGGCGATTCGCCAGCGCGGCGGTCGTGGCGGCGCTGCGCGCCGCCGACGGGCCGTACCGGTCGCGGCAACTGGCCCGGGAGGCGGTGCACGCGATCTGGGACGGCCCGGCGGGCGGCGCCGCGCCGACGTATCTGGGTGAACAACTGGTAACGGCGGGTACCGCGGTGGACCCCGAACGCTCGGCGGGCGCGCTGATGATGCTCTCCGACCGGTTGCCGATGACTGACGGGCGGACCGTCCAGTGGTTCGCCGCGGCGAGCCGCCTGACCCGCGATCCGGTCCGCCGGGTGCAGGCGCTGCTGGGGCTCGCCGCCGCCGCGACCAACACCGGCGACCATGCGCTGGCCCTGCGGAGCGCCCGCAGTGCGCTCGACGAGATCGACGGTCAGCAACCGCGGTCGGACGGTGCGTCGCGCGATGGCCTCCGGCTCGACGCGCGCCTGCTGAGCCTGCGGGCGATGCACGGGCTCGGGGACGCCGCCGGACTGGCGAGGGCGGCGAAGGAGGCGGGCACACCCGTCGAGCAGGCCGCGACATTGTCGATGACGGACTGTTGGGCCGCGGCCGAACGGCGGCTCGGCGCCGCCATACCGCTAGAGCCGGCGCGGCCCGCGCCGTCGGGCCGCAGCGCGGTGGTGCGGGCCGTGTTGGGTGAGCGCATGAGTGGCGTCGTGGGACCGTGGCGTCCGACCGCGACGGAGGCGCCGGCGCCACCGGGTGACCCGCTGCACCGGGATCGGGTGGCGCAGCGGGCCGGCATCCTGCTCACGGTCGGCGACCTCACCGGAGCCCAGCGGCTCCTGCGCGTGTCCCAACTCGATGCGGGCGACCTGCCGTGGGCCGAGCGCGCGCTGCTCGCCTGGCGCCGGGGTGCCTGGTTCGACGCGCTTGACCACGCCGCCGCGGCGGAGTTGCTGCGGTCGGCAACGCCGCCGGTGGACGCCGTCCTGGCCCGCGCCGTCGCGGTGACCACCCTGGCCCAGGGCCGCCCGCTCCGCGCGCTTGACAGATCAATGTCGATGGATTCGTCGCTCGGCCTGCCGCACCTGCGCGAGCTGACTCGCGCCGAGATCGAGGCTGCGCTGGGCGACGCCGAGCGGGCCGGTGCCGCGCTGACCCGAGCCGCGGCCAGGGCCGAGCGCGATGGTGTCAGCCTGGGGACCGACGAGATCTGGCTGCGCCTGACCGAGCTCGCGCGGTCGCGTGGGGACTATCCGCGAGCGCGCCAGTACGCGGCGCGCGCGGCCCATGCCGCGCGTTCGATCGGCACGCCACTGGCCGAGCTCCACGCCCGCCTGGCCCAGGTCGCCGCCGAGACGGACGCGGCCGCGGCCGGCGAGGCGCTGACCCTCGCCCGTGACCTCGACCAGGCCTGGGTACTGGCGAACACCCTCGAACGGGTGGCGACCTGGGGCGCGGGCCCGGCCGGCCTGCTGGCGCAAGCGTACGAGCTGCTCGGCTCCCTCGACGCGATCCTCGACCGGGCGCGCGTGCGCGCGGCGATGCGGACGCTCGGCGTCACCGTGCCGCACCGCTCGGCGACCGCGGCCGAGAACGAGCGCCTGCTGGCCGAGTTGGTGGCGGACGGCCTGTCGGGCCAGCGGCTCGCCGCCGCCCTGTGGGCGACGGCGAAGAGCGTCGAAAGCCGGTTGGGTCGCCTGTTCGCGCGCACCGGGTATCGGTCGCGGGCGGCCCTGGCGGCTGCCGTCGCGGCGCCCGATCCGGCCGGTGGTCACCCGACGAGGAGCTCGTCGAGCGTCAGGTCCGGTACGGCGACCGCCCGCCACGCCCCACGCTCCGCGACGAACGCGCGGCTGACCGTGACCTGATCGAGGAACGGACGAGGGAGCAGTAGGTCGAGGCCGTCGCGGGCGAAGTCAGGCAGGCGCGACCGGACGAGGGGCAGCTCCGCCAGCCGCGCGGCGCTCGCCGGGACGTCGATCGCCACATCGCCGGGCACGTCCAGCTCCAGCAGGCGATAACCGCCGGTCGGCGTGGGCCGCCGACGCAGCACCGGCACGAACTCGGAGGTGGCTCCGCGCGCCGGGTGCACCGCGTACGCGCGGGCGTGCCGGCGGTGCGGCCAGGTCACGACATCCTCCGGCACGCCTGCCACGCCATGGGCCGCCCCCACACACTGCAGGACCACCGGATCACCGGCCGCGCCGTCGTCAGGACGCGGCCGCCCATCGAGCGTCTCACCGGGGGCGGGCAACCGCGCACGGTCGAGCCATCCGGCGGGGATGAGATAGGTCCCGGGCGCGGCCAGCCGCTCGCGCAGGCGCTCCGGGGCGTATGCCGTGACCCGCGCCGCCGCGACCGCTGCCCCCGGCTCGACCAGCAGCTGGACGTCGTGGGCAGCCCACGACGGGTCCTCATGGTCGCGGTCGACGCGGCCGAGAAGGAACAGCTCCGCCGCGGGCACCCCCTCCGTGTGCGCGCGGGCGGCGGGCGCGCTCGACGAGACCCACAACCACAACGGGGCCGCGTTGACCGGTGTGGGCCGGGGTAACCAGTCCAGCCCGCTTCGCCGCGCATCAGGTTCGGCGTCGACGAGCTCCGGCTGGTCCCACCTGGTCTCCTCGTACCCCGGCGGGTCGAACGGTTCGATCGCACTCGGGTGGGTGACGGCGGCGTGGTCGGCTCGGGCCGCGACCTGAGTGACCGGCTCGAGCCAGCCATCGTCGCTGCTCCACCGCGGCTGGCTGGCGGCGAGGCCCGGTGGGGTCATGCGGTGCCAGGTCGCGGGTCGACCGTCCGGCCACACCGCCCGGGGATGACCATCCTGTATGGACAGGTTCGTGTCGGGCGTACGGAGGTAGATGTCGACGCCGAGCACGGTCGCCAGCGCACGCAGATGCGCCTCCGCCGCGGCGGCCTGCGTCGTCGTGACCGCGGAGAGCAGGCACAGGTCCTCATCGATCCAGCCGGTGTCGCGCAGCAGGCGGGCCAGTTCCTCGCCGCCGACGGCCAGCAGGCTGCCATCGGTGTACGGCACCGCGAGGCGGCCGTCATCGAGCGTGATCAGCTCCACATTGGACAATCCTGGTCGCATCCAGACACTGTCGAAGCGCTCCGCCGACACAGGGTCACGCCCCGGCGGCACGGCCACCACGCGGACGCCGCCAACCTGGCGCACCCGTGCTCCGCCCGCCGGCACCAGCCGCCCGTCGGCGTCGGAGACGAATGACCCCGGCTCAGCCCCGTCCGGGGGGTACTCCCGCCAGCTCGCCGTGCGTCCGCCCGGCGCCCGTACGCCGAGATCGAGGCAGCCGTCGAGCAGCTCGGCCCATGCCCCCGGCGGCGGCGCCCACACCCGGGCCCCGCTCACCTCGGCGAGTTCACCACAGTACGCGTGCAGCCACGGCTGATCGCCGGGATCGACGGGCCCGGCCAGCCACAGCCGCAGATCGCGACCGTACAACGGCAGGTCGCTCAGCGAGGCCGCGAGCTCCGCCCCTGTCCGGTGGGTCAGCGTCCGGGGGCCGGCCTGGTCACGCACGACGACGAACTGACCTTCATCGAGCGACGCCGCAACCGTGAGCAAGCCCGGATGACCCGGGGCCAACCTGCGCGTCGGCGGTGCCGGCGCCGTGCCGACCGCTGCATCCTGGCGCGTCACCGCCTTTCGTTTCGCCACGCACATACGAACGTTGCCAACTGGCGCTCGGTTCATGACGAGCCGGTGAACCGACGGGTCCGTGCCGTACGTCATGCCGGGGGCATCAGGAGGTGGATCGTGACCGACGACTTCACGGCGGTATGCGGGCGGATTTCAGGGGATGCCCGCGATGGAGGGCAGGAGCGCCTCGCGGTGGCGCGGGCGGTGCAGGAGGCGGCGGTACGGGTCCAGCGGCAGCTTGGGCGCGTCCGCACGTTGATGCACCGGCTGGACCCGGCGGGCCTCAACATCTCCGGCCGCCGGTTTGAGGCGGTGCTGCTCGGATACGACGTCTATGTGTGCATGCTCGTCGACGCTCTCGCCGAGACGGTCGACACCCTGTCTGACGGGGCCGATACCCTCTCCAGCGCGGCCGGAATCGCACGCTCCCGAGACGGGCGGTCCGGTGTGGCCGAATCCACCGGGCAGCGCGCATCCGGCCCACCGCGTGCGTCAGTTCCCCGGATCGATGCGATCGGCGAGCTGGCCGGCGCGGCCCGCCGCGAGCTGATGCGGTTGCGGGCGCTGATCGCCCGCACCGAGGTGCGGATCGGGCCGGAGCCGGCGCTCATTGACGACTGGAGCATCGCCGAGCAGGGCCTCTTCGGAGCCGACGGAGTCCTCGGCGTCATCCTGGGCGCCGGCACCGCGCGCACCACCGCGCTGGACGGTTCACGCGTTTCCACATCGGTTGGATGGTGGACGGCTACGTCAGATGCGGCGTGAAGCTGCCGTATCGCGAGGGCTCCCCGCCGGCATCCTCCCACTGATAGTCGTCCGGTTCTCCTGCATGGTGCGAGGTCACCCCGTGGGCCGGAAGTCGGCCGCGGTGAGCAGGGTCAGCTCAACGGTGCTGGCGCTCGGTGAGGCGGCCAGACGGGAGGCCTGCTGGTCGGCCATCCGCTCGAACACCTTGCGGGCGACTCGACCGTTGCCGAAGGTCCCGTCCTTGGGGATCTCCTCGAAGTAGCGCAGCAGCACCTGGGCCGCGTCGTCGTCGAGCTGGTAGTCGTGGCGGCGACTCTGGTCCCGCACGATGGTCACCAGCTCATCCGGGGTGTAGTTGGCGAACTCGATGGTCCGGCTGAAGCGTGACTCCAGGCCGGGGTTGCTCTCCAGGAACTTCAGCATCTCGTCGGAGTACCCGGCGGCGATCACCACGATGTCGTCGCGGTGGTCCTCCATAAGCTTGACCAGGGTGTCGATCGCCTCCCGGCCGAAGTCCGGGCCTGTGCCGCCGCGGCTGGAGCTGAGGGTGTACGCCTCGTCGATGAACAACACGCCGCCCAGCGCGCTCTTGAAGGCCTCAGTGGTCTTGATGGCGGTGCCGCCGATGATCTGCGCGACGAGATCGGCGCGGGCCACCTCCACGAGGTGACCCTGGCGCAGCACGCCGAGCTTGGCCAGGATCGCCCCGTAGAGGCGGGCGATCGTGGTCTTGCCGGTGCCCGGGGCGCCGGCGAAGACGAGGTGGCGGGCCATCGGCGGCGCGGAGAGGCCGGCCTCGCGACGACGCTGGGACATGATGTTGAGGTTGATGAGCGAGGTCACCTCCTGCTTGACCCCGGCCAGCCCGACCAGGCTGCGTAGCTCCTCGACCGGGTCGGAGCCGAGCGCGGCGGTTGGTCGGGTCGTGGCCGGGCGAGCCTGTCCGGGCGCCACCGCGCCCCCACCGGTCGCGGTCGCCGTGGCGGCCGTGGCCTGGTTGCGCGCGCTGGTCAGATCCTCGACCGTCACTACGGCGTCCGGCACCTGCCGGAGGCCCTCGCCGCCGTTGTCCCGAACCGTGCAGGCGATGACGCGGACCGCCTCCGTCGTCTCGACCCGCACCCCGTCGCCGGCGTTGCCGGTGAGCTCGCAGTCGCGCAGCGTCCCGCTGGAGCCGGGCTCGAAGCGGCATCCGGCGTCGTGGTTGTCGTGGATCCGGCTCCGGCTCATGGAGACCTCACCGTCGGCCCGCACCACCACCCCGTCCGTATCGGATCCGGCGATGTCGGCGTCGGCGATCGTGAGGCTCGCGTCGGCGACGATGACCCCGGGGCCTTCGCTGCCGTTCAGGCTGAGCCCGGTGATCTGCGGCCGGCTACGGTGGGTGACCGCGACCCCGGCCGCACCGACCTGGTCGATGGTGACGTGTTCGAAACCGCCCCGCGCGCCGTCACGTACCTCGATGCCCGCCGCGCCTCCGCGCACCCGCAGGCCACGGAAGAACGGGTCAGCCCCGCCGGTGACCGTGACCCCCGGCCCAGCGCCATCGCGGACCTCGAGGTCACGGAACTCCGGGGTGCTGCGCTCGGCCACCATGACACCCGCACCGTGGGAGCCGATCACCGCGCACGACTCGACGGTGCCGGCCGATTCGCCGATGAACCGGAGGCCATCGGTCCGCACGGTCCGCACGGTGCACCGCAGCAGGGTCGGGGCGCTGCCCGCGGCGGTCACGATGCCTCCGCCGGCCTGCTCGATCGTGCAATCCTCCAGCTCGATCGTTCCCGTGCTGGCGAGGTAGGCCCCGATGCCCATGGCGTCCTGAATGGAGAGCCGGCGCACGACGGCGGTCGCCTGGTGCTCGATCGCGAGCGCGGGCTTGCGCGCACGCTGGATGCGGCTGTCCTCGATGAGGATCTGCCCGTGCCCGTTCAGGCAGATCCCGTTGCCCGCGGCGTCGCTGATCGAGCTGGCCCGCAGGCGGACCACACCCCCGTCGGCGACGACCACGCCCGACGTGCCGAGTTGCTCGGCCGTGCAGTCGTCGAGCACCGAACCGGCCGGCGAGGTGACCACGATGCCGGCACCGACCTGGTTGGTCACGCGGCTGGCCCGCATGTCCAGCGATCCGCGCTCGCAGACGAAGATGGCCGTCCACGCGGCGGCCGAGATCTCGCATTCGCTGATGCTGAGCCGGCCGAGGCTGAACGCCACCGCCGGGCTGTCGGCGTCACTGGCCTCGATGGTCAGACCCGACAGCGTGGCCGAGCTGGCCGCGAGGGTGACCGCCACGCCCGATCGGGTGGACAGCTTCACGGTGCCCGGACCCTCCTCGGCGGCGATCCTCACCGGCTTGGTGAGCACGAGGTTCTCCGAGTAGTGCCCGGGTCGCACCGTGATGAGCGCTCCCTCCGCGGCCCGACCGAGCGCCTCGCTGATGCTCCGGCACCCGTGGCCCGCGCCCGCCGCGACCACGATGCGGGTTTCGTTCATTCCCGGCCTCCCAGGGACAGATGGACCGTTGCCAGCTCGACCCGTGATCGGCAGCCGGTGCGCGAGTAGAGCCGCGTGAGGTAGGTCTCGACCGTCTTCTCGCTCATCCGGATGCGGGCCGCGATCTGACGGTTGGTGTGTCCGTCGCGGATCAGTTCGATGATCTGTGTCTCGACCGCGGACACGTTCGGCTGGCTGGCCCGTTGACGAGCGGGCCGCAGCCCGTGTGCGCGCAACAGGGCCCCGATGCGGGGAGCGCCATGGGCGCCGGTGGCAGCAGCCGCGTGGGCCTGGCGTAGGCACTGGGCCGGATCGGCGTTGGTCTGGACGCTGACCCCGGCCGCGACGAGACAGGCCGACACCAGAGTGGGCTGGTCATCCCGGTCGCGAGCCCGGTCGGCGGCGGCCTGGGCCAGCGCCGGTTCGGCTTCGAGCACCGATCGGACGATCAGACCGAGGTCCTCGCTGAGCGGGAATCCGTGGTCCCGGCTCGCGGTCAGGGCGTCCTCGAGCACGCGCGGCGCGTCGGCGTCCGTGGTCCACGCCCCGATCTCTGCCATCCGGGCCAGGCTCAGCTCCACGCCGAGGCCGCCGCCCGGGGCGCTGCGCAACGCCCGCAATCCGTCGTGCAGCAGCGACGGTTGGTCGTAGATCGCGCCGGTGCCGGCGGTCACCCACCACCGGAGGCCGAGGAACGGCTGCGTGGCCACGACGCCCGAGAGGCTTTGCTCGACGAGGGCGGCCTCGCCCCGTTGGCCATGAACCTCGGCGGCAAGGGCGCGAGCCACTGCGTGGGCCGCCGAGCCCGGTGGCCCCGCCAACTCCATCTGCCGGGCCAGCGACAGCACGGTGGTGCTGTCGCCGCGCCGGAAGGCGGTGACGAGCCGGTGGTGGGCGGCGAGCGGGCCGTCCGGCGGAGTACCGTACCGCGGGCCGAGCAGGCGACCCACCACCGCCACCAGATCGCCCAGCGAGGCGGCGAGGAGCATCTCGTCGTCCAGGACAGCCGGCGCGCCGGTGCCGTCGGGCTCGACCGGCAGCCGCAGCGCGGTGCGTAGCGCGGCGAACTCCGCCGGCGCGAGCAGGGTGCCGTCGGCGGTGCCCTCGACTGGGGGGCGCGGATCCGATGTTGACAGTGGCGGGGGACCGACCGGGTGGAGCCACCAGTCGGCCAGGTCGAGCGCGTCCACACGGTTCGGTACGGCGTCGCGCAGTGCCTGGCTGACCTCCGGCGTCACCGGCGTTCCGGTGTGGACGGCCGCGAGCAGGGCGGCCGACGCCAGATCCGAGTACGTGTGGCTCGGCAAGCAGCGCCGGAGGCCGGCGATGCCGACCGCCTCCGCCAGCCACCCGTACCGTCCGGCCCGTACCAGCACCGGCAGCAACTGATCGAGGATCTGCTCCGCGTCCGGTCCGCCGCCGGCGTGCGGCAGCGCCGCCCGGAGCCATCGCGCAGCCCGTTCGGGGTCCCGATGCTGGGTGGCGCGCGCGACCGCCGCGAGGCTCGCGGCCATGCGGCCGTCCGGCGGCATCGTGGCTCCCGCCGCTGTCAGGTGGTCGGCCAGCAGGGTCGGGTCGGCCTGCTCGCCGCGGCCGATGCGGCGCAGCAGGGCCGCCGCGAAGGCGCGGTGCAGCCGGCCGAGGGACTTCGCGCCGTGGTCGTGGGCGATCCGCGCGCCCAGTGCCGGGCAGACGGGGGCGACGAGTCCCTGCTGGACCACCAGCGCGCCGGCGGCGACCAGATCGTCGAGCACGCGACCGTAGGCGTCGACATCACCGAGGGTGGCCTCGGCCAGCAACGGCAGATCGTCCACCCGCAACGGCAGCACCGTCGCCGCGCCGGCGAGCCGGCCGGCTACCGGCCCTCCGGTCCGGATGCGGACGGCGAGCGGGTGGTCGGGCGCCAGTTCGATCGAATTGTCGCTGTCGCGTAGGCAGAGGTGTTGCCGGCGCCCTTGGCCCAGCCGGACGATCCGATCCGTGCGGTCGAGATAATCCATTGTGGACAGTATTGTCGGTGGATGGCCGGCCAGGTCGCCGAGAGCCGCCCACAACGCATCCAGCAGCCCGTCGTCGACGACACCACCGAAGCGCTCCCCGATCACCTCGCCGGCCGCCCGGGCCGACAGCGGCGGTAGGTCCACGACCGTGTCGGCGGCGCGGGCCAGCGCCCGCATCCAGGGCTGCGCACCTGTGGTGACCGCCGCGACCACCACGCACCCCGCCCGGGCGAACGTGGACAACGCCAAGGTCGGCGCGGCGATCGCGTCGGCCTCGTCGACGACCAAGGCGGTGGGTCCTCCGTCCCGGAGCGTCCGCGAGAGCCTGGCCAGGGCGTCGGTGGCCCGCACGAGAGGTTCGGGTGAGCCGTCGTCCGCCGTTTCCCGTGCGGCCACCGTCGCGGCGAGCCGGCTGGTCGCGTCGACGACGTGCGCGTCACCGATGCGCTCGAAGTGGTCGCGTACCGCCCGGACCAGCCCGGCGAACCCCATGTCGTCCCCCGAGCCGGCGAGGCTCGTCTCGACCACCCGGACGCCGTTGCGGCGCCACTCCTCGCCGATCCCGGTGAGCAGGGTGGACTTGCCGATGCCCCGCGGTCCCCGCACGAGGACGAGCCGGCCCTGGTCGCCGGCCGCCTGCAACGCCGCATCGAGGGTGGCGTGCGCGTCCGAACGACCAGGGACACCCCGTCGCCGTCGCCCCATCCCACTCCTCCCATGCGCACCGTCGAACGCCCGCCGTTGGTAGCACGCGGTGGCACGCGCCCCGGCGCCGTTAGCCCGTTGGTCGCTAACGCGGGGGAATTCCCGCGGTGACCGGACAACGGATCCTGGGCCTCATCGGTTCGCGCCGGGATCGTTGGCGCGGGTTTTCCCGCGAGTTATCGGGACGAGGCCCACGGGCCGGTCCGCGGCCGCGGCACTGCCGTGTGATAAGCGCAGGAGCGGCGTGGCCTGCGGGTCGCTGCTGGAGGAGGCTGAGCTCTCTTGTGGAGGAGCGGGCGGGTTTCGTCGGCTGAGCGGACTGTCGGCCGGAGCCGGGGTGATCGCGACGGCTCCCGGGCGGCGGGGGCCGGCACCGATCGGGAGCTGTTCGTCGAGTGGTACGGCGGCGGGGTCGCCGTCTCGCACCGGGACGACCAGCCCTTCCTGCTCTGGCAACTGCTGAGTGCCACCTTCCCGGCCTCCGACGACCTGCCGGTCCGCTACACCAGAGCCGCCGGTAACCACGCCTCGGTGGCCGCCGTGCTGCGCGACGTGGTCGGTCAGGCGGCCACGATCCTGGCCCGCCGCGGCGGCCACGGGCGGCTGGTGCTCACCCCGGTCGATGACGACGGTCCCGCGTTCGCCGACGGTCGGCTCGTCACCCGGCTGCAGGCGGCGGCTTCGGTGCCGCTCACGGCCGAGGCGGCGCTGCCGGTCACGCCGCCGCCCGCGATACTGGCGAGCGGGTGGCTGCGCGAGACGAACCGGCTCTACCGGCACGCCGAGCCGCGTGTCGCCGTGGCCGAGGTCCTGCCGGCCGGGATCCTGCTGCGCCCCACTCTGGTCTACTCCTCCGGCGCGGTCGCGGTATTCCGGCCGGCGCAGTGGACGATCAGCATCGGTAGCCATGGCCGGGCCGTGCCACCGATTCTGGTCGCGATGCTGCGCCGGTTGCTGCTCGATGTCCCAGCCGAGCCGGTGCCGCTGCAGCTCGTGATCGACGGCGAGGCGGACGACGCGACGCTGCTCCAGATCGCCGCTCTGGCTGAGGAACTGGCCGCACGGTCGCAGACCGCGGCACCGGACCTGGGCCTGGCGATGACGGCCGGAAGCCCGGCAGCCGCCGGCCTGGCATGGCCGCTCGAGGACGAGCCGGACGGACTTAGCGCGTGGCCGATTGAGGACGAGCCGGACGGACTTAGCGCGTGGCCGATTGAGGACGAGCCGGACGGATTCAACGCGTGGCCGTTCGAGGACGAGCCGGACGAACTCAGCGCGTGGCCGCCGCCCGATCGAGAGGACACCTGGTCGCCGCCGGCTCCGGCGGGCGCTGGTGAATCCGCCACCGTGAATCGTGCGGAGCCCGAGCCCGAGCCCGGCCGAGTGGTCGCGCGCCGGCCGTCGGGTGCGGACAGTTCCTGGCCGCCGCCGCCAGCAACGCCAGCATCAACGCGAACGCCACCGTCACCGCCGGCCCCGCGGCCCACGATGCCACGCCCGCCGATCGTGACAATCGTCGATCCAGATTTCGACGTCCCCAGCGCAATGCCCAGCGTCGGGCCGGTACGGCCGGACGTCATGTCGGAGGTCATCGAGCCGGCTCTGGTCGAGGCGAACGAGCCACGGCAGGAGCGACCGGCGGACCCGGCCGGACCCCGGTGGCAACCGGCCGCGCCCCTGGCGATCGCCGACCGGGCGAGCACGGAAGAGGAGCAGCATCGCTTCTCCGCGGCCCTGGGCAGCCGCTTCACCGACCTGCTGGCCGTGGTCAACGCCGCCATGGCGACCTGGCCGGTGCTGCGCGAGACCTCGGCCGCGGCCAAGGCGGACTTCGTCGCGGTCTGCCTGTATCTCGGAGCGTCGCAGATGGGGGCGGTGCGGCTCAACGAGGCCCTGCGCGGCGGTGAACCGGTGAGCGTGGACGGCTACGTACCCTGTCTGGTCTCGGGGCTGCGCCAACTCCCGTTGCACCGGCGCCCGGTGCTGTCCCAGGCGCGGCTTGACCAGCCGGCGTCGGCGCTGTATCCGGTCGGCTCCGTCATCACCGAGCCGGCGCTGCTCACCGCGAGCGTCTCCGCCGAGGTGACCGCGCCCGAGGCAGACGTAGACTTCCTCGTCTGGCCCCGCACGGCCCGGCAGGCCTCCGTGCTTGTCACGGGCAACGAGGTCGACGAGGCCGTCTTCGGGCCGGGCCGGCGGTTGCGGGTGCTGGCCGTCCGCTCTGGACAAGCCGAGTCGCCACCATCCGGCCCGCCGGCGCCGGCGACCGCGGTCCTGCTGCGTGAGCTGTCGCCGGACGAGCAGCCCGCGGGCCCGGAGCTCGACGACGCGGACCGCGCCGCCCTGAGCCGGCTGGAGACGACGCTGGGCCGGCGCTGGGCGGCCACGCTGCGCACCCTCGAAGACCCCGCCGTGGTGGCCCGGCTGGTCGGGCCGCCGCCCGGGTATGTGTCGGCCGGCGCCACGAGCGGCCGGGTGGGCGCGGCGTGACCGGCAGGACCGCGTACCGGGCGCTGAGCGCCCTCGCCGCCCTGACGCTCACCGGGGCGGTTGCGATCGGTGCCCTACCCCCGCTCGGCACCGCCGCGCAGGCGGCCGACTGCGTCGCGACACCGACGACCACCGAGTCCTCGGTGCCCTGGGCGCAGCGGCTGCTCCAGCCCGACCGGGCGTGGGAGTTCAGCACCGGTGCAAACATCGTGGTGGCGGTCGTGGACAGCGGGGTGGATGGATCGACCCCGCAGCTCGCGGGGCGCGTCGACCGGGGCCTCGACCTGCTCGCCAACGGCGGACGGGCCGACACCGACTGTCTCGGCCACGGCACGTTCGTCGCCGGGATCATCGCGGCCGCGCCGACCTGGGGGATCGGCTTCGCCGGCGTCGCCCCCGATGCTCGCATCCTGCCGATCCGGGCCACCAGGTCGGCGGAAGGCGACCCCGCGCTGTTCGCCCGGGGCATCCGGGCCGCGGTCGACGCCGGCGCGAAGATCATCAACGTGTCGGCGAGCACCACCGATCAGCACCCGGCCCTGATCGACGCGGTCGCCTATGCCGAGAGCCGCGACGCGGTCGTGATCGCCTCGACGGCGGGCGACTCCCGCTCGACCGCGCCCGTGTATCCGGCGGCGCTGCCCACGGTGCTCGCCGTGGCCGCCATCGACTCGGTCGGTGTCCCGGCCAACTTCTCCCGGTCGGGCTCGTACGTCGGGCTCGCCGCTCCGGGGGTGGACGTGCTGAGCATCGGACCGGGCGGGCCGGGCCAGCTCATCGGCAGCGGCACGAGCTACGCCGCGGCGTTCGTGAGCGGCGTGGCGGCGCTCATCCGCGCGTACCGTCCCGGCCTCACCGCCGAGCAGGTGCGCAACCGCCTCCGGCGGACCGCCGATCACGCCCCGCAGGTGCCGGACCCCGTACTGGGCTGGGGCGTGGTCGACCCGCTCGCCGCCCTGACCACCGAACTGCCAGACGAGGGACAGAGCGGTGCCGTCGTCGCGGCGCGGCCGAAGCCGGCCGACATCTCGGCCACCGGCGCGCCCGACCACACCGGACGAGTGCTCGTGCTGCTGGGCGCCGGCGCGGCGATTCTTGTCGCCGGGCTGAGCGGGCTGTTCGCGGTGCTCGGCCCGGCCGGTCACCGTCGTCGCTGGCGTCCGGCGCGGGTGATGCGGGTGACGGCGGAGAGCCCTCCGCCGCCACCCGACAGGTGAGCGCAAGCCGTTTGTCCCATGCGCCGCCTCTCGGACGAGACCGGTGCGGACGGCCCGGCGCCCGTCAGTCCGACGTCACCAGCGGGGTCTGGACCAACCGAACGGTGCGGCGCCGGTCCAGGTGCTGAGCCCGGCCGACGGGGAGCAGCCGGGGCTTGAGGTTGCCGAGGAAGGAGCCCTCGTCACGGGGGCAGGAGAAGAGCAGGGCGGGGTTGCCCAGCTCCCAGATCCGGCGTATGGCCTGGTTCATGAAGGCGCGCGAGGCGCCGGCGGTACGCCGGGCGATGATCACGTGCAGGCCGATGTCCGCGCCCTGGGCCAGGAGGGGCACCAGGGGCTGCAGGGGTGAGTCGCTCGAGCCCTCGGCGAGCTCGAAGTCGTCGACGATGATGAACAGCCGGCCACCGGTCCACCAGTCGCGCAGCGGCAGACGTTCGGGCGTGATGTCGGAGCCGGGCACGCGTTCACGCAGATGTCCGGCGACCTCCTTGAGGGTCTCGGTGAGCGAGTCGGTGCTGACCGAGTATCCGACCTGATGAGACCGCGGGACCGCGTCGTAGAGCTGGCGACGGAAGTCACCGAAGACGATCCGGGCGTCGTCAGACCGGTAGTGCGTCGCGATGGCGCGCGCGATGTGGCGCAGCAGGTTGGTCTTGCCCGTTTCGGAGTCGCCGAACACGAGCAGGTGCGGGTTGGCGTCGAAATCGTGCCACAGCGGTGCGAGCTGCACGTCGTCCAGCCCCAGGGCCACCTGGACATCGGCGGTGGGCGAGGCGGCCCGCGGACCGGGCAGCGCCGCGCTGGGCAGCGTGCCGGGCAGGAGCCGCACCTGGGGGGCCCGCGGCGCGGTCGGCAGGTCGAGCGCGGCGACGAGCTCGGCGGTGGCCGCGGCCAGGTCCGCGGTGCCCGAGTCGCCGTCGATGCGGGGCAGCGCGGCGAGGAAGTGCAGCCGGTCCATCGTGAGCCCGCGGCCCGGGCGCGCGGGCACGGTCGCGGCGAGCTTGCTGTTGACCTCGGAGTCGATCGGATCGCCCAGCCGCAGCTCCAGCTTCGTGCCGAGCACGTCGCGCAGCCACGGCCGCATCTCGGCCCACCGGTTGGCCGCGACCACCAGGTGGATGCCGAAGCCGAGCCCGCGGGCGGCGAGCTCGGTGAACCGGCCCTCGATCTCATCGAAGTCCTGCTTGACGGTGTACCAGCCATCGACGACCAGGAACACGTCACCGTACGGGTCCTGCTCGGCGAAGGCGCCGCCGCGCTTGGCCCGGCGGTAACTGGCCATCGAGTCGATGTTGTGGATACTGAACATGTTCTCCCGGAAGGCCAGCAGGTTCGTCATCTCCAGCACCGTCCGGGTCACCCGGTCCCGGTCGAGCCGGTTGGCCACGCTGCCGACGTGGGGGAGCCGGGCCAGCGGCGCGAGCGTGCCGCCGCCGAAGTCCAGGCAGTAGAACTGCACCTCGCGCGGGGTGTGGGTGAGCGCCAGCGCGGCGATGAGCGTGCGCAGCAGTGTGCTCTTGCCGCTCTGCGGGGCGCCGACCACGCCGACGTTGCCCGCGCTGCCGGCCAGGTCGACGAGCAGCAGTTCCCGGCGTTGCTGGGCCGGCATGTCGATGAGACCGAGCGGCACGGTCAGCATCGACGTACCCAGGGCGCCGACTGGACGGGGGCCGAGGTGCGGGTCGTCGACCAGCGGCGGCAACAACCTCTCCAGAGTGGATGGTTCGGTGAGGGGCGGAAGCCACACCTGGTGGGCGGCCGGGCCGTGGCCGCGCAGCCGGCTCAGCAGCAGGTCGACCTGCAGCGGTGGCCTCTCGTTCTCGTCCTCCGGCTCCGGTTCGGGTTCGTCGGCCACCTGTGGGGCCACGTGTTCGGTGTCGAAGGGCACCAGGCCACCGGCCGACGGGCCCCGGCGGGAGCGGCGCGCGGGACGGTAGGGGCCGGAGGAGTAGGCCGCCTTGAACCGGACCAGGGTCGTGGTGTCCGGCCGCAGGTAGCCGTTGCCCGGCACGTTGGGCAGCTCGTACGCGTCGGGCACGCCGAGCACGCTGCGGCTCTCCATCGCGGAGAACGTCCGCAGGCCGATCCGGTATGACAGGTGCGACTCGATCTGGTGGATGCGGCCCTCGTCGAGGCGCTGGCTGGCCAGCAGCAGGTGCACGCCCAGGCTGCGCCCGAGCCGGCCGATCATCGCGAACACCTCGATGAACTGTGGCTTGTTGGTGAGCAGCTCACTGAACTCGTCGACCACGATGAACAGCGCCGGCATCGGCTCGAGCCGGGCGCCGTCCACGCGGGCCTGCTGGTAGTCACGGCGGGACGCGTAGTTGCCGGCCGCCCGCAGGTGCTCCTGGCGGCGGATGAGCTCGCCGGTCAACGCGTCCTGCATGCGGTCGACCAGCTCGAGCTCGTCGGCCAGGTTGGTGATGACGGCCGAGGTGTGCGGTAGCTTCTCGAACCCCAGGAACGCGGCCCCACCTTTGAAGTCGACGAGGATGAAGTTGAGATCCTCGGACGAGTGCCGGGTGGCGAGCGCCAGCACCAGCGTGCGCAGCAGCTCGCTCTTGCCCGACCCGGTCGCCCCGATGAGAATCCCGTGCGGACCCATGCCGTTCTCAGCCGCCTCCTTGATGTCCAGTTCGATGGGCGAGCCGGTGCCGGAGATGCCGATCGGAACCCGAAGGCGCTGGCGGGGCGGGCGCCCGGCCCGGTAGGAGATCGGGTCGAAGTCCATCAGGTTGTCGATGCCGAGCAGCCTGGCCAGGTCGTAGTCGGTGGCCAGCGGCTCATCGACGTCGACGACCTGGCCGAGGCGGTACCGGGACATGCTCCGGGCCACGGCCGAGGCGGCGGCCACTCCCAGCGCGTCCGGCCGGCCCAGTGGCTTGGTCGATGTCTTGCCCAGGTGGTCGAAGGCCACCAGGTCCACCTTCTTGGCGCTCACGTTCAGGTAGAGCGAGTGTGGCCGCGACTTCCAGGGCAGTGATCCGCCGACGTCGAGCACGACCAGGTTGCGATAGCCCTCGGCGGTGAGACGATGGTCCTCGGTCAGCGTCGCTCCGTCGAGCACCAACACGACGAGCGGCTCGGTCCCGGTGATCGGCGTGTCCGGCTCGAACCCCGGCCGCGGCGTGACGCCGAGCTCGCCGAGCCACCGCTCCGCCTCGGCCTCGTCGTGGGCGAACATCCGGCGCGGGCCGGCGGCGTCGGCGCGTTCATCGTCCTGGGCGTGGGGCAGCCACTTCGCCCACGACCAGTCGTCGCGGGCTTCGTCGCCCACCCACACGAGCAACCGCAGGTCGGCCGGGCCGTGCGCCACGACCGCCTGGGCCACCATGGCCCGGGCCAGGGCACGGATGGCGGCGCGGTCACCGTCGAACTGTATGGCCGCGAAGCCGCGCAGGTAGACGGCGACCGGGGCGTCCTGCAGTGTGGAGTAGGCCCGGAGGAAGCGGCGCAGCACGTGGGCCGAGAGCGGTTCCAGGTCCTCGACCGGCTTGGTCTGCGGGGCGACCAGGCGGCTCGCCGACCGGCGGGTGCCGCGCCCGACGCGGACCTCCCCGAAGTCGTCGTGCGCGGTGCGCCGTTCCCACAACCGTTGGCTCAGCGCGACCGACCACAGCCCGGCCGGGTCGGGGTGCAACCACCGCGCCGCGCGGTGCTGCTCGATGAGGGACGCCCGCACGGTGCGCCGCTGCTGGCCCAGGTAACGCAGGTAGTCGCGTCGGTCGCCCTGGGCGTTCTCCTTGTGTTCGCTGGCGTTGCGCAGGAACGGAACGATCGCCATGCCCAGCACGGAGACCACCATCAGCACCACGCCGATGTAGGCGAGGACGCCGGCGCCCGGCCGCAGCAACATCAGCATGATGGCAAGCGAGCCGATGCCCATGGGTACGTACAGCAGGACCTGCCCGGCACCCCCGGTCGGCGGTTCCGGCACCACGGGCGGGGCCTGCAGCTCCAGGTCGCTGGTGGGGGCGACGGGGCCGGCGCGCCGCGCCTTGCGGACGAAGACGATCGTGCCCACCTGGTTGCTCCATTCGTGAGGGTTATCCCGCGAACCGGCGACGCCGTCCCGCCCCCACCCATGGCTGGGCGCGGGGCTGGCTAGCTTCGCTGCAGGTGACGGTTACTGAACCTTGGGCAGGAAGGAACCGGACCACACGATGGAAGAGCGCACACAGCATCGCACGCGGGCACCGGTTCGGCTACGGTTCGTTCTCGATTCACACACCACGGACCTGGCCGTACCCGCGCACGCACCACTGGTCGACGTGCTGTCCACGGTGCTGCCGATGCTCAACCCGGACGCGCCCGATCATGGCGCGGAGCATGACGGTTTCGTCGTGGCGCGGCTCGCCGGGCCGCCGCTCGACGAGGAGCGCACGCCGACCGAGTTGGAACTGCTCGACGGAGAGACGCTCCACCTACGCCCGCGGGCGCCGCAGTTGCCACCGGTCATGTTCGACGACCTCGTCGACGGGGTGGCGGAACAGGTACGCGGCGGGTCAGGGGTGTGGACCCCCGCCCGCTCGGCAGCCACCTGGTCGGCGTTCGCGGCCGTCGCCCTGCTGCTCGCGGTGCCGGTGCTGGCGCTCGGCGGCCCCGACGACCTGCGGGCCGTGACGGCCATGGGGCTGAGCCTGGTGCTCCTCGTCGGCGCGGGCCTCGCCAGCCGGGCGGCTGCCCGGCCGGTCATCGGCACGGTGCTGGCCGGTGTCGCCGGGATCAGCGCCGCCGCCGCAGGCTGGTACGGCGGGCAGTGGGCCGACCCGACGAGCGGCTGGCCGTTGCAGGTCGCGACCGCGACCATCGCCGCGTTGACCTGCCTGAGCCTCGGTCTCGCGCTGGTCGCCGACGCAACGCTGCTCTTCACCGCAGCCATGACGCTCGGGCTCACGATCTGCCTGCCGGCGATGGTCGCCGCGGTCGGGGCGTTGCCGCCGCAGCACGCGGCGGCGACCTTTCTGGTCGCGTCGCTGGTCGCGAGCCTGTTCCTGCCGCTGTTCGCGTTCCGGTTCAGCGGACTGAGGCTGCCGCTGTTGCCGAGCACTGCCAAGGAACTCGCCGAGCACATCGATCCGGTTCCGCAGGAGGTCGTGGTCAATCGGGGCACGGTGACGATCCGCTACCTGACCGCGCTGTGCGTGGGGCTGGGCGTCGCGCAGGCGCTGCTCGGAGTCGCCCTGATCGTGCCGGGTGGCAAGTGGCCCCTCGTGCTCGCGGTGGGCGCCGCGGCCTGGCTGCTGCTGCGGTCGCGGCACATGGGCACCGCCGTGCAGCGGTGGGCGGTCGTGACCCCCGCCGTGCTGCTCGCGGCGGGGGTGGCCGTGCGGTGGAGCGCCGACCACGACTTCTTCGTCCGCGCCGCCGTGGTGCTGCCCGTCCTGGCCACCATCGGAGGGCTCCTCGCCGTCGGCGGTGCCATGTTCCCGGGACGGCGGCTGACGCCCTACTGGGGCCGCGCGGCCGAGTTGCTGGAGACCATCGTCGCAGTGGCGATCCTGCCCGTGCTCGGAGCGGTGCTCGATCTCTACCAGATCGTGCGGGCCTGGGCGAGCGGGTTCGCGTGACGACGAAGCGAGATCAAACCCAGGCGTACTTCTTCCTGGTCGGCCGGCTCGTGGCCGGCCTGCTGAACGGCGAGCCGGACGCGCTGCAGCGACCGAACCGGCGTCCGTCGGTCGGGACCGCAGTGGGCGTCCTGCTCACGATCCTGGTGGCGGCCGGGTTCGGCATCTACGGACTGCTGCGCCCCGGCGGCCCCATGTCGTGGCGGGCCAAGAGCGGCGCCATCGTCCTGGTCGAGGAGACCGGAGCCCGCTACGTCTACGTCGACGGGACGCTGTTTCCGGTGCTGAACTACGCCTCCGCCCGGCTGGCGCTGGGCGCCGAGGCCCCGGTCGAGGTCGTGTCGCGGGATTCCCTGTCCGGAATGCCGGTCGGTGCCCCGATCGGCATTCCCGGGGCGCCGGACGGCCTGCCCTCGCGGGCGTCGCTCTACACCGGACCGTGGAGCGTCTGCGCGCGGCCATCGCTCGGGTCGTCGAGGCCGTCGGCGCTGACCACCGTCGTCTTCGGCGCGGCCGGTGCCGCCGCGCCGGCCCTCTCCGACGATCAGGCGCTGCTCGTGTCCACATCGGACGGCAAGGTGTTTCTGATCTGGCACGGCCGGCGGTACCGGATCGCCAGCGCGGCCGCGCTCGTGGCGCTCGGCTACGGTTCGCTGAACCGGCTCCCGGTCACCGAGGCGTGGATCAACCCCGTGCCGGCCGGGCCCGATCTCGGCTTTCCGCCGGTGACCGGCCGCGGGCGGCCTGGGCCGACGCTCGGTGGCGCGCCGGGCGTCGTCGGGCGGGTGTACGAGTGGCACAACCCGGCGCTGTCCACGTCGGAGCTGTTTCTGTTGCGTACCGACGGGCTCGCGCTGCTCAGCCGGACGGTCGCCGCCCTCGTGCTGGCCGACCCGGCCACCAAGGCGGCCTACGGTGACGCACCGGTGCGTCGGGTGCCGATCGGTGCGGACGAAGTCGCCGCGGCGCGCGTCGTGGATCTGACCACCTTCGTGACCAACTTTCCGCCCGAGCCGCCCAGAGCGGCCAACAATACCGGGGCGGACGTGGCCTGCGTACGGCACACGCTCGACGCGACCGCGCCCTCGGTGGCCGCCACGCTCATGCCGCCGGCGGCGCTGGCCTCGGCGGTGTCGCTGGCCGGACCGGCGGCTACGCGGACCACGGCTGACGAGGTCGTGGTCGCGGCCGCGTCCGGTGTGTTCGCCCGCAACGCGGCGGCGCCGGGCACGGTCTACCTGATCACCGAGTCCGGGGTGAAGTACCCCATCGCCGACGAGGAATCGTTGTCCGCCCTGGGCTACGTCGCCGCGGCGGCCGTGCCGGTGAGCGGTGAGCTGCTGGCCCTGCTGCCGACCGGCCCGGTGCTCAGCACCACCGCCGCGCGCGCCACGCAACCGGCCGGCACCTGACCGCGCCGTCGACCGGTGAGGGTTCTCCCTCCCCCTGGCTCGGCATCGCGGGCGAAGGGCCGGTCGGGGCAGGTGCGGTGCTTGCATGGGTCGGCGCGACGCGCCTGCAGCGTCTGTCGAAGGATGTGATGGTCCATGGTCAAGGAGACGCACGTCGGCGCCGGGTTGCCCGATCTGCTGACCCGGCTCCGTGGCCTCATCCCGGCGGACATGATGGCCGATTTCGAGAAGCTGAACACATACGTGGTGAACGCCGGCCCGTCGGGTATGGACTCCGCGCAGTGGCTCGAAGACGTGGTCAAGGACCGGCGGGCCGGTCTGATCGCGCACGCCAGGCTGCTGCAGGCGTCGTTCACATCACTCGCCGGCGCGATCGGCGACGCGGCACGGCTCATGTCCGATGCGGACGCCGATGGCGCCGCCGGCCTGGCGGCCATCCAGGCGTGGCTCGCCTCGTCCGACCCGAAGCTGCTGCCGCCGGTCGCGCACGCCTACACCGGTGGCCGCACCAGCTACGACAGTGAGGACCGGGGCGGAGACCCGCAGCTGCTCTTCAGGGTCACCGACGGCGGCGAGCACGTGACGGAGAAGGGCGGCGTCGTCGTCGGCCTGCCGGACAAGAAAGAGGCGCCGTCCCCGGACCTGTACCAGGACATCTTCAAAGACCTTCCGAAGAAACCCGGAAGCTCCGCGGTGAAGGACCCGCCGGAGCTCATGTTCCTGTCCGACGAGTATGTCGTGAAGTAGGTAGTCCTCGATGGCCGAGGAGAAGTACGCCGGCTCGCTGGACGACCCCCCACCGCTGGGCCAGACCTTCGCGCAGATCAAGACGTGGGAGCAACTGCACGCCTTCGTCAAGGAGCTCGTGGAGGACAACAGCGCCAACCTCCACGCGTGGTGGGATCTGGCCAGCGCCACCAGGAAACAGGTCGAGGCGCTCGACACCGTCCGCGGCAACTTCGTGCGCCTGCTGGCCGACCTCGAGGACGAGTTCCGCGGGGCCGCCGGCGCGGCCGTGCAGCAGCGCGGCGCCGAGATCGTCACGTACATGAAGACGGTCGCCGACGCGGTACGCGAGTCGCCGCCGCCGATCGACGCCACCGGCCACGACATCGTGGTGTACGGGCGGTCGTTCTGGGACGCGAAGGCGGTCTTCGACAAGCTGGCCGATGCCGAGGCGGAGGCATTCGTCAAGTGGTTACGTCAATATATGGCCAACGCCCGGCGCACGCTGACGGCACAGATGGCCCAGCGGGCGCGCGACGCGGCCCACCAGATGGTCGAGCGGAACCTGCACATCCCGCATCAACGCAAGCTGCTCATGATCCTGGCCGCCAAGTACGCCGGAAAGCATGGGCGGCTGGATCCGTTCGCGATCGAGACCAAGGGAACGAGCTATACCTATACCGGCGGCTCCGGCGGTGGTTCAGGTTCGGGTTCGGGCTCCGGTTCGGGCTCTGGTTCGGACTCCGGTTCGGGCTCCGGGTCGGGCTCCGGGTCGGGCAGCGGCTCCGGCGGCGGATCGTCCGGGAGCGGTTCCGGCTCGGGGTCTGGCTCCGCCAGCGATGATCAGGCCCGACGGGACGCCGAAAACAAGGCCAATGCGGCCATCGACCAGCTGAAGGCCAACGCGCCGGGGCCCGGCTTCGGCACCGGTGGTTCGGGCCCGGGCTCGGGCGCCGGTCTGGACGCGGGCGCCGGCCCGGGGGCGGGGACCGGGGGTGCCACGGGCAGTTCGCCCGGGGGATCCGCTGGTGCGGGCTCTCCGGAGTCGGGCACCGGGTCGGGCTCCTCAGCCGGCGGTGGGATGCCGGGGCTCGGCGGTGGCCAGGGCTCGGGCTCCTCAGCCGGCGGCGGGATGCCGGGACTCGGCGGTGGCCAGGGCTCGGGTTCGGGCTCGGGCTCGGGTGGCTCCCCGTCGGGCGGTTCTTCCTCGCCGGGGTCCTCCTCCCCGGGGTCCTCATTGGGCGCCGCGGGCCAGACACCGCTGCAACCCACCCGCCCCACGGCGCCGATGGTGTCCGACGGCGCGGGCGGGGGAACCCCGCTCTCGGCGCAGCAGGACAAGGCGTTGCAGGACGCTCGACGGGCGGCCCAGGAGGCGATCGACGCCTTGCGAAAGCCCGCTGACTCGGCCGACCGGACCACGGCGCTGGACGACGCGAAGCAGGCCCTCGGCGCCGCGCTCGACGACCTTGCCGACAGCGGCATTCCGGGTTCGACCGACCGGGCCGGGGCGCTACAGGCCGCCCGCGCCGCCGCCGACCAGGCCATCGACGACCTCCTGGACGGCACGTCGTCCGACCCGGCGGCCGAGGACCGGGCCCGGGCGCTGCAACAGGCGCGGGACGCGGCCGACCGGGCGATCGACGACATGCTCGATCGGTCGCTGCCGATCACATCGGATTCCAGCGGGGCTTTGTCGCGCTTTCTCAACGGCGGCACCGCCGGGTCCGGTGGCGTCACCACCGCCGGGGCCGGCTCGTCGGGCGGTGGCTCATCCGGGGGTGGCTCGTCGGGCGGGGGCACCGGGGCGGGGACGCAGGTCGGGATCGCGAACATCTCGTCCGGCGGGGACGTCGGCGGTCAGCGGACGGGTTCGCTGTTCTCACCGGCGGTCGATCCTGCGGCGCTGGCCGACAACCGGGGCATGCCGATGGCGCCGCCCATGGGTGGCATGGGCGGCGCGGGCGGCAACCAGAAGCAACGCGACCGGGCCACCTGGGTCGAGGGCGACCCGGAGGTGTGGCAGGACGAGGAGGACGACGCCGTGTCCTCGCGGGCGATCGGGCGCGGTGACGGGTGAGCGCCGGTGAGGGATATCCCCGAGGCGGCCGCGATTTCCGTGCCGACGGTGCTACGGGCGTGTTGCGGATGGTGGCATGGCGCGTGTCACACACAGTTCGCCAGCGGCACGCCCGTCGTGCCCTCGCTGACTCGGGAGGTCATTCATGGCGAAGGCTACCAAAGGGCAAATCGAAGACATTCACAACAACGCCGGCCGCCACCGGGATTCCGCCAATGCGTTCCAAGAGGCCAACACCAAAGTGCAGAACACGGTCGATGGCTTGAGGGCGATCAACAAGGGCGACCTCATGGACAAGCTCGACGCGTTGCAGGACGAGTGGAGCACGAACGTCAAGAGGGTCGTCAACGACCTCAACGAGATGGCGAGCTACCTCGATCAGGTCGCGAACCAGATTCAGCAGCAGGACGCGGACAGCGGCGGCGGACTCAACTGACACCGCCCGACAGTAGATAGGAGGATCGTCATGGCCGACTTGGTTCATTACGACTACGAGTCGATGGACAACGCGTACGAGGACATGAAGAAGACTTCGGACCTGATGCGGCAATCGTGCCAGGACCTGACCTCGGACGCGCTGCGGCTGCTGCAGGGCAGCGCCGGCGGCGCCTACGCCGATGGCTACGAGGCCAAGGTGAAGAAACTCAACGCTCACTTCGAAGAGCTCAACGACCAGATGACGAATCGCGCGAAGGAACTGCAGAAGCGGTTCGACGACATGGGCCAGATGGACATCAAACTCGGCGACGGTTTCTGACGCGGCCGGCACCCGGGGGGCCGGCCCCGACCGGCGCGGCCGGTGTCGACCCCGCCGACGCGTATGCGTAATCGCGAGAGGACGGTGAGGAGTTCATGGCAACGACAACGACCATCTCCACCACAGAGGCGGACGATTTCGCCCGTCGCCTGCGCGCCCTCGTCACGCCGGAGACGGTCTCGAAAATCGGGAAGCTGAAGACGATCGAGCTCGAGGCGGGACCGCCAGGCATGAACGCGGCCGAGTGGCTCGAGGCGATTGTGGGTGATCGCCGGGCCGCAGTGGTCGAACATCTCAACTACCTCGACACCGTGTTCGAGGGCATGGCGACGGCAGTGCAACGCGTCGCTGCGGTCCTGACCGGAGTCGATGCCAGTGCCGACTTGGCCGCGGGGGCTCTCAACACCTGGATCGACCAGGTGAACGGGGTGAAGATCCCGGCCTTGCCCCCGGGAGTCAAGACCACCTACGACACCGGGGACACCGGCGGCGACCCGCAGATGCTGTGGCAGGTCGGCCCGACCGGCACCCACGCCGGCACGGACCCCAATATCGTCATCAATCTGCCGGACGGCAAGGCTGGCCTGCCCAACCAGCAGCTCTTCGACGAGTACGGGAAGATCATCAGCGACGCGCACGACGGCGAGAAGCCGCCGGCACTGATCTACACCGACGACGGTCGCGTCATCAAACCGGGCGATCCGGAAAACTAGCAGGCGAGGTCAACGGTGGCAGACGGTGGACTGGTCGGCTCGTTCGACGTTGCGCCCCCAACAGGTCAAACCTTCGCTCACATCAAAGTGTGGACGGACCTGTGGGGCGAGTACGGGCATCTCGTCAGCGATGCCGAGTCGATCGCGAAGCAATGGTGGGACGCCGCCACGCTTTTCCGCGCGTACGCCGACGCGTTGGACGCCGTCGCCGCCGACTTCCAGAAGATCCTGGCTGAACTGCGCGCCAAGTTCAGCGGCGCCGCGGCCGAGGCGATGGCCGCACGCGGCGACCAGATCGTCAAGCACGTGATGGAGGTCGCCAAGCAGGTGCGCGGCTACCCCGTGGTTGTCGACAACACCGGGCACGACATCAAGGTGCACAGTGTGGCGTTCTGGGAGGCGGTCAGCTACTTCCACCGGATGACCGAGATAGAAGAGGACAAGATCGAGGAGAACATCCGGGCGATCACTCAGGATTCCGGGATGTCCGGGTCCGAGATCGACGACCTCGTGCGGCGGGGGCGCGATGCCGCCTACCAGATGGTCGAGCAGAACTACATGATCCCGCATCAGCGGAAGCTGTTGATGGTTCTCGCCTCGAAGTACGCGAGCAAGCACGCGGCCCTGATGCCGATCGACATCCAGATGAAAGACTTCAAGACCGTCTCCACTGGCGTCGGCGGCAACGGGTCGAACAACGACTCGGGCAGTGGTTCCGGTAACGGTTCGGGCGGTGGTTCCGGTTCCGGTTCCGGTTCCGGTTCCGGTTCCGGTTCCGGCGATGGCTCCGGTTCCGGTTCGGGCGGTGGCTCCGGCTCCGGTTCCGGTTCCGGTTTGGGCGATGGCTCGGGTTCCGGTTCGGGCGATGGCTCCGGTTCCGGTTCCGGTTCCGGTTCCGGCTTGGACGGTGGCTCCGGGTCGGGGATGCCGGGCGGCGGCTCCGGATCGTCTGGCGGATCCGGGTCGCAGAAGGCAGCAAACGACGCCGCGAAGGCGGCCAACGACGCGATCGACGCCATGAAGGGTGCGGGCGCGGGTGAGTCGGGCGGCACCGAGTCGGGCGGTTCCGGGGCGGGCAGCCCGGGGTCGGGCAGTTCCGGGGCGGGCAGCCCGGGGTCGGGCAAATCCGGGTCGGGCGGCGGTCCAGGCTCCGGCGAGCGGGACAAGGGGATGAAGGACGCCCAGGACGCGGCCAACAAGGCGATCGACGACCTCATGGGCGCCGGCTCGGGCTCCGGCCCAGGGTCGCCGTCCGGCTCCGGCTCGGGTGGCGGCAGCAAGCGGCCGCCAACGAGCTCGTCGGGCCCGGACTCCCAGGAACGCGCCCAGGCCCTGAAGGATGCCAAGGACGCGGCCGACAAGGCGATCGACGACCTTCTCGACGGCACCGAGGACGGCAGTGGCAATGGCATACCGACCACATCGGACCCGGACGCGCAGCAGCGGGCCGAGGCCCTGAAGGACGCGCGGGAGGCGGTCGACGACGCGATCCAGGACCTCATCGACGAGAACGAGGCCTCCGATGCCGACCCGCACGACAAGCAGGTGCGGGAGGACGCGCTGCGCGATGCCCAGGACGCGGCCGACGACGCGATCGGGGACCTGATCAAACGGACCGGTGGCGACTCGGCGCTCGACGAGGTGCGCCAGGACGCACTCGATGACGCGCACGGAGCGGTCGACGACGCCCTGGGCGACCTCAACAGCGAAGGCTCCGAGGTTCGGCAGGACGCGTTGGATGATGCCCGGACGGCGGCGGACGATGTCATCGACGAGCTCAAGAACGAAGCGCCCGACCGAGGTCTCGACACGGCGCAGGAGATCCACGCCGATGCGCTCGGCGACGCGAAGCGGGAGCTGAGCGCCGAGTTCGGCCGGCTGACCAACGAGACGCTGGCCGATACGACGCTCAGTGACGCCGACAAGCTGGCGCGGGTGGACGCCCTCAACGACGCGAAGAACGCCGCGCTCGCAGCGGTCGACGATGCTATCAAGTCCGACGCAGCCCAGGGGCGATCCGAGCTCTCGAGGTTCCTCAGCACGCCCACCGGCGGCCAGACCGGGGGCCAGACCGGTGGCACGGGCGGGACCGGAGGCGGGGTCTCGGGCGTCCAGCTCGGCACCGCCAGCGGTGGCGGTGGCGGTGGCGGCCAGAGCGGCGACGGGGGATCGGGTGCCCCGATGAAGCTCGACGCCACCTCGATGCCGGCGAACCATGGCATGCCCATGGCGCCGCCCATGGGCGGGATGGGCGCGGCCGGCCAGCCGCAGCGGGAGCGCGATCGCGCCAACTGGCTGGAGGGCGACGCGGACGTCTGGGTGGACGACGACGAGTGGTCCAGCCGTGCCATCGGGCGCCACCCGTCGTCGAGTTGAACCGGAGGCAGCACATGGCAGTAACCACATCCATCGACGGCGTCGCGATCGACCTGCTCGTCACGAGGCTGCGGGCGCTCGTGCCACCGGCGGTGCTGGCGGAGCTGAAGCAGCCGGGCAGTCCGCGGCTGCAGGCCGAAGGCGCCCTCTTCGACGCCGCCCGCTGGCTGGACGACGTCGTCGAGGACCGGCAACAGGCGCTCGCCGAGCAGGTACGGCAGCTTCACATGCTCTTCGAGGAGCTGGCCGAGGCGCTCATCCGCATCCGCGGCGAAATCGCTCTCGCCGACAGTACGTCCGCGGACATCCTGGCCACGTCCCTGACTCGGGAGTCGACATGATCCCCCCCGCCCGAACGACGGCGGATGCCGTCGCCGACGCGCTCGAGTCGGTCGATCCGGCCTGGCTGCACGCACGGGCCGCACGATTCGACGAGGCGGACAGCCATATCGCGGGCATCGCCGACGGCTTCCGGTCCGTGCTGCGCGAGGTGGTCGAGGTCTGGCAGCGATACGAGGCGGGCGGTGCGGCGCCCGTCCTCGGCGAGCGTTCGAGGCAGGCGTTGCGGCGGCTGGAGGAGCTGCGCTCGCACGAGCCCGGGGAGGCGCTGCGGCGGGCCGCCGACAGCCTGGCCCAGGCGCGGCTGGAGCTGCGGGACCTGCGGGCAACGCGGGCCGCCACCTCCGGTGCGGCGGCGGCCGCCGACGAGCGGGCGGTCGCCGTGCTCAACCGGGTCTCCCAGGACTTCGCCGAGGCCGGCGGTCACCTGCTGGCGCTGCCGTACGGGCCCGGCTCGGAGATCGCCGGTCGCGGGCCGGGGCCCGCGTCGTCCACTGTGAAGCCGGCCCCGATGGAGCTGGAGGCGGCCGACGACCCGAAACCCCTGGGCGGCCGGGACCGTCTCCCTGGCCTGGGCGGTGTCTCGCCGCTGTCCAGCCTGCCCGACACACCCAATCCGGCCGGAGGTCAGCCGATGATGCCGATGATGCCCATGGGAATGGGCGCGATGGGTGCGATGGGCCAGCCCGGGGGCAAGGATCGGCAGCCCGGTGGGCAGGGCACTGCCGACCCCGGGGCGTGGCACGAGCCCGACGACGGCTGGGAGACCGTCGGCCGGGGCACCGGCCGGTCGGACCCGTCGGGCCGCACGGCCCAGCGCCAGAGTGCCGAGCGTGAGGTAGAGCGGATGATCGACGACCTGCGGGAGGGGCGTCGAGACCCGATGACGAGGAGAAGGATATGAGTCAGCAGCTGGAGGGCGGTGGCCTGTCCCGCGGCCGGATCGCGGATGCACTCGCTGAGCTGGAGGAGCAGCGCCGCAAGCTCACCGCGATGCAGAGCGAGATGGCGACCACCACGACCACTGTCCGCGCGCGGGACCGCCTGTTCACCGTGACGCTGGACGGCCGGGGCGAGGTCACCGGCATCAATTTCGACGGTTTCCGGTACCAGCGGCTGGCCCCGACCGAGCTCGCCAAGCTGATCGTCGACACGATCGCAACCGGTCGCCGGGAAGCCATCGAGAAGATCGGCACGATGATGGGCGGCGATCCACTGCCCGGCATCTCCTTCACGGAGGTCGCCACCAATGCCCGACCGGCCGCCGAGGTGCTCGACTCGTTCCTCGGCGCCGCCCTGGATCGGTTGCCCGACAACGTTCGTAGCCGGGTCGAGCAGCGCATGCGAGGGGATCAGTAGTGTCCAGGATCACGCACATCGACATCCCGAGTGCCGATAACGCCATCAACAACCTCGGGAAACTCGTCGCGGACTACCAACAGGCCGTGGCGCAGATCAGGCGGATCGCGAGCGACCTGCATGGGTGTTGGGGCAACGACGACATGGGTAACGCGTTCGCCGCGAGCTATGTCGACCCGGCCGCCGACGTGCTGGCCGGGTCCGAACAGTCCGTCGCGTCGCTGCGCGAGGTGGAGAAGTACCTGCGCGAGGCGGTGCGCAGGTTCCAGGAACTTGACGAGGGCTCCGGCCGGTACCTCGAGTTCCAGGACTAGCGAGACAGACGAGCAGGTATCGCCGTGCCCCAGGATCTTCCAGACGGCCTGCAGACCTTCCTGAAGGTCGTCCTCGGTCAGCCGTGGCCGGAGGGTGACGTCGGGCAGCTGCGGGAGCTCAGCCGTGCCTGGCAGACCTACCACGATCAGCTCGAAGATCTGATCAAAGGTTTCCGCTCTGTCGGCAACGCCCTGGACCAGGCGATGGAGGGTGATGCCGCCGACCAGTGGATCAGCTACCTGCAGACCGAGCTCCCCAGCGGCCTCACCGACCTGCTCGCGATCACCCAGAACTTCGCTGACGGGGCGCTGAACACCGCCGCGGACATCGACGAGGCCCGGATCATGATCGGCATCCAGGCCGCGATCACGATGGCGGCGGTCGCGTACCTGCTGGCCACGATCATCGGGGCGGTGTTCGTTCCGGGCGTCCTCTCGGTCGCGCGGCTCATCATTCAGATCCTCCTCGATATTCTCCTTGAGCTGATCCTGGAGGTCGTGCTCGGGTTCGTCATCCCGCTGGTGATCGAGGCGTGGCAGACGTACGTCGATCACACGCGGACCCACATCGACTGGGACAAGCAGTGGAAGAACCTGGGCAGCAGCATCGTCGGCGGGCTCGCGGCCGGTTTCGGCAAGGTGGCGGCCAACTTCGTGACCGGCCACCTGGCCTCGAAGCTGATCGGAAACCAGCTGAAGTTCACCCTCGACCGGTCGGGTCAGGGGATCCGGGTCGAGGGTGCTGGCTTCAAGACGTTCTACTTCGTCAACAACGCCACCTGGCAAGGGCTGGGCGGGGTGGTGGCGGCGAGCGCCGACATGGCCATCCATGGCGGCGAGTTCAACTGGAGCACCGTCACAGCCTCGGCCATCCCCGGTGCCGCCGAGGGCACTGACCGGCCCTACGGCTTGACGGGCCTGATCGGCAACGCGGTCGAGCGCATCGTGCTGCCGCAGAGCGTGCAGGTTTCGAACGGCCCTCTCAACGCTCCAGACACGGTCTACCCCGCGGTGGCTGCGGGCACCGGCTGGGAGACCCAACCCGCGACCCAGGCGTCCGGCGTAGAGGCACCGCGCGCACCCTCAGAGCCGGTCTACCCCCCGGTGAGCCCCGGCACCGGCTGGGAAACCCAACCCGTGACCCAGCGGTCCGGTGTGGGTTCGGAGCAGGGTTCGGTGGCGCCGGGCCACGGCGGGGAGACCGCAGAATCCGGCTACGCCGAGTCGTACTCGGGCAGCACCCTGGCCGGCACTCCGATGACGGGTACCACTGCCGCCAGCACCCCGGCCGGCGGCACCCCGTACGCGGGCTCCGTGGCCGGCGGCTCGGACAGCTCGGACGCTTCCGGGCGGGGCGGGTCGTCGGCGGCGGCGGGGGCCGCGGTCGCCGAGGCGATGGCCACGGCCGGGCACACGCCCGAGTCGCTGGCGACCGCGACCGGCGTGCCTGCCACCACCATCGAGGCCCTGCTGGAGACGGCGGCGGGTGGGGCCGCGACCACCGTGTCCGTGGCGGAGGCAACCGCGATCGCCGATGGACTGGGGCTGACCGGCGCCGACCGGGACTCCTTCGTCGCCGCCACGACCGATGGTTCCGCCAGCCCCGCGGAGGTCGCGGGCCACGTACAGGCGGCGATGGACGCGGCGGGCATCACCTCGGCCGCCGACGTGGCCGAGCTGGCCGAGCTGGCCGGCGTCCCGGAGAGCACGGTGCAGGCGCTCGCCAGCGGCGACCCGTCCAGCCTGAGCGTGGCCGAAGTCAGCCGGGTCGCGGACGCGTTGGGACTGGAGGGACCGGGCCGGGACAGCTTCGTCGCCGCCGTCGCCGGTGGGACCGAGTCCAGCTCCGGGCCGCCGCCGGGGGCGTACATCCAGGCGGCGATGGCGCAGTTCGCGACCGAGGGGCTCACGGTCGAGGGGCTGGCGGTGCGGGCGGACGTGCCGGTCGAAACCGTTCGCGACCTCCTCGCGGGCGAGCGGGTCACGCTGTCGGTCACCGACGCCACCCGCCTCGCCGACGCCCTCGATGTCGACGGCCCGACCCGGGAAAGCTTCATCAACGCCGCCACCGCAGGCCCGGTGACCCCGCCGACATCCTTTGTGGACAGTGATGGTGGCCACCCCTCAGTCTCGGACTACCTCAGCAGCGGTGCGAGCCGATCGGACGGGCCGACATCGACTCTGGGCGCATCGACTCTGGGCGCATCGACTCTGGGCGCATCGACTCTGGGCGCATCGACTCCGGGCGCATCGGCTCTTGGGCGACCGGCCACGGTCTCACGCCAGTCCGGCTTGGCCGAGCACCTGCAGCGCCCGGTCACGACGAGCAGCCCCGGCCTCGACGACGTCGGTCCGGTCCAGCCGGACCAGACGCGGGGCGCGGACACGACAGGGCAGTCGGCGCTGGCCGCGCATCTGGCCGGGGCACTCGAGTCGGACGGGCCGGTCACGCCCGAGCCGACGCCGGCGCCGCCGTCCAGGGTGGAGGGTGAGTCCCCCGAGGTGCCGGTCACTGTGGACAGTGAGGGTTCCCTGGTCTCGGCCCAAGCCGCGCCGGAGCCGACTGTCTCCGCCCCGGCCAGCGGTGGCGGCCGGCGGCTGTCGGCCGAGGCTGGGCCGTCGCGCCAGCGGTCGGCGGCGCGTCGGGGCCGGCGCTTGTCGAACTTCGCGCGGCGGGAGCAGCCGCCGCCGGGCGAGACCCGATCGGACGAGGTCTGCGTCCCGCAGACTCTGGCGGCCTTCAACGCCCGGTATGGACGGTCGGGCAACCGGTCGGTCGACGAGCGGATGGTCGGCCCAGGCGGCCGGACGCCGGCGACGCTCACCTGGGCGGACCTGGTCGATCTCCTGCAGGGTGTCGAGACGCGTCTCGTCGACGGGCAGCCGACCGGCGCGCAGATCGTGGCCGCGCTCGCGGCGACGCCGGGATCGATGGTGATCGTGGATATGGCGCCACCCGGGCAGGCGCGGCACGTCTTCGCGCTGGTCAATGAATCGGCCGGGGCGGCCCGGCCGGACGTGCGCATCGTCGACGTCACCGAGCACGGCAACTACGAGCGGCCAGTGACGGTGGCATTCGCGCGGTCCCCGGAGAACCTGGCCGGCCACCACCTGTTGCGCGCGCTGGTGCAGGAGAACACTACGGTCCTCGCGTTCGACGGCACCGGGCAGCCCACCACGATCGCCGAACTGCTCGGCGAGGAATTCGTGGCGGCCGGCCCGTCGACGCGGGTCGACGCGCTGCTCGACCCCCCGACCACCAACCGCCGCGGTGCGCCGCCCCGTCGGACCGCGACCGAGAGCGACGAGAACCCGGACGAGTCGGCGGCGACCGAAGGTGCGCCGGTGCCGACGGTCGTGGAGCCACCGACGGAGCACACGTCGACGACCAGCCCGGCGTCGCCGATCCCCGGCCCCCGGGCGGTCACGCCGCTCGAAACTGTCACCCCGATGGGGGTCGACGCGACTCCGACGGAGGTCATGCCGACAGCTGCCATGCCACGGGCGGTCGCCCCGGCGGCCTCGGTGGCGTCACCACTGCCGGCCGACCGGACGCCCGACGTGTCGTCTCCCTCGACGCCGGACCTGACCCGCCCGGTCCTGCCGGTCGCGCCCCGCCCGGTCCTGCCGGTCGCGCCCCGCCCGGTCCCGCCGGTCGCGCCCCGCCCGGTCCCGCCGGTCGTGGCCGGCCCGTCCCGGCCGCCGGCCGCCCCGTTCACCGAGCCGCCGACCGCGCTCCCGACCAGCGTCGGGCCCCAGCGCCGGATCGGCGCCAACACGTGGTACAGCGTCGCCGCCAGCGGCACCCAGGGCATCGGCCGGGCCGAGTTCAGCGGTGACGGCCGCCTGCGGTACCGCGCACTCGGCAGAGACGGGGTCGAGCTGCGGACGGTTGCCGCCGCGCAGTGGCGCCGCTCCGGTGGCGTCCTGGTCGACCCGACCACCCGGCTGGCATTCGAGCCGGACACCGGGGTGGTGCGCCAGGCGGGGACCGAGGAGATCGGCGCGGCCGCCGGTCCAGCCGTCACCGTCTCCGCCGATCTCGTCGGCATCTATGTCTGGACCAGTGGCAGCGACGGCTTCAGCCTCGAGTACGGCCGGCACGACATGCGGCCGAGCCAGGGGACGATCACGCAGCCGAACCCGCACACGACCCCGCTGAACCGGCTGCAACGGGAGATGGTGCAGCTGGCCAAGCTGAACGCCACCGCCCGGGCCTACACCATGCGTCCGGACCTGGCCCGGGACCTCCTGGCGAACATCGGCGACGCAGCCGTCTACCAGTTGCGGCTGATCTCGGCCAAGTTGACGTCGATGAACGACAAGCCACGGATCCCCCCGCCGTGGTTCGGCGTCGTCGATCCCCACGCGGCCGCCACCACCGGCGAGCAGCCACGGTACTTCTCGCTGGGCCACCACAGCCGGGTCATCATCCGTCCGGCGGACGGAGCACCCGAGTCCGGCTCGTTCGCCGTACCCGACATCACGCCGCGCTCGCGCGACCAGCTCGTGCAACTGGTCGTGGACACGCTGCCCGCGAGCCGGAAGTTCCTCGCGCCCCACGTGGAGGCGGCGGTGCGCAAGTACCTCGCCGCGTACGACGGGCGGGTCTTCCTGGAGATGGCGCTGAACGAGGGCGTGCCCCTGGAGGTCAGGCTGCCCGGCCGCGCGCGCTGGTCGCCGTTCGGGAAGCGGACCTACGAGATCCGGGTCAAGCTGGCACCGGGAGACCCACTGCGGGCGGAGTACGTGCCCCTCACCGACGCCGAACGGGTGCCACCGGGCCTTGAATGGCACATCCCGGTGAACGCCGACCACGAGGTCCAAAAGTTCAACGACCACTCCGTGTCGGACAGCCGCAAGATCAACGTTGGCGTCGGGACGGACAATCTGCTCCCGGACAGCGCCGGCGTCGACGTCAGGGCCAAGTTCGCACTGACCGGGGCCAGTTCCCGTACCTTCGCGGACGGCGACGACACGGTGTCGGCGACCAAGCGCTACCTCGATCTGACCGGGCTGTCGGCCTACTTCGACTACGGCCCGGCCGACCGGGGGCGCCCGGTTACCGAGGGTGCCCACATGGTCACCGAGGTCCGCGAGCTCGTTCGACAGCCACGATTCCTGCGGCGATCGCTCCGGGTGCTGTCGACGGAGGTTGAAACCGGGACGAAACGCCTGGGACTGCGCTTCGAGTTCCCGCAGGACTTGTCCCCCGAGCGGCCGGACGGGGTGCACGGGCTGGTTCCGGACGCCCCGATGAAGCTCAATCCGTCGGGCCGGCCATTGGGCGTCGACATCACCCAGTACCGGGAGGCGCTGCGCGAACCGGCGACCGAAGGCGCCGTTGCTCCGGGCGGCGAGCTTCCGCTGGGGTCAATGACGAAGCAACAGGCGGACGCGCTGACGCGGGCGCTCGGCTACGTGCTCCTCGTCCCGGAGGCGGCCGGCGGGCTCGAGCGGCTGCGCGCCAAGGTGTTGGCCCGGCTGAACGGTGGGCCCGAACGGCTGTCGGCGGAGGCGGCCGGCGGGCTCGAGCGGCTGCGCGCCAAGGTGTTGGCCTGGTTGGGCCGTAGACCCGAACGGCTGTCGGCGGAGGCGGCGCAGGATGCCGCGTGGTGGCTGAGCGAGGCGGCTTTCCTCCGCATGATCCAGGACGTCATCGGCAGCGGCGACACGGGTGCGGTCTCGCCTCCGTTCGCCAACGGAAAGCACTACTTCCAACTGCCACTCTCCGCCAAACTGCTCCAGGCGGAGGCGGTCACCATCGACAACGTCCCGATCAAGGAGGAGATCCAGCGGTTCCGGGCGTCCCACAACGACACGGTCGAGGGCGGTGGGCTGGCGGTCGGCGTCGAAACCTCGGCCACCGGTACCATCGGCGACCCGACGGCCACGGACAACAGCCTCCTGCTGAATCTCGGCGGCGGCCTGTCGGCCGGAGTCGAGAGCGGCGCGAGTCGTGGCACCTACGCGACCCAGGGCTCGGGCGACATCCGGGGCCTGGTCTACGTCGGCGACAGCGTCCGCTACCGCCTCACGATGCATGCCCGGACCGGCGTTCTGACCGACATGAAGGGTGTCGATCCTTCGCCGGTGGCCGACATCATCGAGGTCTTCGTCCGGATTCCGGTGCAGCAACAGGCCCGGTTCGAGGAACTGCTGCGGCGGGCCATGAGCGAACCGACCACCGACCCCGTCTCTCGATGGGCCGACCTGCCGCAGGACCGCGACCCCCTCCCGGCGGACCCGGGCGAGGCCGACAACGTGCGCCGCGCCGAGGAGGAAGTGCGCTACCCGCCGGCCACGCTGGCGTCCAAGCAGAGCATGGGCAAGGGTGCGATGGAGCGCCTGGCCGGGGCCGAGGCGGTGCTGGGTGAGCTGCTCCGCCTGGAAGCCGCGGCGGACCGGCAGATACCAGACCTGCCGCAGCGCAGCCAGCGTGAGCAGGGCCTACATCTGCGGGTGCTGAGCGCCAGCGCGACGCGCGAGGCATTACTCAACCACGGCCTCGCGGTCGACAGTCCGGATGGACACACCTGGACCGACGAGCAGCCCGGCTGGTTCGGCACGGTGCACCGGCGCTATGTCGTGCGGGCCGAGCGAGGCGACGATCCGGTCGGCTCCGGGCGCATCGCCGACGCCAAGATCGAGACCATGCCGGCCGGGTTCAAGAACCTCACCGGTGACGTGCGGGTCGGCACCGGCGCGTCGTTCGCCGGCCGGTTCGCCCCGATGGTGCTGCGGCTGTTCGGTCTTCCCTTCGGCGGATCGGTGCGGTTCGGTGGGTCGATCGGACGCGACGAGTCGACGTCCCTCGGTGCCACCGGCTTCCAGATCCAGGCCGTCCTCTACAAGGGGCCGGCCCGCTACTTCGACTACGGGGCCACGTTGCACCTGTCGGTGCAGACCGAGTACCACCGCAACGCGCTGGGCTGGGTGTGGCAGGCGATCTTGAGTCTCCTCAGGTTCTCCCGCCCGGCGAAACCGGTCACCACCGCGGAGCCGCGCACCCACACCCTGCCGGCATCGATACGTCACGTCGTGCCCGAGTACCTGACCCGGACGGCGCGGGCGGGGAGGCTGACCCGGGAACGCACCGGGGCGGTGACCGAGCTTTCGGACACCCCGGAGAAGACGGTCGCGCAGCAGCTCAAGGAGAAGCTCACCCCGCCGGTCGCCGCCCCGAGGCCGCCCGCCGAGCCGGAACCCGCCCGGACCGGCGAGCTCGGCGGGTACGACCCGGTGCCCGTGGACACGCTCCCCGCCGACTGGCACGACGAGCCGGCGGCGCCGCTGCGCGGTGGGGGACACCGGCCGATCAACAACGACGACGCCACGCAGGACGTCCTCGGCGGCGGCCGCCTGCGGCAACACATCGTCGAAACCCTCGGTGCGCTGGACCGGCGCCCCACGGGCCGGGGACCGTTCGGCTCCCTCCTCGGGCTCCTGTTCTGGCGCCGGCGGCTGACGCCCCTGTTGACCCAGGAACTGGCCGACCGGGTCACCGATGTCTCCCAGCTGATGGGAATCCACGTCGCCGGCAATTCGCCGACGCACGCCACCAAGACGCTGAAGGGTCTCTTCTCCAACACCCAGTACGACGTCCACCTGGTGAGCCGTCCGTATGACCCCAGGCCGGCCGGGCCGCCCACCGAGACCATGAAGATGGACGTCGCCGAGGGCGGTCAGGCCGTCGGGTACGGTCGCGGCAAATCGAGATCATTCAACTTCGGCGGCGCCATCTCGTTCATCAAGACCATCGGTACGGACAACTCGCTCTCGCCGGACGCCGGCGGCGGCGGTAGCCGGGCCAAGCGGAAGGGGTTCGGGCGAGGGCTCGGCCCGCAGGCCGGCCGGCTGAGCCAGCTCACGCGCTCGTACGAGCCGACCACCAGCGACGGGTCGTGGGCGGTGGTCGTCCGGCGCCGCCAGAAGACGTTCGGGTTCAGCTTCTTCCACCGGGACGACTACCGTTTCTTCGATGTCTCGGATGGGATCTCCTACCTGCGGACTCTGCAGTCGGACCCGCTGGCCATTCCCCGAGCTGTCGATCCGGCCCACCGGACCGTGGGAGAGATGCTCGCCCTGCCACCCGCGGTCCGGCCGGCGCCGGAGACCGAGGACAGCCCCCCGGCCGAGACCGACGGTCCGACGCTGCGGGACCTGTACTCCGAAAGGGGTGCCCGTCGGGTTCCGCCGGGCCTCAGTGCCCGGGCACGGGTACTCGGATGGCTCGAGGCGCCGCTGGTGGAACCCACGCGCCTGGAGACGATTGCCGAGGTATCGGAGGGCGAGGAGGCATCGCAGGCAGAGGCGCCGGAGCCGGTGCCCGCCCGACCGGTTCGCCGTCTCACCACCATCACCAACACCGTGACCGGAACCAACCTGGCCTGGCGGGAAGGTCTGGGCCCGCTGGACAAGGCGGGCGAGGCGGCGGATGACTCTCCCGTTTACCCGACCGCGAAGAGTGAGGGTACGAACGTCTCCGTCGAGTCGGAGGCGGACGAGGCCCTGGGAGACTATCCGCTGACGCTGGATGACCTGCCGGTCGGCGTTCCCGTCGACCGGCTCTTCGCGGTCGTGGACGAGTCCGGCCGCCTGACGGTGAACGACACGAATCCTTTGGTCGCGGCGGTGACCCGGTCGTTGCCGAAGCGTTTCCACAAGCGCGACTGGACGGTCACCGTGGAGACGAGCGGCCCGACAACACCGGCCGGAGAGCCTGCGGGTCCGGGTGAGCGGCTGGCTGCGCTGCTGAACCCGGGCTCGCTGATGGCCCTCGGGTACACGCTGCCGACCGGCATCCAGCTCGTTGCGACCCGATCGGGGTTCCTCTTCCACGAGACCGCGGTCGTCAACCTTCAGCTTCACCGGGACGGCGATCGGCTGCGCATCGTGCGCGAGGAACACAAGCTGCCCCCGCGCTTCGTCCTCTCCGAGGTCATCAAGCGGGCCAATGTCGCCATCTACTCGTTCCGCAACAACGCGGTGACCACAGCGGTCGAGCGCTCCAAGGCTGTCGACTACAGCGCGGGTGTGCGGCTGTCGGCGAAGGTGCCGGTCGAGGAAGGGCCGAAACTGGAACCCGCCGTGTCGGCGAAGGGAGCGATCAAGGTCGCCCGGGAAGAAGCGCTGGCCCGCACCGACGGTGCGCGCGACACGCACTTCATCACGGGCTCGGCCGGCCGCTACAGCGCGGTGAGCGAACTGCGGGCCACCGCGGCGGTGACCCGCGAGCCATCCCGGTTGCTCAACGCGATCCTGCCGATCGTGGCCCGGTCCATCGTCAACCTCCGGCCGGCCAAGGCTCCCGAACCGACGTCCCAACTCGTGCTGGAACGCTCGATCGTCCCGTTCGACCTGACCCTGGAGGACGTCGAGCCCGGGCCGGACTCCGAGACGGCGGTGACCGAGACGGCGCCAACCCCGCGGGTGGTCGAGGTCGGACCGGGCAGCGAGCTGCCGGTCGGCGTGGTCGAGTTCCCCGTGACCATGCAACAACTCCTGGCCCGAGAGGTCAGGGCCTTCGGCGTCAACCCGAAGGTGGCCGCTGAGCTCCAGAGTCTGGTGATCGGACGGTTGCGAAGCTTGGTGGACCCACCGGCAGGCGGGTCGAGGCCGGGCCACGTCGTGCGCCGGACGGTCCGGCCGGGTCAGCGGGCGGGCGACGCGATGAGCGCGTTGTTCTCGGTCCCGATGTTGTTGCGGGAGTTGGAGTTCCACGTCGACGACGACGGCCTGCGCGCGACATTCATCGCCGACGACGGTGTGCTGACGGACAAGCGGGCCCGCGTCACGATGAGGATCAGGTTCCTCAACCCGCGCATGTTGAACTGGCTCAACATGTGGACCGAGTTCACCACGCCCCAGTTCACCGAGCACAAGGAGCGGATGGGCGCCAGCGTCTCGCAGGGCGTCGCGGGCGCGGTCGGCGTGCCGGTCGGGCCGGTGGCGCTCAGCATGGGATTCTCCTTCGGGCCCACGGTCAGCCGGGCCGGCAGCGCTGTGCTCAAGTCGCAGTTCCCGACCACAGGCTTCCTGACCGCGATGGCGCAGCTGCGGACCCAGCTGGACGCGCGCGTGACCTTCGAGGTCGACGGTGAGTACAGCCCCCTCCTGTTCGGTGGGGTGCCGCTCGGCGGTCCGGTCAGGATCGAGGCCGACGCGGCCGGGCTCTTCGTGGTCCTGCTCGACCCGCTGCACACGATCGCGCGGGGCCTGACGCATCCGCTGGGTGTCCCGCACGGGCCTGGATACGGCTTCGTGAGCCAACGGGTCTTCGAGGAGCGCGAGGACAACTCTCCTGAAGCCGTTCGCCGCCGCGAGGACGAAGTCTCAGCGTGGGCGTCGTTCCCACCCGTGGACGGGGTGGCGGTCATCAACATCAAGACCCGACTGGCCGATGACGGAAGCGTCCGCTTCGAGTTCGCCGACCGGATCCTGACCGTGGAGCAGTTCCAGACCGAGGTCCTGGAGCCGCTGCTGCGCAACAGCCAAGGCAAGCCGAGGTTTCAGCTGGTGGCGCTGGTGGGCTCGTACCTCGGTCGGCCCGGACCAGATGGTGGGCCGTCGGTGGCCCAACGGTACGCCGATGCCTTCGACACCCAATTCGTCGCTGCGCCCGGCCGGGTGTACACCGACACCGGGGGACGTGTCGTTTCCGGTGACCTCGTGCACGTTGCGGGCCTGCCGGTTCCGCGGCAGACGGAGCCCTTCGTGCTCTTCCGCCACAAGGTGGTTCTGGCGAGGACCCAACCCAAGGCTGCGGAGCTGTACCCCGACCTCGTCGACAGCGTTCGGCACGCGGTTCGGGTGCCCGGCCCGCCGATTCGGCTCAAGCCACCGTTGCCGCCCACGCGCCCGGTCTTCTGGGACACCCCGTCGTCGGAGCCGGCATCGGAGGCCCGCGCGGCCGTGACGTCGATGGACGGCGAAGGGTCGGTGTCAGCTCCGCGGACCACATCGCTGCTGTTCCCGCGGGGGGTCATGCTTGTCCACAACACCGCGATGCCGCCAACGGACGCTGAAATGGAGGCCGCCCGCAGGGCCGCCGGCCCGCTCGGGACACTGACGGTCCTGGTTGCCGGCACGGTCGACCCGATGAGCCTGTTCACGGCCATCAGCCGGGTCCGCGCCACGGTTTTGCCGGAGACACGCCCCATCGTGCGGATGCCGGCGGACGTGGCCGCTCTGCGCCCCGACCCCGATGGGCCGACGTTGGCCGCCATGCTCGAGTCGTTCCATGACCTGAAGGTGCGGGGCTTCCTCGACCCGGACGAGAACCGGCGGATCTTCGATGAGGAGATCCTGCCCAACCTCCAGCTGAGCTGGCGGGGATCGAGTACCCGGTTGGAGTCCCGCGACGAACCCATCATTGTGGTCGTCGTCGCCCAGACCGGAGCCGGCAAGACCGAACTCTCCGAGTCGGTCCGGGCCGAGCTCGCCCGGGAGGGTCCGTTCGCACACATCGATATGGACATGTTCACTCCGCACTATCCCGGGTACGACGACGCGGTGCGGGCCGACCCCCACCGGGCCACCGATATCGCCCGGGAGGACGCCGACGTGTGGTGGGACCGTGCGCTCGCTTGGGCCCGGGCACGTGGGCTTTCCGTGGTGGTGGAGTCGGCCGCCGCGTCGCCCTCGGAGTTCGAGGACATTCTGGAGTACTACAGCGCGAGCGGCTATCACGTCGACGTGCGATTCTTGGCCACGCCCGAGCCCGTGAGCGTGGCCGGAACGGTGGTCCGCGCCGTCCGGCAGCTCGAGGAGGACAGCGCGCCGCGAGTGGTGCGCCGTGAGGATCATGATCTCACGCTTCGTGGCCTGTTCCGCGCCGCCCGGGCGCTGGACGCCAGCGTCGACCTGGCCGACACGGTCTCCATCTACCGCCGCGATCCCGGCGCGTCGCAGGACGAGCCCCTGTCGATGGTCCACTACAACAATGTCATCGATGATGAGTGGGCAACGCCACCCAGCGCGGCCCGGGCCCTGCTCGCCGAACAGCGCATCGTGCACAGGGAGCCAGCACTCGAATCTCTTGACAATTGGGAGTTGACTCCCGCCAACTTCCTTCACCAGGCATCCGAGCTGCGCCGGGCGGAGGACCTCATATACCACGGCATGGCCGTGAACACCCCCTTGCCCGAACCTTCCGCGCTGTCCCCGGATCCTGACGACGAGGCTGGTCCAGCCGGCCGCGGCACCGAGTCAGACGAATGGAGCCAGTTCCCGCCCGAGCCAACGGACGACGACATCGTCTCCCCGTCGGTCGGGGCTGGACCGGGCGCCACGCCTCCCGCGGTGGAGCGGTCCCGCCCCCTGAGGGTCGAGGCCGGGGCGTTGGGGTCGCGCTGGACCGAGACGTACCTCGACTTGATGGACGAGCTGGTCAACGACCACTCGCGAGCGCAGCAAGCGGCGGTCAAGGACCACATCGACTGGCTCCAGGGCATCCAGCGCAGATACATCGGCGGCGGGCGCCGACACGTCGAGCACGTGCTCGTCAACGCCTTCAGGGAAGGGATCAGGGACCGGCTGGGGCTGTCCGAACACGTGCCGGACGACGCCGTCGTCGAGGCGCTGACCGCCTTCGTCGTCGACAAGCTGGAGGCGGAGTTCGCGCGGTGGGCTGCCCGTACAGGACCGGACCGGGGGCAGCATCGTCCCGACGACTACCCCCTGATCACCGCCCTGACCCGTCACAACGCCCCCGTCGACGAGGCGTTCACCCGCCGGCTGATCGCCGCGATCAAGAGCAATGGCCCCTGGGACGCCTGGTCCAGCCACCTCATGGCCGACGTTGAGCTCTCGGCGCTCGGCTTCGCCGCGCTCGTCCTTGACCGGACGGATGTCCGACACATCGGCGTCCCGGGCGTCGAGCCGACCCGCTACCTGTGGGGCGACCACAGCGGCATCGACGGGGTCGAAAATCACCAGATCGAGGATCCGCCGCACCGTCCGAGGCCATGGCGAAGGGCCGATCAGGAGCTGGCCGCCCGGGTGTTCGAGTTCATGGGCGACCTCGACCACCTGGCGACCGTCCGGGTCGGCCGCGCGTTGCGCACCGCGGACGCCGAGGCGACGGCCGCACTGACCGCGGCACGGCGCCAGCTTCAGACTGCCCGGGAGCGGTACGCCGCCCGGCCGATGGCGGAGGACCTGGGCCGGCTGCTACGGCTGTACGGATACCTGCGGAGCACGATCGCCGCGCCGCCGCCCGAGCTGGTGCACCGGCTGCGCGAGCTGAACGAGACCGAGGACACCAGCTACCCGGTCGACGACCCGATCTTCCTCGACGACCTGCACGACGCGCTCGAGACGTCGCTGGAGTCCGGGGTCACGGTCGTGCTCACCCCGGCCCAGGCCCGATCTCTCGCCAGGCCGGGAACGGCCGCGACGACCCCGCTGCCGGCGGCGGTCACGAGCCGGCACCCCGACACCGACCCCACCCGGAACGCGCTGGTGCAGGCGCACATCCGCGGCCGCGCCGTCCGGCGGGTGCTCGCCGACACCGGGTCGACTGCCATCGATCCCGTCCGACTGCTCCTCGGCGGGGCCGACACGAACGTCCGCCAGCGCCTCGCCCAGGTCACCGGCTTCCGCCACGACCCCGCGCTCGCGACCGCGCCGTCCGGCGGCGGGGCACTGGCGCTGACGCTGCCCGGGCTCACCTGGAGTGACGTCGACGAGGTGTTCGTCGGTTGGGGAGCCGACCGCACCCGGCCGGGCGACGGGGTCCTCACCGACTGGCAGGCTGAGATCCTCAGAGACGAGCTCATGTCGGCCCACCCGCCTGTGGTGGAGCTCGGCGCCGCGCTCAGCGCGGGCGACGAGGTGGCTCGCCAGCGGGTCCGTGAGCTGTTCGACCTGCCGGCCGACCACGAGCCGGCCCCGCCCGACCTGGCCGCGGCCCGGAGTCTGGACGCCCAGGTGCGCGGGGAGAACGGGGCGTTCCCTGACCGGGCTGAGCTCGTCCGGGCGGCCCAGGACCGCGGCATCACGGGCGCGACCGACACCGAGATCCTGCGGTCGTTCGCCCGCGCGCTCCAGTTCGCGGACCGGCTCAGGGCAGCCAACGACGCCGGCACCTCCTACCCGACCAGCTCCCTCACGGCGGCCCTGACCCTCCTGGATGAGGTCGGCACATACCTGCGCCAGTACGACTTCTCCGTCCGTATCGCGCCGCAGGCCGCGCTCGAGGGGACCGCGGTCCTGCGGCCGACCGGCCAGACGATCCACCTCGGCCCGGTCGACGTCGCCTCGATGGCCACCGCCGCCACCCCGGCCCAGGCGCCGGGCACGCCGGTCGCCGGAGCGGTGGTGGCGAGGCTTCGCCCCGAGGCCCTGGGACGCTCGCTTGACGCTGCCCACGGCGACTGGCTCGCGCGCGAGGGCCTGGCCGGCGCGCTGCTGCTCACCGACGACGCGGTGTTCCGCTGGCTCGTCGGCCTGGCCACGCAGGGGCGGCACGACCCGGGCTTCGACCGCCGACCGCCGGCCGATCCGGGCCTCGCGCTACCCGTACGCACAGCGGTCGCCGGGACGGAGGTGGCCCGGTTCACGGTGCACCCCGGGGCCGACCCCGACCGGCCGACCGCGGTGGTCACCCACGACCAGGCCCGGATGCTCGTCGACACCCTGAACGAACGTGCCACTCGGGACCGTGGCGCGGATCGCCGGGTCGTGGCCGAGCTGGGTCGCGACGTCGGCGCGCCCGATGCCGCGCGGCGAATCGAGGAGAGCCGGGTCCACCGCCTCTACGGGGTGGCCCCGGGTGGCCCACGCCGGGACCGGGCGCTGCGGACCGCGGCCTGGCTGGACGCGGTCGCCACCGGCCATCGATCGCTGTCGTTCGCCTCCGACGGCGAGTTGCGGGCGCTCGCGGCGGACGTCGGCCTCGACGGGCCGCGCGCCATCGAGGAGCTGTTCGCCGTGGCCTGGCAGGCGCTGCCGCCGGACGGCCTCCCACCAGACGTCGACGAGCGTGACGCCCTGCGGGCGACGGTCCGCGAGCGGGACATCGCGGAACTCGACCGCGAGACGGCGCAGGGGGCCGGCGCGATCGAGCGCGGCCTGAGGGCGTCAACCGTCGCGCCATCGGTCGCTCCGTCCGGTGCCGGGGTGCTTGGACCGGATCGATTCGGCACCCGGGCCGCCAAGCCGTCGCCTGAGTTCCTGCGGGGGTTGGACCAGAGCGAGGTGCCCTCCGCGTCGCTGCACGACTTCTTCGCCCGGCTCGACCTGAGCCGGCGGACCGCCCCCGGGTCGGCCGACCTACGGCTCTCGGCACTGGTCCCCGAGCCCGGCAGTGTCGTCGCGGTGGGTCGCGAGGACGGGCACTGGGCGACCGACCCGTCTCAGCTCAGCCCGCAGGCCGGACCGCTCGGGCGGTCCAGCCTGCCGCGCAGCGTGCACGCGGTCTGGCTCGGGTCACCGATCACCGGCGGCGACGGCCGGGCCGCGGCGGACCGGAGCGCGATGCGGACGGCGCTGGCCGCGGCGGCGGCGCAGGCCGCGCAGGCCCGGGTCATCGGGGCGGACTGGCGGGTACACCTGTGGACCGACATCCCCCGGTCGGACTTCGAGGCCGCCGGCGACAATCGGCCCGAGACCGGCAGCGACCGGCTGCGCGACGTCCGCGAGATGCGGCAGTGGGCCGCGGCGAACCGCATCGTGCTGATCAACGTCGACGAGGTGTTCCACGCCGGCGCGCCGCTGCCCCTGCTGGCGCAGTACCGGGCCGAGCTGGCCCGCCGCACCGAGCACGGACACCGCGAGGCGAGCGGCATTCTGGGCGCCTCGATCGTCGAACGCTTCGGCGGTGTCTACCTGGGACCGCACAGCGGGCTGGCGACCATTCAGGGGCTGTTGGACCTGGCCGGCGCTCCGTCCTTGGCCCTCGACTTCCAGGTGGTACCGACGTCGACTGGTGGTGGCGTCGCCCTCGACATCGAGCCATCGACGATCGTGGCGGCCCGCCGGCACCCGTTCTTCCATCAGCACCGACGATTCCTCCTCGACACCTACAGGCGGACCGAGCAGCAGCTGCTCAACGCACCCACGTTCAGCACCCGGCGGCAGCAGGAGGAGGCGCTGCGCGGGGCGGGCGGCGCCGGGCCGGTCCGCCACCCGGCGACGCTGCGCACGAGCGCCCGCGGGGTGGACCCGGTCGCGCTGGGCTTCCGGTACGTGGCCGACATCCCGAACCTGCGGCGACTCACCAGGCCGGCAACGGCGACCGACACCGCCGGTGATCCGTTGGCCCCGGTGGTCCGCTACGGCCCGCAGGACGTGCCCGCCGTCACCCGGGACATCGTGTCCACATTGGAGCGCGGTCTGGCCGACCGGAATGGTGACCTGCACCTGACGGCGGTCGCCCCGGTGGTGGCCGCGCTGCCCGACCCGGTCGCGGCGTGGCGTGGCGTGATCCGGTTCCTGCTCACCCAACCGGACATCGCGGGGCGGATCCGCACGGTCACGGACCGGGTGCTCACGCTCGATACCGAGGGCGGGGCCACCATGCACGTGGTGCCCCTGCCGGCGTCCGTGCGGGCGAGCCTGGGACTGACCGAACCGGCGCCGGGTGCCGACCCGGAGGGGCAGTGGCGCCTGGGCGAGCTGATGCGCCCCTACCGCGGCGGGCGGGTCGATGGCCTCGCCGACGACGCGGCCGGCGACGGACACGCCGGGGCGGCGGCGCCGGGCAGCGAGGCCACTGCGCAAGCCCAGTTGCGGTCGGCGCTCTTCGGGGACCGGGGCCGCTACGACGGCGTCGCGATGGACGCGCTGATGACGATGGCCGTGCACCGGCAGCACGGCGCCCCGGCTGGAGACCAGCGCGCTACAGCCGTCGCATTCGAGGCGCTCGCGGAGGATCTCGGCCTGCGTTTCAGCCCTGACCATGGCATTACGCGTGGACAGCGTCGCTGGATGGCTCTCGACCTCGTCCGGCGGGCTCAGCTCACCTTCGGGCTCGCGATCGGTGAGGTCAGGGTCGACGACCTGCGGACGGTGCTCGCCCTCGACGACCTGGCCGACGACGGATCGGGCCTGCGTCCCCCGACCCGCGGGCAGTTGGTGGCACTCGCCCAGCGGGCCGGCATCGGCGGCGAGCCGGGGCCGGCGCTCGTGCAACTCTTCGCCCACGCCGGGTGGGTGGGAGCGCAGGGACTCACCGTGGCTGCCCTGCGCCAGGTGCCGGACCAGCGGCTGCGGGACCTGCTGCGGGTCCCGGACGGGGCGGCCGTACCGGTCGATGGCGCCGCCACCGTCGCGCGCCTCGACCGGCTGGTCGCCCCGACCGCCGGCCGGTTCGCCTCCCGGCAGCAGCTCTTCGATCTCGCCGCTCGGGTCGGCATCGACCGGGACTCGCCCGATGCGCTGGCCATGCTCATCGACCGCGTGCGCTGGCTGGGCGACGCGCGCCCGCTGAGCGAGCAGGCGCTGGCCGAGCTTCCACAGCAGCGAGCCCGCGAACTGTACGGGCTGCCGGACGGGGCTCAGCTGGGCGCCGCCGACCTGCGGGCGGTGAGTCTGCTCGACCAGTCGGCCACCGGCCGGGCCAACACGTTCGCCTTGCCGGATCAGCTGGACGCACTGGCCAGCGAGGTCGGCTTCCGGTCGGCCTGGGAGCCGGCGCAGGCACGAGCGCAGCTGTTCCGGCTGGCGCAGGGGGCCGAAGCGCCGCTGACCGTGGAGCGGCTGAGGCAGCGGTGGGTCAGCCAGACGTACGGTCTGCCCACCGCCGGAGATCATGAGGTTGCGGTGGCGGCCCGGCTGGACCGCCTGGCCACCGGCGCGGAGGGCGGGTTCGCCCCGCCGGGCCAGCTGCGCGCCCAGGCGTCGGCCGTGGGCTTCGGCGGCTCCCGGTGGTCGGACCCCGCCGCGATGCGGGAGCTGTTCGGCCTGGCCGGGGCGATCCCGGATGGGACTGCGCTGACCGTCGACCAGCTGCGCGAGCGATGGGTCGCCCGGACGTACGAGTTGGCCTCTGTCGATGCCAACCAGATCGCGGCGGCCCGCCGGCTGGACCGGTTGGTGACCGCTGTGGACGGCGTCGTCGGGACCAGGACGGAGCTGGTCGCGCAGGCCCGCACGGTCGGCTTCGGGGATCGCCGCGGCGCCACGGGCTGGTCGGACCGGGACGCGCTGCAGGAACTGCTCGGGCTGGCCGGCCGGGACGGGGAAGCGCTGAGCGTCGCGCTGTTGCGGCAGCGGTGGGTCGGCCAGACGTACGGTCTGGCCGACCCCCCGCTGCCCGACTCCGCCCAGGTCGCGGCGGCGGCGCGACTGGACGACCTGGCGACCGGCCGGTCGGGCGTGTTCGCGCCGCCCGACGCCCTGGCTCGGCTGGCGCGGGAGGTCGGCTTCGGGACGCTGACCGCAACCTCCGGGTGGTCGGAGCCGGACGCGCGGCGGGAACTGCTGGCGCTGGCCGCCCAGGACACGGGCGCGCTGAGTATCGAGCTGCTGCGGGCGCGCTGGGTGGCGCGGGCGTACGGTCTGTCCACGGCGGGCGCCGACGATGTCGCGGCGGCACGGCGCCTGGATCGGCTCGTCACCGGCCGCGACGGGGTGTTCGCGACCCGGGACCGGTTGGTCGCGACGGCGGCCCGGGTCGGGTTCACCGAGCCGCGCTGGACGTCCGGGGATGCCCTGCGGCAGCTGCTGGCGCTGGCCCGCTCCGATACGCCGTTGACCATCCCTCGGCTGCGCGAGCAGTGGGTGATGGACCTTTATGCATTGCCATCCGTCGACCCGCAGCAGGTCTTGGCGGCGGCCCGCCTGGACCGGTTCGTCACCGAGGTGGACGGCGTTGCCGCGACCCGCAACGAGCTGACCGATCTCGCGGTGAGCGTCGGCTTCCGCGCGCCGCAGTGGCCGGCGGCGCAGGCGCTTGCGGCCCTGATCGAGCTGGCCCGGCATGACCCGGCGGGCGAGCCGCTGAGCATCGACACACTGCGCCGCCGTTGGGTGAGGCACACCTTCGATCTGTCCTCCGTGGATGACCGGCAGCTGGCTGCGGCGGGCGGGCTGGACCGGCTCGTCACCGGCCGTGGCGACGTGCTGGCCCGGCCAGAGCAACTGCGCGCAACCGCCCAGCAGGCGGGGATCGACCAGGGTGCACCCCGACCGCTGGTGCAACTGCTCTCCCGGGCCGACTGGCGGAGCCAGCAGACATCGTTGCCGCTCACCGTGGAGTCGCTGCGGTCGGTGCCTCGGGAACGCGCCGCGTCGCTCTACGGGCTGGGGCCCGCGGCGGTGACCGAGGCCGACCTCGCGGTCGTGGCCGGTCTCGACCGGTTCGTTACCGGCGAGGACGGCGTCTTCGCCAACCGGCCGGCCCTGCTGGGGTTGGCCCAGCGCATCGGAATCAGCCTGGACGCCGACGGGGCGCGGGCGCTGGGGGAGCTCTTCGCCCGAGCCGGCTGGCAGACCGAGCAGCGTCTCCTGTTGACGGAGCCGGCCCTGCAGACGGTGCCGAGCCGGCGCACCGCGCAGCTGTACGGGATGGCTCCGCAATCGGTCGGCCCCGCCGAGGTCGCGCTGGCCCAGCGGCTGGACGAGACGGTCACCGGACGCCCCGGGGCGTACGCGACGCAGGCGCAGCTGGCTGCCGTGGCCCGCGAGGCCGGCGCCGATGGGCCCGCCGAGCTGTTCGCGCGGGCCCGGTGGCTGGCCGAGCACGGTCAGCCGATGGACCGTGCACACCTGGCCGGCGTGCCGGTCCGGCGGGCCCGACTGCTGTACGGCATCACGCTCGACATCGACGTGACCGCCGACGAGCTGGCGGTGATCGGGCGACTCGACACGCTGGCCACGGGCCGTCCCGGCACGTTCGCCAGTCGCGACCAGCTGCTGGACCTGGCCGAGCGGTCAGGCATCGACCGGGACTCTCCCACCGCGCTGGCTCAGCTGCACGCCCGGGCGGGCTGGGTGGGCGACCAGGTCACGGCGGCGCACCTGCCGCTCGTGGAGGACCTGCGGGTGCGGCGGCTCTTCGGCCTGCCCGACGAGCCGGGCCCGACGCCGGCCGACATCGCGGTCGCCCGCCAGCTCGACGAGATCGCCACCAGCCGCCCGGGCATTTTCGCGACCGAGTCGCAGCTGCGCGACGTGGCCGGACGCGTGGGCGTGGACACTCGTGCGGAGCTGTTCGCCCTCGCCCGGCGCACGCTGCCGCCCGAGGGCCTGCCGGCGGACGCCGACCCGATCGCGGTCATGCGGGCCGGCAGGGACGACTCGTCCGGCCCGACCGGCGACGGTGGCGCCGCCGCGACCCTGGACCGCCGCGACAGCTCGGACGAGGAGGCCGGGGCGGGCGGCGCGGCGACAACCGGTGGAGCCGCCACGATCGGCCGGGGCGATCCGGCGGACGGCGCGAGCACCGCCGCGCTCGCCACTGCAGAACCGTCCGGCGTCGGATCACCGGCATTGCGCGACGCGGTGCTTGCGTTGGCGCCCTGGATTGAAGGCACGCCGGACTGTCTGCCCCGGGTGTTGGAGGTACTGCGGGCGTTGAGCGCGCCTGCGCGGGCGTCGGACGACAGCCGGCGTGAGCGGGACGAGGATCGGATCGCGTCCTGGCTTGACGGAACGTTCGTCGAGTCCCAGTTGGGCCAGTTGGCGGGGTTGCGGCCGCGTGGCGTGACCGCGATCGTGGTGGAGCGGCCAGGAGAGCACCCGCATGTCGTGCTGGTGGAGCGGCAGGCCGACGGGGGGCTCGTCCTGGCGGAGACCCAGGCTAACGGCGACGAGCGACTGGTGCGGTTCGAGCTCGATGGGCGCTTCGATGCTCACGAGGGACTGAGCCTGCCGCCGTCGCTGCACGGCTCGGTGCGGCTGGTGCGGGATCCGCTCGGTGGGCTCGCGCAACTCGAGCCGGTCGACAACCAGCCTCGGCCGATGCGCGTCGCGGAGGCGGACGCCCGCGTCCCGTTGCTCGTCGGGGCGGGTGTGGTCGCAGCGATCACCGACGCCGTCGAGGGCGAGGTCGGCATGCGCCGGGCGTTCAAAGCGGTGGGGCGCGCCGTGACGGGCCGGCCGCGGACGGTCTTCGGGCGGGGCGACGAGGCCAGCCAAGGGGCGTCGGCTGTCCGGACCGACATCCAGACCGTCTTCGTGCGCCGCGAGGGCGACCGGTTGGATTCCGAGCCGATCGACGCGGTGCTGGCCGGCCGCGACAGTCGCGTGGTGCGGATCGTGCCGTCCGATGGACTGGTCCTCGATGCGGCGGCGGTGGAGTCGCTCCGGCAACGGTTCGTCGCCGCGGGGCGGGTGGCGTTCATGCCCAGCCCGGGCAGCGAGGTGCGAGCCCACCAACACGATCTGGTCGTCGACGCACCGGGCGGGTGGGTGCGACTCGACGAGACCATGAGTGACGGCGGTTACGCGACCACCAGCACCGGCCGACTGGCTCGCGACATGACCGACCCGAGCCTTGTGCCGAGCAGGGGCGAACTCATCACGTGGGCGGCCGAGCTCTCGGCGCTGCCGGTGTCCCTGGACTCCCAGCCGGGTGACTCCGTCCGGTCGATCGGACTGGAGCTGGAGTTCGATCTGCCGGAGCGTAGTGCGGACGAGTGGGCGGCGACGATGGCCGACATCATCACCGACCTGCGCCGGTACGGCCTCTCCACGCAACGCCAGATCCTGGACGACCACGGCACGCAGGCGCAGGGATACACCCGCGCCCCGGACGGCTGGCGGTTGGAGCGTGAGGGCACCGTGGAGGGCGGCGGCGAGCTCGTCTCCCCGATCCTGTCGTTCCGGCGTAGCTTCCCGTCAACCACGCAACGTCCCTTGTGGACGGACATCGCCCTGGCCATCGGCATCCTGCGCCGCCACGGGGCGGTCGGCAGCGTCCGGACTGCGGGTCACATCCACGTCGGTGTCGGCGACTTCGGGTTGGACCGGGACCGGATGGCCCGGTTGCTCGGCTCGGTCCACGCCCATCAGGAGTCGCTGTTCCGCCTCGGGCTGCCGCCCGGCGCCCGCTACCACCGCGGCGTGCTGCAAGCCAGGCCGCTTCCGGCGCCGTCAGACGGGTACGGTGAGCGACTGAGTCGGCTGCTCGACTCGGGGCCGGACGCGCGGTACGACGCGTTCACCCTGGACCCGCTGGTCCAAGGCTGGCACCGTGGGGTGGCGTCCCGGCGCGACCACGTGGAGTTCCGCTTCTTCGGCGGTGACCTCGACCTCGGCGCGACGCAGGCCCGGGCCCGGATCGTCCAGGCGATCGTCGACGCGAGCGTGCGCCCGGTGCCGGTGCCCGGACCTCAGGTGTTGGGCCAGCACTACGGCCGCGACGCCGACCCGGAGAGCAGCCGCGCCCTCGACGGGTTGCAGGGCCTGTTCCCGCCCGAGGCGGAACTCGCCCGGGAACAGGTGGCCCGGCTGTGGGCGCTGACCGTCTGGCAGCCGCCGCTCGTCGCGGGAATCCGGGGCTGGGGGAACCTCCTCTGGACCGGAACGGCCGTCAAGTCGGGGCCGGTGTGGGACGCCTACGACGCGGCGGCAGCCGGCTATCCGGGGCCCGTCATCGTCGCCGTGCCCCGCGGCGTCACCGACCAGGTTCCCGTCGTTCCGCGCGCGACCACCGCGGCCGGCGTCCCGGCGCCGCGAGACATCCGCTTCGGTGAAGACCCGGCCGACGCCGCCGAGCTGACCAGGCGGCAACGCGAAGCGCTGAGGGCGCAGCTGGACGCCTTCGCCGCCGACACCCGGCCGGTCGTGCTCGCCCTGCACCCGGCCGGCACCGAGGATGCCCTGCGTGGCGGGGCGTGGCTTGTCCGGCCGCGAAGCTCCGACGGCGACGTCAGCGTCACGCTTGAGAGCGGGTCTGATCCCGGCTGGCACTCGCGGCACGGCTGGGAGGTGCTCGATGCGGCCGGCACCGTTGTCCATACCCATGGCCCGCGACTGGACGGGGCGGGACTGCGGGCGATTCTGGCGGTCGCGGCCGGATCGCCCGCCGCCGACGGCACGACGGCGTTCTCGGAGCCGGTGCTGTCGTTGCGCGGTGGCGCGGGCCGGCCGGAGGACCTGGACCTCACGAGCGACCTTGGCGACCTGTCCGATCTGCACATCAGCGATGAGTCGGACGGCGAGCCGGGCGATCCGTCAGACACTGAGTTGGCTTGGTCGGAGGATGGCTCGTCGTCTGGGGACTCCTCGCTGACGGTGGTCGGGCCAATGGTGGCGTCGGACGGCCACATTCGCGCGTTGCTGGACCTGCCGGATGACGTGGTGGTCGAGGCGCACCACCAGTACGAGGCGGAGGTGCTGGCTGGGGCCGTCCGTCCGGGTGCGACGGCGGCGCGGGTAATGCCGGAGCAGGTGTTGGTGGTGGCCGATGCGCTGCACGCGCCGGGGACAGTGATGTTGACGGAGCCGCCGTCGGCCGCGGTGATGGCTTCGCGCGGGTGGTTGATGCGCCGCAGCCGTGGGGTGGCGGGCCTGGCAGTGCAGTTGTACGGGCCGGGGGTGCGGCCGACCCCCGATGGGCTGCGGATCGTCCGGCGTCTCTATGACGTGTTGGAGATCGGCGGGTTGACGCGGGACCGGGCGGGGTTGGCGGCGCTGGCGGCCCGGGTGCTCGGCATCGATGCGGCGGCGTACACGGATGCTGACGGCCCGCGGTTGCTGGAGTTGGTGCACCAGGCGGCGATGCCCGGGACCGAGCCGACAGCGGCGGCGGTCGCGCAGGCCGGGGTGGCGTCGCAGGGGATGCGCCACCTGGCGGGTGAGCTGTCGCTGAGCGTGGATGAGCAGCGGCGGTTGTTGGTGGAGCTGTTGACGCCGCGGCCGCGCGAAAAGGATCAGTTCCTGGCGGTGGCGATGCTGTTCGACGCCGACGATGCGACGCTGGCGCAGCTGTTGACGCCGGCCGACGTACGCGAGGCGGTGCTTGGTCGCGTGCGGCTGCCGGTGGTGCGCCCGGTGCTGGAGCGGGTCATCAACGACCGGGTCGAGGGCGGGATGGACGCCCTGTCGTCCGGCGGCCCGATCGTTGCGCATGGGCAGCCGGCGGGGCGGTTCACGCCCGACATGCTCGACGATTTCGACACCGACATCGACTTCGACACGTTGTTCGCGTTGCCGGGGGTGGAGAAGCTCAAGGCGTTCCGGTACCTGCTGGCCCGGCAGTTGGAGGGGGCCCCGCCGGTAGCCCCGCGCACACCCGAGGAATTGCGCGAGGACGCGCTGCTGCTGCGGCTGATGCGCGAGGTGACCCACCGCTTCGCCAGCATCGGCGGGACCGCGATGGCGCGAGCGGTCGTCGACACGCCGTCGATGGCCGTCGTCGCAGCCACCGATGAGGCCATGGCCGGCGATCCCTTCCGGTCGGTGGCGGAGACCCGGGAGTTCGTGGAGACGCTGCCCGGTCACACCGAGTCGTATGGTGTCCGCTTGCGCGAGCGGATCGAGGCGTTCAGGACCGGCCGGCTCGCTGCAAGCCTTGCCGGTTGGCGGCCGGAGGATCGGGTCCCGGAGCGCCTGCTCGGGTGGGACCGGGTCAACGAGATCGTCAACGCGGCCCGGGAGAGCAACAACACCGCGTTCGCGCCATACAGCCGCCTGGAGACTCCGTACGTCGGCGGCACCGGCTCGCCCGACGACACGATCGTCGACATCTGGGAGTACTTCGAGCCCATGATGCAGACCGCCGAGGGAGTCGACGAACTCGCCACGGAAGCGCTGCATCAGGTAATCCATGGCCTCGACATCCACAGTGAGCACGGCGCCCGGCTGGATCTGTTCGCCCTCGCCAACCGCGAGTCGCAGATCGTGTACGAGGTGATGGAAGAGCAGCTCAACGACCCCGCACGGGCGCGTCAATGGGCCGAGTACATGCGCAACTGGCCCGGCATGACCCTTCCGGGCAAGGCGATCGTGGTGCGGCGGTGGCTCCCTGAGAGCGCCGAGGAGAGGCTCGCCATGGAGCTGAGTCTCTTCCAGGTCACCACGCACGAGGACGTGCACTTCCGGGAGGCCGCGGGCTACCTGGCATTCCGGGAGCAACTGGCCGAGATCACCGCCGGCGGCCGGGCGTGGCGTGAGGGCGTGCCGACGGCCCTGCACGAGCTGAGCTGGTGGCGGCTGCGCGCCGACCGGGGCCGTTGGGAGCGCGTCCTGGCGACGGTCGGTGGCCCGAACGCGCCTGAGGGGCGGTACTCCCCGCCGTCCATGGAGGGCCTGCGATACAACGAGTATGTCAATGCGCTCCGGCTGATCCATGTGGTTGGGGCCGAGAACCTGATGGCGTTCTACTTCCTTGGCGACGGCGAGCGGTTGATCAGCTCGTTCACGGTCGCGATGCTCGGCTCGCCCGAGGCGCCGCTGTCGGTGCGGGCGATGCGCGACGCCGTCGGGCGGCTGGGTTCGGCCCCGCCGGCGGCCCGGCACGGCTTGAGCGTGCAGGTGTTCCTCGACCCGCGGGACGCGGCGTCGGCGGAGGTGGCGGGCCTGTTGCGCCAGCCCGGCGCCGACGTGGTGACGGTGAACAGCCCCGCTTCGTCGGCGTTGGCCGTGTCGTCGTCGCGGGATGGTTCGGGCCGGCCGGAGGACCTGGACCTCATGAGCGAGCTGGGCGACCTGTCCGGTGCGGACATGAGCGATGCCGGTTTGCCCAGGCTACCGACCGTCGAGGGAGCGGTGGAGCTCGCGTCGGTTCCGCCAGGATGGCGGCCGGCCTCGATCCAGGTCCGGCTTCCGGTCGGCGGCCAATGGGTGCCGCGGCGGTTGCCGGGACGTATGCGCGAGGACGGATCGGAGTTCGTCTCGGTGCGCGAGGCCACCGGGGTGGAGTCGACCTGGCGCTGGTCGGCGCCGCGCGGCCGGTGGGTGCTGGCGCACAGCGGCACGGGCTCGCCCTCGGGGCCGGGTCAGTCCGACCTGAACAGCGGGGTGGGCGGTGGCTCCCACCCGGACGGTTCGGTGGCCGGGGCATCGGGCTGGGTGGGTTCGTTGCGCGGTGGCGCGGGCCGGCCGGAGGACCTGGACCTCACGAGCGACCTTGGCGATCCGTCCGATGCGGACATGTCCGATGGGTCGGGGAGTGAGTTAAGTTCTCCGCCGGATACGGAGATGGCCGATGAGGACGCGGAGTCGGTGTCGCTGGCTGGGCCGGCACCGGCAGCCGACCACCATATCCGTGCGCTGCTGCGGCTGCCGGTGGGTGCGACGGTCGAGGCGCACCACCGTTCCGAGGCGGAGGTGCTGGCCGGAGCATTCCGTGCGGGTGCGACGGCGGCGGGTGTGACGCCGACGCAGGTGTTGGCGGTGGCCGATGCGCTGCACGCGCCGGGGACGGGGTCACCGGCGGCGTCGCCGTCGGCGGCGGCGATGGCGACGCGAGGCTGGCTGGTGCGCCGCGCTCGTGGGGTGGCGGGGCTGGCGGTGCAGTTGTACGGGCCGCAGGTGCGGCCGACCCCTGATGGGCTGCGGATCGTCCGGCGTCTCTATGACGTGTTGGAGATCGGTGGGTTGACGCGGGACCGGGCGGGGTTGGCGGCGCTGGCGGCCCGGGTCCTCGGCATTGATGAGGCGGCGTACACGGACGCTCACGGCCGGCGGCTGCTGGACTTGGTCCACCAGGCGACGGTGCCCGGGAGTGCGCTGACGGAGGAGTCGGTCGCCCAGGCTGGGGTTGCGTCGGAGGCGATGCGCCACCTCGCGGGAGAGCTGTCGCTGACGGCGGAGCAGCAGCGGCAGTTGTTGGTGGAGCTGTTGACGCCGCGTGCGCGGGAGAAGGATCAGTTCCTCGCGGTAGCGATGATCATGAATGCCGACGATGTGACGCTGGCGCAGCTGCTGGCACCGGCCGACGTGCGCGGGGCGGTGCTGGACGGCGTGCGGCTGCCGCACGTGCGACCGGTGCTGGAGCGGGTCATCAGCGCCCGGGTGGATCGTGGGATGGACGCCCTGTTGTCTGGTGGCCTGGTCGTTGTGCATGGGCAGCCGGCGGGGCGGTTCACGCCCGACATGCTCGACGATTTCGACACCGACACCGACATCGACTTCGACACGTTGTTCGCGTTGCCGGGGGTGGAGAAGCTCAAGGCGTTCCGGTACCTGCTGGCCCGGCAGTTGGAGGGGGCCCCGCCGGTAGCCCCGCGCACACCCGAGGAGTTGCGCGAGGACGCGCTGCTGCTGCGGCTGATGCGTGAGGTGACCCACCGCTTCGCCAGCATCGGCGGGACCGCGATGGCGCGAGCGGTCGTCGACACTCCGCCGATGGCCGTCGCCGAAGCCATGGACCGGGCCATCGGCCGCAAGCCGGCCCAGCCCGCCGTGGACACCCGCGCGTTCGTGGAGACGCTGCCCGGTCACCCCGAGCCGTATGGCGTACGCCTGCGCGAGGAACTCGGGAAGGAGCTGGCCAGCCGTGCCTCGCGGCTGAGCGAACGTCGGCCGGAGCATCGAGTTCCGGAGCGCCTGATCAGTTGGGACCGGGTCAACGAGATCGTCAACATGGCCCGGGAGGCCAACAACGCGGCGTTTGCGCCGTACAGCCGCCTCGACACCCCGTACGTCGGCGGCACCGGCTCGCCCGACGACACCCTCGTCGACATCTGGGAGTACTACGAGCCCAAGATGCAGACGCCCGAGGGCGTCAGAGAGGTCGCGAAGGAGTTCCTCCACCACATCATTCAGAACCTCGCCGTCAACAGCGAGCACGGGGCCCGCTTGGATCTGGTCACCTTCGCCAATCACGAGTCGCAGATCGCGCGCGACGTGATCGACGAGCAGCTCAACGACGTGGAGCTGGCTCGGAACTGGGCCGAGGCCATGCGCAACTGGGGCGGATCGACGCTGGGGGGCCAGGTGATCCTGGTGGACCGTTGGGTCAGCGGCGCCCACGGCAGGCGCAGGTCGGAGGAGTCTCTCTTCAACACCGCGCTCCACGAAGACGTGCACGTCCGGGAGCCCGAGGGCTACGACGTTTTCGTCCGAGCGTTCGCCCGTCATGTCAGTGATCGGGTGCTCGAGGAGGGCGTGCCAACCGTCCTGCACGAGCTGAGCTATTGGCAGCTCCGCGCCGACGACAGGCGGTGGGCGCAGGTACTGACGAGCCTCGGCGTGTGGACGTGGCAGGTGCGGTCGTATAAGCCGATGCAAATTGACGCTTGGCGCTACGCCGAGTATGTCAACGCGCTTCGCCTGCTCCAGCTGGTCGGGCCCACGAACCTTATGAAGTTCTACTTCCTGATGGACAGCGATGGGCTCGCCAGCTCGCTGACGGTCGCGATGCTCGGCTCGCCCGAGGCGCCGCTGTCGATGCGGGCGATGCGGGAGGCCGTCCAGCGGTTGAGTTCGGCACCGCCGTCGGCCCGCCGGGCACTGAGCGTGCAGGTGTTCCTCAGCCCGCAGGACGCGGCGTCGGCGGAGGTGGCGGGTCTGTTGCGCCAGTCCGGCGCGGACGTGGTGACGGTGAACAGTCCGGCCCCGTCGGCGTTGCCGGCGTCATCGGAGCCGGTGCTGTCGTTGCGCGGTGGCGCGGGCCGGCCGGACGACCTGGACCTCAGCGAGCTCGACGAGGTGTCCGATGTGGACATGAGCGACGAGTCGAACAGTGCGCTGAGTGATCCGCCGGATGTGGGGTTGCGGTCGGCTGATCCTGAGGTGGTGCGGTGGGCGTGGCGGGTTGGTCGGGAGGTGCGGTTCGGGGCGTCGGGTCGGTCGGCGGCGTTGGTGGAGATGGCGCAGTGGGCGGCGGGTTTGTTGGGGATGCGGCCGGTGGGGGTGGTGCCGGGGTTTGATGGGGTGGTTGGGTTTGATCGGGTGGCTGGTGTGGTGCGGGTGCCGGTGTCGGGGTCGTGGCGGAGTTTGTGGTTGTCGTTGATGGTGGGGATGGCGCAGGCGGAGGCGTGGCGTCGTTTCGGGGTGGTGCCGGAGGCTGGGCAGTTCGCGTCGTTGGCGGAGGTGGTCGAGGCGCAGGTGGATGTGGATCCGGTGGTGCCGTTGGCGTCGCTGTTGGCGTCGATCACGGTCGAGTCCGTTGTGGATGGGGCCCGGGTTCGTGGTGAGGTGTTCGGTTGGTTCACCGATGGTGGGCATTTCATTCAGGTCGATCCGGTGTCGGTGCAGCGGGTCGGCCGGTACTGGCGTGATCCGTCGGGCGATTGGCGGCCCGCGTTGGCGGGCGGCGCGCCGTTGCCGGCGCCGGCGGTGTCGTTGGTCGCGGATTCGTTTGCGGAGCACTATTCGGATCTGATGCGGGGTTCGGCGCCGCGGTTGATGGTGAGTCGGGATGTGGTGCGGGCGTTGGTTGGTGAGGTGGCGGGTCTGGGTGAGGATGGCCGAGCGGTGTCGCGTGTCGATGCGGTGTTGGCCAAGGACATGGTCGCCTCGGCGCTGCGGGAACTCGGGTGGCTCTGGTGGCGGAAGCCGAAGCCGGAGGAGCCGGCGCCGCCGGTGCGTCGGGGGAAGCGGCAGCGTCTGGCGAGTTTCATGGCCGAGTTGCGGTTGTCAGGTCGGCCGGGGTCGGGGTCAGGTGGCGAGGCGAGTTCCTCCGCCGGGGTCGGTTCTTCGGTCGGGGTGGGTGAGCCGGAGCGGGCGTTGGCGTTCGTGCACGACCTGTTGGTGGCGGCGGCGGTCCAGCCGGTTCGGGAGCGGGTGGGGTCGGATGGTGTGCCGATCGGTGAGGTGATCGCGCCGGTGAGCCCGGCGGTGGTGGTGCGGGTCTTGCTGCAGATGGTCGATTCGCGTTTGGCGCGCCGGGATCCGTTGGCGGATCCAGCGCTGAGTTTCCTGAACTATGACCCCACTGAGCCGGTGGTGGTGCGGTGGGCGCGGTTGCGTTTGTTGAATCTGAGCCCCGAGGTGGGCTCTTTGGTGGCCGGCGATCCCCTGTTCACTCGGTTGTTGGCTCGTCCGGATCTGTTGCGTGAGGAGTTGTTCCTGCCTGGTCACCGTCCATGGTGGACGGTCTATGTGCCGGGTTCGGTCGGGGCGCTTGTGTTGGGCCGGGTGATGGTCGATCGGGCGGCGCGGGAGTTGGCGGTGGATGTGGCGGCGGCGAGGCAGCGGCTGACACTGGTTGAGCGATCGGTGGAGGAGGCGATGGCGCAGCGCGGGGCGGCGAGCGCCGCGGCGCTGGCCCGGGCGGTTGATGAGTGGGACGGGGTGGTTGATCCGGCTTGGCCTTCGCGCGGGTTGTCCGACTTGCCGATCGGAGCGCGGCTCCATGCGAGTTGGTGGTTGGCCGATGATGTGAACTTGGGGTCGTTGTGGAGACTCGCCGTCGATGAGGGCGGCGTGTGGATGTACAACGTGGACGGTGCGCCGGTGGTGTTCCTGCGGGCCGAGCCCACCGGCGGGGAGACCTTCGTGGCCACTGTGGGGCCAGGACGGGCCGGTGTGCCGCTGGTGTTCGGCGAGGTGGGGCAGTTCCTGGCCCAGCACGGCGTGGATCACATGAGGGTGCGGGGTCTGGCGTGGCGTGGGGTCAGGCTGACAGCTCCTGTGCTGATTCAGTTGTTGTCGCGGTACCGGGCGGGCGATCCGGCGGCAGCGCTGACGGTGCAGGACATGCGGGTGTTCCTCGCCTTCAGCCCGGCTGATCAAGCGGAGCAGATGGCCGCGGCGCGCGTTGGGTTGGTGCAGCTCACTGATGACGCGGAACTGACTTGGCTGTGGCAGTCGGAAACGGTGCGGCGAGCATTGCGGGAGGTTGCCGGGGTTCCGCGGGTGGGGTCGTGGTTGACCGAGGTGCTGGCGCAGCGGTTCGACGATGGTGTCGCGGCGTTGGACCGGCCCGACGCGGTCGCGCACGGGGCGCCGAGACAGTTGTTTGACGCGCAGAGGGTGACGGAGTCGCTGGCCCGGACCGGTCCTGAGGAGTTGGCGCAGGCGCCGATGCCCGCCGTGTTGGCTGAGTTGCTGGCGTTGCCCTTGCGGCAGCGTGCGTTGGCGGCGACGTGGCTGGCCAGCCACGTGGAGTCGCGTTCGCTCGCGATTGATTCCAAGGTCCTTACGACCGTGTTGTACCGCTTGTATGCCGACCAGGTTCAGCACGCGCCGCCGTGGAACCTGGCAGAGGCGGTGGCGATGCGGCCCTCACCGGGACGATGGAAACTTCTCGCCCAGGCGCTCGCACCTGAGCTCTCCGTCACCTCGTCGACGCCGGCCGGCTCGCGCTGGACGGACGAGCAGTACCGGCAAGGGCTGCGCACCGCCTTCCGCCAACATATTGATGAGGAATTTCAGGACTTCGTCGTTGGCAGAGGTGAGAAGGAGCACGCGGAACTGTCGGAGCCGTTCACGTTGTTGCATGCGGAGCGGATCGCGCATCTCGTCGCCGAACAGATCGACCAGGTGTTCGGTCGGCTGGCCCGAGCACCTCGCCTGGTGGCCGATCGTCCCGGCAAGCCCGGCGACCTGCGCGACAGGTTTGTTGTCTACGGAGAGAAGAACGCGAAACTGGTCCGTGACGAACCGGGACGCGGTCCAGACCAGCCCCAGGCCAGGCGCGGCACTGCCCGGTGGGCGGCAAAGGAAAGAATGCTGAAAGTTCTGGCCGGCGGGTACCTCCCGGAGATGGCGTACGATCAGCTGCCGAAGTTCGACGCAATGAGGCTCCCGACCAACCGCGCGGGGCGGATCGCGGCGGAGGTCATCGACGAAATCCTGGACGAACCCGGCCGGATCGATCAGCTGCTTGCGATCGGTCGGGGTAGGACCGGGGGTCACCTCCCCGGCACGGGTGAAATCGTCATTCAAGTCTTCCCGGCCGGGCAGACCGACGTCGCAAAACAGTGGACGTTGGTGAATCTGTCTGCGACCTTGGGCCACGAGATCTTCCACAAGATGGAGCACCCTGGCTACAGGGCGGGAGTCGACGCACACTTCCCTTTCGGGACGACGGAGTACAACACCTTGATCGAGGGTGTGGTGTCGGCGTGGACCCGCTTGTGGTGGCACGTGGTCGCACCGCAGCTGAGGGAGACGGAGGTGTCCGACCCGGGCCATCCGCGGGCGATCGTCGAGGGCCCCTTCTCGTCCTTGCCGCCACACCCTGAGTTGGACAGCGTCGTGGCCGATTACCCGTCGATTGCCCAGGCGCGGCGGCTGATGCTCATGGTGGGGTTGCCCAGCACGCTGGTGGCCTTCTTCCATGGCCGGTTCGACCTGATGATGTCGAGGCTGGCCGTGGTGTTGGCGGGTTCGCCGGTCAACCCGTTGACCACCGCCGACTTGGTGACGGTGGTGGACCGGTTGGCCGCGCTGCCTCCGGTTGAACGTGAGTCGTTGTATGTCAACGTCTATATGGATGGCGTCGAGGAGCGGGATGTCGCGGCGGTGCTGTCGCGGCCGGGGGCGGAGACGGTCTCGCTGTTCACACCGGCCCGGCCCGTCGACGACCTGAGCGTGCCCGAGGTGCCGGTACCTCAGGCCGCCGGCATCGAGCCGCGGGTCGTCGAGCTGGACGAGTCGGTGCCCGCCGACGCGCAGCCTCCGCTGGTGCCGGTCCCGAGCCTGCTCGGGCTCGCGGCGCCGTCCACGACCGACCCGGACGGCTCGGTGCTGTCCGACGGCTCGGTGTTCTCCGACACCTCGGTGGCGCCGGAGCCGACGTGGCTCGGGCAGTTGCGGCTGGCGGAGGACGAGGTCGCGCGCTGGGCGCGCGAGGTTGGCTCGGTGGTGCGGTTCGACGCGCGCAGTCCACTGGACGCCTTGGTCGAGGCGGCGGAGTGGATCTCCGGGTTGGCTCAGATCCTGCCGGTCCGGGTCCGGACCGCGATGGAGGGTGGGGCGCGGTCCGATCTGTTGGACCGGTCGGTGTGGGTGCCCGTGGGGCCGTGGCGCACCGCCTGGTCGCACCTGATGCGCGGTCTGGTGGCAATCGAGGCGTCGGATCGCCTGGGGTTCGTGCCGGACGAGGCGGAGCTGGCAGCGGCGGGCGATCGGGTGCTGGCGGCGGCGGGTTCGGGTGGTCCGACGGTGCCGTTGCGGTCGTTGCTGACGACGATCACGGTTGAGTCCTTTGTGGATGGTGCGCGGGTTCCGGGGGAGGTGCCGGGCTGGTTCACCCACGCCGACCACTTCACCGGGGTCGATCCGGAGTCCGTCGCGGTGGTCGGCCGGTACCGGCGGGATCCGTCGGGCCGGTGGCTGCCGGTGCTCGCCGGCGGGATGCCGGATGGGTCCGAGACGTCAAGCATCGACGGCGATGACCCGGAGGGTGAGTCGTCGGGGTCGGTCGGCCCGAATGGGGCGGCGGACGTCGCCAGCATCGGCATCAGCGAGTTGGTGTCCGTGAATCCGGGAACGGACAGCTGGTACTCCAATGGTCTCGATTGGCGGATGTATCCGACAGGGTCGTGGGGGCCAGGTGGCCCGCGCCTGAACCTGTATCGGACGGCGGATGGGCGTTTCATGCTGACCGATCCAGGGACGGCCGAGCCGGTGGGCGGCGGATGGCTGCGCGCATTGCCCGGTACCAGACGCCATGCTGCCGGCCGCAACTGGCTCGAGAGGGGGGACTCCGTCGATGTGGACCGCATCGGTCCAGGCGAGCAGCAGGAACAGTCCACAGCCAACGACGTAGGAAGGGTCTTTTGGCAGGGCGCCGTCCTTCTAGTGGTCGCACCCAGCAGCCAGACCGTGTGGCTGCGGTGGCACGAGGAGCGGGGCCGTCTTGCCGTCATCGATCGGACTGGAAGTGTACATAACGTCATCGATGTCGACCTGGTTGAGCACGGGCCTTGGCTGGTGCATCCCTGGTATCAGGTGTCGATCGTTCGAGGCGGGACGATCGGGTTCGCGCAGGCGCGAGGTGTGCGGATCTTCCTTCCGGTCCGGGCTGGGGACGTCCTCGTTGAATCTCGCGGCGACGGATGGGTGCGGGTCGTGGATTCTGGCGGCCAACTGTTGGTACTGCGGCGTCGGGAGAGGCTGCTCGCCGGGGAGCCACTGCTCGACGGCGAGGTGGCACCGGTGGTGCGGTCGGACGCGCCAGGGCGGCGTGACCAGATTGAGGTCGACCGTGACGGCTACGTCGATACCCCTGTCGGCCGCTTCTTGATCGGTGCGGCCTATGCCGGCCGTCAGCTTCATGTCCTGGATGAGGGTGGTTATGGGCGCGTCTTCGACCCGCAGGCCGGCGGATTGGTGCTGTCCGAAATAGTCACAAACGTCAATGTGATCGATTGGTCGGCCTGGGGCCCGGTCGTTGACGTCACGGCCATCGACATCAGCGAGTTGATGCCAAGGGAGACGGGGTCGAGAGAGTGGGAATGGTCCGGTTTCGACGAGACGTCGTTGCCGGCACGGATACCGTGGCGGGTCGGCTTGCGCATGAACCTGGCTCATCGGCGCGACGGATGGTTCATGCTGACCGATGCGGCGACGGCCGAGCCGCTGGCTGGAGGATGGCTCCCGCGTCTCGCTAGTGACGAGCGACGAGTACGGACTCGGGAGTGGCTGCAAACGTACACACCGGACGAAATGGAGAACGCCGGTCCGGGCGAGCGACAGATGCTGGTCACCGCCGACGACGCTGGGAACATCCGATGGCCCTTCGGCACGGTCCAACTGCCGCGGTACAGCGGTGCGACTCTGGTGGTCCGGTGGCATGAGCAGTTCCATCGAATGGTGATCATCGGTCAAAGCGGATACGTCGTGCACAGAGGGGAATTCAACCGTATCGAGCACGGTCCGTGGCCGGTCCATCCCTGGTACCGGGTGTCGGTGGCGCCGAGGGGGACGATCGGGTTTGCGGGGGCGCATGGGGTGCGGATCTTCGTCCGGGTCCGGGACGGCCAGGTTCTCGTGGAATCTCGGCCCGACGGTTGGGTGCGGGTCGTCGATGAGCGTGGCGGGCTGTTGGTGTTGCGGCGCCGGGACCGGTTGATCGCTGGGGAGCCGTTGCTCGGCGATGAGGCTGCGCCAGTGGTGGGGCCGGACGCCGTCGGGCAAGGTGAGGTCGTCGAGGTTGACGAGAACGGATATGCCGACACCCCGGATGGTCCGGTGTTGGTCGGGGCGTTCTATTACGGCCGTCCGGTGCTGATGCTGCGTGAGGGTGATCGTCGGGTCTTGTTCGATGCGCGGGCCGGCGGGCTGATACTGGCGGAACTGGTCCCGAACACGGCTGACGCCGTGAGTCCGGCTGACGCCGTGAGTCCGGTCGGCAACACCGGAGCGTCGTCGCCACCCGCAGTGCCTACGGAGCGCAATGCGGGCAACGACGGCGTGGCTCCGGCAGTCACCGCGTCGATCGTTCGACCAGGGGTGCAGGTCGACAGCGTTGGGCAGTCGACGGCAGAGTCCTCGGGTGGGAGGGCCGTCATTTCTCCAATTGAGCATTGGGATGCCCTTCTTGGGAATCCCGGTTTCGACTGGCAAACCACCGGCCAGGTCGCTCGTGAGTTCTGGCGCTCGTGGGTACTTGTTCAGCGTGATGGTCAGCCGTGGATATGGCTTCGGCAGCGATCCCGGTTCGCATTGGAATCGGTCGAAAGGGTTGTTCCTGATGTCGGGCCGCCCGGCGTGGTGCCGGATGGGGCGCCGGTGCTGGTCGTCGGTGTGCGGCGGCCCGATCGCCTGACCCCGGATGGTGTGTTGTGGGGCGTCTTCGACACATTCGGCGGTGCCCAGTGGGCGCCTGAGGTCTTCGTGGTGGTCCACGGCTATGGGCAGCTGGACTCGACGGTGGTGGCCGTGTACCGGCACGGTGACGGCCTGTGGCTGAGGGAACTCGACGGATTGTTGGGCCCGGACGTGGTCAGTGCCGCGGCCGCCGTGGATTGGTCGCGGGCCGGTATCGACGGCTGGCGAAGGCTGGCCGGGGTCTTGGAGACCGCCGTGTCGGCGGTCGGCACGCGGGAGCAGCCGGGTCCGGCGTTGCAACAGTGGCGTGCCGACCTGGCGGCGCTGGCCGGGGTCGCTCCGGAGACATGGTTGGGGGATGCGCGGCAGCGGGTGGAGCAGCTGGCGGAGTTGGGGTGGCGGTTGGCCGAGGTGCGCCGCGCGCTGTGGCTGGGCGCGCTGGTGCGATGGGCGGGCGAAGCGCCGGCGCGGCACCTGGTGGCGGTGATGAGTCTCGGCCGGCCGGCCGACGAGCTGCTGGCGCAGATTCGGACGGCGCTTGATGGGTTGGGGCTGTGGTCGGACGGCATGCCGGTGCCCGATTCGGTCGTCAACCTCTTGACGACGGTGGCGTTGGTCGATTTCGCGCTGCACACGGATCTGGTCGGTCCCGACATTTTGCAACCTCCGGGTCGGCGCCTGGCCGACTGGTTGCCGGGTATCGATTTCATGACGTTGGAGGATGAGAACTTCTCGGCGTACTGGCCGAGCAGTCGGGTGGGCGCACTGCTCGGGGTCGCCGCTGACGGGCCGGACCCGCGAGCGTTGCGGCGTGCTTTGGGCGAGGCGGCGCCGCCGCGGGGTCTGCGGCCCGACCTGGATTCGACGACGGCGGAGGAGGTGTCCGCCGCGGCGAGCGCGTTCCTGATCGGGCAGCGCGTGGTCGAGGATCAGATCGCCGCTCGACGCGATGATCGGCCCTGGGCTGTTGAGTCCGGTTCCGGGCGTGAGACCGATGGGTGGGAGTACGCGACCGGGCAGGTCGCATTGGCCGCCGGGGTGCAGGCGGCCCCGGGGCTGCCTCGGTGGTTGCGGCTGGGCGGTGCGCTCGGCGTGGGCGCGCTGTGTTTGACGGACACCTTGGCTCAATTGTTGGTTCGGGCGCGACCTTCTCAGTATCAGCTCCTGGAATTCGCGCCGCAGCGGGCCGAGAACTTCCTGAATGTGGTCGAGGAGATGCTTGATCCGGATCACGCGTTGGTCGTTCAGTTGCGATCCGGCCAGGGTGGTGAGATCTACGAGCCGGGATTCCTCGACGCGTTCCTGGCCAACTTCGGGGTCCGGGTTCAGGTCATCGAGTTCCGGCGTGGGCTGTGGTTCCCGCATCAGGTCCAGGGTGAGAGTGGACCGCTGTTGTTGGTGGCGTATTCGCCCGGCCACTGGGCGCCGTTGTTCGTGACGGACCAGAACGCTCGCCTGTCGCTCGATGGGCGGCCAGCCGATGGGCTGTCAGCCGATGGGTCGTCAGCCGATGGGCCGCCAGTCGACGGGGCCACCCCCGCTGACGGCAGTGCGGCGGACGGGCTGGTGGCTGACTGGACGCTGGTGATGTATGGGTCGGGCGGGCGGGCGCATGCGGATCGGACGGATCGACTGGGCCATGTGGAGCAACGGTTGGAGCGACTTCCGGCCGAGCGGCAGGGCGAGTTGGCCGCGATGGGGGCGGAGTTGGCCGAGCGTGCGCAGCACTACATGACCTCGGTCAGGTCGTTGCGCATGCGCATGGGGCCGGAGGCGCAGGGTCACACCCCGGCCGCCGTCCAGGCGGCGGAGCGGTTCTTCCGTGCGTTGCCCCCGGAGTCGCGACCGCGGGTTGCCGCCCAAATCCAGCAGCTCGCCGAAGCGGCGGCCGCGTTGGAGGCCAGCCTGGCCACGCTGGAAGGCGAAGTGCCCGCCGAAAATGTCGAGCCGGTGTTGGCGCAGCGGGGCCGGGATATCGGGGCGCAGCTGGATTCGGTGCCACGGACTCCCCGCCACTTCTTTGGTCTCGGTGCTCTGGAGGACTTGGCGACAAATTCGGACGGCCTGTTGCAGGTCGATGACATCACGATCCGATTGCCGGATTGGGTGCAGCAGCGGGAGGGGTTGAGTCTGTACCTGTCTCGTTCGGAGATCAATCAGTTCATGGTGATCCTTCCGGAGACGGCTGAGCCGGTGGTTGGCGGGACGCTTCCGCCGTTGCCGGACTCGGCCCGTCGGTTCACTGCCGAGGCCTGGCTGCGGAGGTTCGCCAGGGTCGACGTGAACGATGTCGGTCGGGGTGCGCGGCAGGAGCAGGTCGCGGTCGGGCGCGGGGGCGCAGTGGTGACGCCGGTCGGCAACGTCATCCGAGTTGACGGTCGTCTTGCCGGGTCGGTGGTGTGGGTGCGGTGGCACGAGGAATTCAACCGGGTGGCGGTCATCGCGACGAACGGTGAGGTGTTGGCGGTCGAGAGCTTCTCTCGTGTTGAGAATGGGCCGTGGCCGGTGCACCTCCGGTATCGGGTGCGGACGGTCACCGGCGCGACGATCGGGTTCGCGGGGGAGCGCGGCCGGCGGATCTTCGTAGGTGTCCACCACCGCGAGGTGTTGGTCGAGTCCCGGGGTGACGGTCGGGTACAGGTCACCGATGCTCTCGGCCGTTCGATCGTGTTGCGGCTTCGGGACAGGTTGATGGCTGGGCTGCCATTGCTCAACGACGAGGTGGCGCCGACTGTGGGGGAGGACGTCGTGGCGCGGGGGGAGAGCGTCACGGTTGACGAGGACGGGTACGCGGGTACCCCGGATGGTCGGGTGTTGGTTGGGGCGTTCTATCACGGCCGTTCGGTGCTGACGGTGCTGGAGGGTGGGCACCGGATCGTGTTCGATCCGGAGGCCGGTGGGCTGGTGCTGGCCGAACTGGTCGTGGCGCAGGCCGTGGGCGCGAGCCGGGCCGCCGACGAGACGACGTCGGGCACCACCGAGCAGGACACGTGGGTGATCGATCCGGTGGGATGGGAGGCACGGTCATGGTCCCCGCCGCAGATGGGTCCTTTTAGGACGTCCCCGCCGCAGATGGATCCTTATGGGACTGATAGGAGCCCTGCCCCAGGTGCGTTCCAGACGATCACCGATCGTGACCGAACCGATGCGGGGCGCTACTATCGGAGTCCGGCACCGTTCCCCCCGGATGAGCCGCTGGACGTAGAGGGCATCGGAATCGACCAGATTGAAACCGTGGTGACCCGGGCGGACGGTCGGTTCGTGCTGGATGGCGTCGTCATGTTGCCGCCGGATGACACGTGGTCGGGGCCGGGGATCGCGCTGACCGTGTCTCGTTGGGAGCGGCACGGTTGGTTCGTCGTGACCCGGGCGGAGACGGCGCAGCCCGTGATGGGCGGCACGTTGCGCCCGTGGCGTCGCTCCGACCGTTGGCGCGCCGCGATGCAGACGCTCGGACTGATGCCTGACGAGGACTGGTTGCGGGCGGGGCAGACGGTCGACGTGGACGTCGTTCCTCCGGGCGTGGAACAGCGACCGGTCACTGTCGACGGCACTGGGTTGGTCGAGTGGCGTGGTCATGCCATCCAGGTGCCGAGCGGGGAGCCCACGGTGTATCTGCGGTGGCACGAGGAACTGGGTCGGGTCGCGATCATCGACCCGGCGGGAACCGTGGTCCAGGTTCAGGACTTCCACCGGCTGGTGCCCGGGCCGTGGCTGGTGCATCCGTGGTACGGGGTCCGGGTCGCGCGGGGCGGGACGATCACCGCCGCCGTGGCGCCGGGCGTCCAGATCCATGTACCGGCTCGGGTGGGCGCTCTGGTCTTTGTGGAGACCGGGGTTGAATCCTGGATACGGGTTGTCGACAGGGACGGGCGGGAGCTCGTGTCGCGGCGGCGTGACGGGGTGCTCCATGACCAGCGACTGCGGGCCGGCGAGGTGGCACCGATGGTGGGGCTGCTGCGGGAGGTCGACGACCGAGTCGTCGGCTATGTGGACAGCCCTGAGCTCGACCACCGAGGCGTGCACCTGATCGTCGATCAGGACGGCTATGTGGACACCCCTGAGGGCCGGGTTCTGATTGGCGCGTCGTATAGCCGGGGGTCAGTTGGTGCGATGTATGAGGGTGCTCGTCTGATCATCTTTAATCTATCCCATGGCCTGATCCTGGCGGAGCTTGATGCGGGGTCGGCCATGTCGCGTGAAGTCGTGAACGTCCCGGATCTCGGCATCGGGGAGTTGGAGGCAGTGCTGACCGGTCCGGATGGTGGGTTGTCCATTGATGGCGTGGAGGTGCCCTTGCCGCCGGGGACGGTGTTGGGCGAGGGGCTGAGTCTGAATCTGTCTCGTACGGATGACGGGGAGTTCGTGGCGACCCATCCGGAGACGGCCGCGCCGGTGGTTTCGGGATACCTGCCGGTGCCGGATTCTCTCGATGCGGGCAATGTGATTGGGCAGAGGTTTGACCTGGACGATTATGTTCCGTTCGAGCAGGAACAGGTAAGGGTCGACGGCTCGGGCGTCGTCAGATGGAGCGACGGCCATCTCCGGATTCCCGATCTGGCCAATGAAGAAGTATGGGTGAGGTGGAGTGTAAGTAACCGTTTGGTTTTTGTCCTTGACGCTGACGGAGTGGTTCTGGGCGTTCGTGAATTCCCCGTCTTCGATGAGTTCCCGATGTTCTTGCATTCGTGGTATCGGGTGCCGGTGGCGTCGGGGGGGACGATCGGGTTCGCGGAAGCGTCCGGTGTGCGGATCTTCGCTCGGATTCCGGCGGGTGAGGTGTTCATTGAGTCTCGGCGCGATGGCTTGGTGCGGGTGGTCGATGTGGATGGTGGGCTCCTGACGTTGCGGCGTCGGGATCGGTTGTTGAGTGGGGAGCCGTTGCTGGATGAAGAGGTGGCGCTGACCGTGGCGCCGCAGGATGTGGGCCGGGGTGTGGACGTCGAGGTCGACTCCGCGGGTTACGTCGATACGCCTGACGGTCGGGTATTGGTCGGTGCGGTCTATCACGGCCGTCCGGGTCGGGTCCGGATGCTGAATGACGAAGGCGTCCGGGTGTTGTTCGACCCGGAGGCGAGCGGGTTGGTGTTGGCCCAGCTCGTCACGAGCCGGGGCGCCGACATCCGTGCCGCGTCATCGGATGGGCGGGATGACCCAGCCACCTGGTCACTCGATGGGACTGGTGGTGGCGAGGCTCCGCGAGTGTCGCTGGCCGCGCTGGCCACCGCGGGGTTGCGGATGCCGGCCGAGTACGAGGGATTGCCGTTCGGCCCCTGGTCTTTCGCGCCGGTGGCGCCCGGGGGGACGGTCGAACTCGCGGGGGCGCCTGGTGTCCGGATGTTCGTGGGGGCCGAGACGCTGGAGGCCTTCGTCCGGGACAACAACGGCTGGGTCCGGGTCGTGAACAGGACGGAAGAGTTGGTGTTGCGGCGTCGCGACAGGCTGGTCGCTGGGGAGTCGTTGCTCGGTGACGAGGTGGCGCCGACGGTGGGGGCGGACGCTGTGGCGCGGGGGGAGAGCGTCACGGTTGACGAGGACGGGTATTCGGATACCCCGGATGGTCGGGTGTTGGTCGGGGCGTTCTATCACGACCGTCCGGTGCTGATGTTGCGTGAGAACGGCCGTCTGGTGGTGTTCGATCCGCGGGCTGGTGGGCTGGTGCTGGCGGAGCTGGTCGCGACCCAGGCCGTTGTCACGAGTCAGGCTGATGTCTCGGACCCGGTTGATGTCGCGAGCCAGGCCGAGGGCGCGGCTGGCGTCTCGGACCCGGACGGTGTGGCGAGTCCGGCCGGTGGTGCTGCCACGCGGTCGGGGGTTGATGGTCATGGTTATGGGTTCACGGTGTTCCCGGGTGGTGTGGCGGCGTTTGAGTCCGACGGGGTGGTGGCGGATTCGCTGGTGGGGTTGGCGGTGCCGGGTGTGTTCACGGTGGTGGTGGATCTGAACGCGGGTGGTCTGCCGGTGTTGTCGCGGCGGGGCCTGAGTGTCGCGGCGGCGCTGGATCCGGTGTTGGCGTTCGTGTCGCGGCATGTGCCGGTCGAGGCTGGTGGGTTGCCGGTGCGGGTGGTGTCGCGGCAGGGCAGCGTGACCAGGCCGCTGCAGGTACTGACCGACCGGGTCAATCAGCAACGGGAGACAGCGGATCCGTCCGGTGGGACGGATCTGCGGTTGCGCGGTGGTGAGTTGTCGCGGTTCGACCTGGACTCGGCGGATCTCTGGTCCAATGACGGCTCGGACGTGTCTGATGACACGCAGTCTTCGCTGGTGCCGGTTCCGGAGTGGCTGGAGTCGTTGCGGTTGGGGGATGTGGGGGTGGCGCGGTGGGCGCGTCGGGTTGGTTCGGTGGTGCGGTTTGGTGCGGTGAGTCCGTTGGATGCGTTGGTTGAGGCGGCGGAGTGGATCGCTGGGTTGGCTGGGATGCCGCCGGTGCGGGTGCGTACTGCGTTGGAGGGTGGGGCGCGGTTTGATGTGGGGGATCGGTCGGTGTGGGTGCCGGTGGGGTCGTGGCGGGTTGCGTGGCCGGATCTGATGCGGGGTTTGGTGGCGGCTGAGGCGTCGTACCGGTTCGGGGTTGTGCCGGAGGCGGCGGAGTTGGGGGTGGCGGCGGATCGGGTGCTGGAGGTGGCGTCGTCGGGTGAGCCGGGGGTGTCGTTGCGGTCGTTGTTGGCCTCGTTGCCGGATGAGTCTGTTGTGGACGGGGTTCGGGGTGGGGTCCCGGGTTGGTTCAGCGATGCGGAGCATTTCACGCAGGTCGACCCGGATTCGGTCGCGGTGGTGGGCCGCTATTGGCGGGATTCGTCGGGTCAGTGGCGACCGGTCCTGGCCGGTGGGGTGCCTGGTGTGCGGGGGCTGTTGTCGATGGCGGCGGCGGTGGGTTTCCTCGGTCAGCTGGTTCCGTTGGCGGGTATGTCGGAGGCGTCTACGGCGGTGGCCGGGCCGCGGGTGGTGGCGAACTATCTGGCGCAGTTCGATCCGGCTCGGCCGGATCGGTATGTGTCGCCAGTGCATGTGGTCGGCGCGGCCACCGATGTGGTGGTGGGTCCGGCCCGGTTGGCTGGTGATGGGCGTGGTCTGCTGATCAGTGCCGCGGATCCGGAGCAGCCGGCCTACCGGCAGATGTGGTCGGACCTGGCCACGCTGCAGCGTGAGGGCACGCGGGTGCTGGTCAAGCTGGAGGGTTTCCGCACGTTCCGGCGGCTGGATCGGGACTTCGAGCAGTTCTATCCGATGGTGGAGGATCTGGTCCGCCGGCACGGGTTGGACGGGGTCGATCTCGACGCCGGCCCGCAGACGCCGGTCGCCGTGGTAGAGCGGTTGATCCGGGCGTTGCGGGCATCGTTCGGGGACGAGTTCGTGGTGAGCGTGTCGTTCTCGTCGAGCGAGTTGGACGCGCCGGATCGGGCGGGGATGGACGTGACCCGGCTGGTGGCCACCACCGGGCAGGCGATCTCGTGGTTGACGATGAGGCTGACGCCGCAGGACCGGCAGCGGTCCCTGGCGGAGGTCTACCAGACGCGCCTGCGCCAGGCGGGCGTAACGCCGGATCGGCTGGTGCTCGATGTCGCCACCAGCGACCCCGCCGCCACGGTCGCGGGCGCGCCGGCGCGGGTGCCGCTGGCCGAATTGGAGGAGCAGGTCGCCCAGTTGCGCAGCGCCTTCCCAGACCTGGGGGGCGTGGCCGGCACCGACTACGCGCTCGCGCTCCACGACCCGACCATGTTGGAGCTGCTCGGCGAGATGCCGTCGTGGATCTGGTTCCGCCGGGTGCACGCCATGCTGAACCCGTCGCGCATGCTGGCCCCTGAGGTACCCGTGCCGTTCGGGCACACGACCGCGCCCTTCAGCGGTCGGGCCCGCGCGCTTCTCCGGGCGACGACCGGTCTCCTCGCGATGGAGTACCCCGACGGCAGCATCGCCACCGGTTCGGCGGTGGTCGTCGACAGCCCGTCAGGGGACCTGGCGTTGACCGCCGCGCACAACATCTACGACCCCGAGCACGGCGGGTACGCGAGAAGCGTGTTCTTCTCGCCCGGCCACACGCCGGACAGCACTCCGTTCGGCATCTGGCAGGCGCACACCTGGGACATAGTGGACGGCTACACGAGTTTCTCCCCGCTGGACGTCGCCGTGGTGCTGCTGCGCCCGCAGCAGGGCCGGCACATCCAGCAGGTGGTTGGTGGCGGGCAGGGCGTCGACTTCGCCGATCGCGGCCGACCGGGTCGGGAGATCCACGCGTTGGGCTACCCGGCAGGGGAGGCCCGGACCGTGGAGGGCACCCTCTACCGGGGTTCCACCGAGGTATTGTGGATCGGCAGCAGCCGTATGGTGCTTCCGGGCGACGTCAAGGAAGCGGGCGCCGGCGCCATCGAGCCCGCCACGCCGGTCTTCCTCACGTCCGGCTTCAGCGGCGGGCCGTGGCTGGCCGACGTCGACCTGCACACCGGCCGGGGCCGGATCATCACGGTAACCTCCGCAAACGTCCCCGGGGCTTTGCCCGGGGACGGCCAGCCATGGCAACGTCCGCACTCGCTCGGTGCCTATTTCGGTGAGCCGGCGCGGCGGTTGTATGAGCGGTACGCCAACGTGTCGGAGCCGCCGGAGCCGGTGGTGATCGCTAATCGGGGCGGGCAGGATGCCACGGCGACGGTCACCACCGACGACGGTATGCAGCGAGGCAGCGCGGTCGTGCCGGCCTGGCAGACGGTCACGCTGCAGGCCCAGTTGGAGGGCTGGCACAACCTGACCGTGGCCGGCCAGGTCGCGGGCCGCGACGTTGGCGAGGTGCCGGCGAACGCGTCCGATCTGGCCCAGCTGACGTTCGAGCTCACCGAGCGGGCGTTCTTCGGGTTCGAGTTCCGGGCGGTTGATTCGGCCGGTGTTCCGATTCCGGATCAGCGAGGTGATGGGTTCTGGTTGTGGAGCGCGGGTGGGGTAACCCTGCTGGCCATGGTGGGGGCTGGGGTAGCGGTGTGGCAGCGTGCTCGGCCCGCCCCGGCTCAGGTGGAGCCGGCCGCCGCGGCGCCGGTTGAGGGGGCCCAGGCTGACGCTGAACCGGCAAGCGAGCCGGCTGGGCCTGAGGTCGCCCAGGTGGATGTGCATGACGTCGTGGTCGAGGTTGGTGCCGACGGGGTGCCGGTGCTGCCGGGCCGCGAGGGTGCCGCCTCCGTCCCCGATGATGGGCAGGCGTTGGCCGAGCATGTCGCGCGGCACCGGCCGGCCGGCTGGACCGGGGTGGCGGTGCGGTTCCTGATCGATCGGGCCGTGCCGGATGCCGCAGTGGCTCGATTCCGAGAAATCAGTGCAGTGGCGGCCCAGCGCCTGGCCCAGTGGGGCCAGCTGGTGCCGGGTGCGCGTCTGGTCGAGTCGCCGCAGGCGCAGGCCGGGTCGGCTGAGGCGGGGCCGGTGGTGCAGTCGGGAGTTGACAGTCGTGGTTACGCCTACACGCTCTTCCCCGGTGGGGTGGCCGCGTATCAGGTCGATGGGGTGGCGGCCACCGCGTTGCCAGCACGGGCCGAGCCGGGCGTGTTCACGGTGGTCGTAAGTCTGAACGCGGGTGGTCGGCCGGTGTTGTCGCGACAGGGCGAGGAGATCGACGCGACGCCGGGCGCGGTGCGGGCGTTCGTGCTGCGGCACGCTTCGGCGGCGGGTGGGTCGCGGGTTCGAGTGGTGTCGTCCGAGGGCACCGGGTCCCGGCTGCTGGACCAGTTGACGGAGCGGGTCAACCGGCAGCTGGAGGCGACGGTTGGTCGGTCGCCGGGGGCGGCGGGCGGCGCCGTCCTTTCGTTGTCGCCGGTCGCCCGAGCGGCGGTGGCCCGGTTGACGGCGTCGGGCGAGTTCGCCGGGTGGTCGGTGGGTCGGATCGAGGATTCGCCGCTGGTGTTCGGTCGGCGCAACCCTGCCTTGCCGCTGCCCGGTCTGGTGTCGCCGGACGGATTGCAGGGGCGGTCGCTGGATCCGGAGACGGGCGCGGTGACCGGTAGCTGGCGCCGGACCAGCCACGGGGAGTCGTGGCTGGTCCGGCAGCTGGGCGGGGCCAGCTCACCGTCCGACGTGGACATGCACGACGTGGACAGTGAGGGCCCGGGTGAGCTGCCCGCGGCGGGGCGCCGCCGTCAGCGCGACGACTCCGCGGACGCGGCCGCGGAGGGGCGGCCGGTGCGTCGTCAGCGGCTCGGGTCGCAGCGCGGTGCGGTGCCGGTGGATGAGATTGACGACCAGGACTGGTTGGTGAGGCCGCTGCCGCGGGTCGGTCAATCGGACGGAGATATCTGGCGGACCCCGGCTCAGTTGCCGCGTGCGTCCGTGGATGAGTTGAAGAAGCAGGCGGCCCGCACTGAGTCGGGTCCCAGCCTTTATCGGGGGGTGGCGCGGGAGGTGGCGACGGGGCGGGCGCCGGTGGTGGTTGCGCCCGGGCGCGCGCCGGACTTCGACCCGGACGCGGTGGGGTTTGTCGCGATGGTCTACGGGCCGAGCCGGGTGCGACGCGGCCCGCACGACCGCTCGCCGCTCGAGCTTGCGCGGATGTATCGGGAGGCGATGGGTGGCAGCTTCGGCCGGATGCGGCTGGTGATCGGAATCAACCGGCGAAACGACCCGGCCTCGGACCTGCCGACCGTGCGGCTGGAGGAAGAGCTCGCGGTCGAGGTGGCGCAGGAGCAGGCGGCCATCGATGCCGAACTCGGCGACGAGGCCGGCGCGGTCACCGTCATTGCTCATATCGCGGAACTGCCGGTGCGCGACAGGTCCGAGGACGGTGAGTTCAATGGCCCGCTGGTTGATGCCGACTATTGGCGCTGGCGCCGCCGGCAGGGCGACTGGATCCTGCGCTATCGGTTGAACTTCCCCCACGCCGGGGTGCGGCTGGCGATCGTGGGTAGCGCGACGTTCCTCGGTTACCTGCGGCAGATGCAGCGGTCGTTCGGTGAGGTGTTCGTCCACTTCGGAGACTCCGACGTGGTGAGCCTGGCCAACCCGCGGCGCGGCAACACCCGTTCGGTGTTCGACCGGTTCACGGAGGAGATCATCGCGAGTCGGACCGGCGGTGGGCGTAGCCCGTTGGTGCGTCTGGGCGGCGCCGTGGCGTTCTCCGCCGAGGAGGTCGACGGCCCGGAGCATGTCGGCCCGCCGACGGTCGACGCCAAGTTCACCGTGCTGATGGGGGAGGCGCATCAGGTCTACTCGGGGGTACTCGCCAGAGGTAGGTACCCGCTGGCGTACCACATCGAGTCGAACACCCTCCTGAACGCGCGGTGGCTCGGCAAGCTAACTCTGCCGGACGGCCGTGTGGTGCCCGGACTGCTGCGGGCTCTGTCGCAGGAGGAGGCGCAGCGGCGTCGTGGATTCGACTCCACCTATGGCATCCACCATCGGCTGACGGAGCTGGACCTCAACACCCAGGAGGTCTCCCGGTTCCTCTCGGATCCGGCGGCTCAGATCGTGACATCGGTGCGCGGGGAGAAGCGCACCTTCCGCGAGCGCCACTTGTACGAGGTGGCCACCCCGACCGAGGACGGGGGCTGGCGGCCGAAGCTCCCCGGCCGCCTGCTCTACCAGCTGGGTCGGCTGCCGAAATCGAGCAACTTCTCATTCTCCCCGAGCCGGCTGCTGGCGCGCCTCGGGAGCCTGGTCGGCCTTGGTGACCCGCAGCGCGTGGCCAGTCTGTTCGACCCCGCGAGCCGGCCATTCGCGTTGCTCGGCCTGCCCGAGGATGTCATCGTCGAGACCCGCGAGAAGCTGGCCGCGCTGTCGAAGCTCGATCTCAGGCTCATGGAGATGCTGGCGGACGGGCTGCGTCGCCCGCTCGATGACCTGCAGGACGACCTCGCTGACTTCGCCTCGATGCCGGACCCGGAATGGATGCGCGACGAAGCGCGGTTCGGGCCGGTCGAGGAAGAGGTCGACGGCGACTCCTCCATCGAGGGTCCCGCTCCGGTCACGCGTGCGCAGCGCCGCAGCCAGCGCGACCGCGACGACGACCGCCCGGCCGGGTCTGAGACGGATGAGGTGACCGACGATCCGGATGCGGCGATGGACGGGGAGTACGACTCGTCGGACGATTCCGATTACGAGGACGACGCCGTCGACTCTGACGATGATGCCGATGAGCCCTTGGCGGTGAACCCGCGTCGCCGGGCGCCGGCGGTCTCGGCGGTGGCTGCGCCGGGATTGGGCCGTGTGCCTGCCGGTTGGTATGAGGTGTCGGTTCGAGTCTTCAGTCGGCGCTTCGCCTTTGCCGGGGCCGTGAACCTTGTGCCGAAGCGGTTGCCGCTGGCGGTGCTGGACGCGTTTGTCACTGCGCAGGGCTGGTATGTCGTGACCCATCCGGCCACCGGGGAGCCGCTGGTGTCCGGGTTGGTTCCGGGTGCCTGGGCGGTGAACGCGCAGTGGCTGCGCGTGGGGGACATGGTCGACCCGCAACTGTTGGGGCAGGACGAGGTGCAGCGGCGGGTCGAGGTCCGGGGCGCGCAGATGTTGATTCTCGGCTATCTGGTGGAGATGCCCGAGAATGTGCGGGAAGTTTTGGTGCGGCTGCATCGTGGCATCGCCCGGTTGGCGGTGATGACCACGGGCGGCGAGGTGCTCTCGGTGGTGTCGGTTGCCCGCCGGGACGCCAGGCCGGGGCGGACGGTGCATCCCCCGTATCGGGTGCAGGTGTCGTCATCGGGCCAGATCGGGCACATCAGCGATCCGCGGTTGTGGTTCTTTGTGAACCGGCCGGCGGGCACGGAGGTGATGGTCGAGTCCACGGAGGACGGCACGGTAATCGTGACCGACGTGCACGGACGGGAGGTCGCGCGTCGTCGCCTGCGAGGCCTGCAAACCGGAGCCGCGCCGCGGCCGGGTGAGGAGCTCGTCGCCACGGTGCCTGCGGATGTGGTCGCGACCGACACCGCCAACGTCGTAAACGGATATGTCGATACCGGTGACGGCTGGTTGCCGGTGGGCCGAGCCTGGCGAGATGCCGCGACGGTCGGTGTCTGGTACGACGGCGACGCTCGTGTGTACTTCGACCAGGTGACCCGGGTCGTGCTGGGCCGGAAAGAACCGCTCATGGCCACGTTCCGCCGGCCACCGGCGCCCCGTCGCGTCGCGCCCGGGCCCGGTGTCGGCTGGCAGGAGCTGAACGCGGACGGTCTGCTGAGGTTCTTCCGCGTCGACACGCTGGTCCGCGCCGGTCTGAACCGCGACGTCAAGGTTGAGCGGTTCGTCACCGACGACGGGCTGTTCCTGTTCACGCATCCACACACCGGTGAGCGGCTGCTGGCGGGGTGGCTGCCGAATACGCCGCTGACACCAGCGGAGCGGTCTCAGCTGGGTGCGGCATGGGCGGCGGCGGGACACGCCGGTGACGTGGCGGCGCGGCCGGTGGTGGGTCAGCCACCGCCACCGGTGCTGCTCGGAGACGTCGAAGGCACGACAAGGTCCGGTTTCGTAGCGATCAATCGCATCCTGCTGCAGATGCCAGGCATTGCGCCGGGTTGGCCGGTGCTGCTGAGCGAGCAGCGGGGGTGGGCGATCGTCACCAACCCGCGGACCGGTCTGGTGCAGATCGTCACCAACGTGGTGCGGCGGATCCCCGCCGGGCAACCAGTCCTGCATCCCGGGTTCGAGGAACTGGTGCTGCCGGGCGGGTCGGTCGCGGTTCCGACCGACGGCGGGTTGCGTGTGTACGTCGGCGTCGAGGACACCGCGGTCGAGCCGTACGTCATGCTGAGCACCGACCCGCAACGGTTGACCGTGCATGCCATCACGGACTACACGCCCTCGGGGCAACCGATCGCGGGTCGGTTGCTGGTCCGCGTGCGGTGGGAGGCGGTGCGCGGCGGTCCACTGCAGGACGACGATGTAGTCGCTCGCGTGCCCGAAGGGGTGCCGACGGGTTCGGCCTCGGTCGACGAAGCCGGTTACGTGGATCGGCCGGGTGGCCTGGTCCTCGTCGGCTCGGCCTGGGGCGGGGAGGAGGTCGGGACCTGGACCGACGACGACGGGGCGGTGTGGTACTTCGACCCGGCGAACCGCAGGGTACTGGCCCGCGAGTTGCCCGACCCGGTCAGCTACGCAGAGCCGCCCAAGCTGGGTTGGAAGCCCGGCCGCGACAGGCTGGCCATTGACTCGCGTCGGCCGGCTCAGCATGCGGGGAAGCGCCATCCGCTCCGCCCAGGGCTGCGCGGCGACGTCGAGATCGACCGTTTCGTCAGCCTGGACGGGTGGTACCTCCTGACGCACCCGGACACGGGAGAGCGGATCGCTTCGGGGTGGTCACCGGGTGCCCCGCTGACCAGGGCGGAGACCGCCGACCTCACCGCCCTCTGGGCGGCGGAGGGACACGTCGGGGACGTGGTGGCGCCTCCGGTGGTGGGCCAGCCCACGCCACCGGCGTTACCCGGCGACGAGGTGGTGGCGCTGGCCACGGGTCCACAGCTGTTCATAGATTCGAGCAACCTCTGGTTCCCTCCGGGACTGGCCAGGGGACGCGTCGTCATGAGCCGGCAGCGGGGATGGGCGACGATCTCTGATCCCGATACGGGTTTGGTAGCGAAGGTCATCAACGTCGCCCGCCCGGATCCACCGCACCGGCCTCTGACGCACGGGCGGTTTGCGGTTCGGGTGCTCCCGGGTGCGACGGTGGCCGTCCCGGAATCGGATGGCGCGCACGTGTTCGTGGGGCCTGACGGCCTGTCCCCCGACGACCCGTTCGTGATGATGAGGGCAAATCAGACGCACGTCACGGTGTACGCCGTCGCGGGCCGTACCAGGTCCGGGCAGCCGATTCCGGGCCCCATGCTAGCTCGGGTGTCACGGGAGTCCCTGCGTGCCAACCGGTTCACTGACGACGACGTGGTAGCGCGGGTCGATCTCCCGGCGGGTGCGCAGTCCCGTCCCGCGTTGGTGAACGGTCTGGGCTATGTGGACGCTCCCGGTGGTCTGGTGCTGGTCGGTCCGGCCCGCGCCGGCCGGGAGATCGGCGAGTGGGCGGACGGTGAGGGGACGGTCTGGTACTTCGATCCGGACAGCCGCGTGGTGCTGGCCCGGGAGGTGCCGGGCGACCCGGCCAGTTACGCGCAACCGCCCGAACGGTCGTGGACGCCCGGTCGAATCGAGAGACGTTTTTCCGTGAACCGGAGCACCAACTACGGCAGCCTGACGATCATCCTTCGGGACGGGCTGCGGTCGGATGTCCCGGTCGACCTCTTCGTGGCCGACGACGGCTTCTGGCTTATGACCCATCCCGACAACGGCGAGCGGCTCCAGTCGGGCTGGTCGTTGCGTACTCCCCTGACGGGAAGGGAGCGGGATGACCTCGTCGCAGCGGGAGCGCCGGTCGACCCCTCCGGCGACGTCGTACATCGGCCGGTCGTCGGTGAGCCGCCACCCCCGAAGATCACCGGCGAGGTAATTCAGAAAGTCTCGGGATCACAGGCGTACATCGAGCGGCTGATGCTCTGGATCTCGACAGACGAGTCTTTCGAAGGGCGGGTGCTGCTGAGCCAGCGGCGAGGCTGGGCCGCTGTCCTGCCGCCGGATGAGGATGTGGTCCTCAAGGTGATCGACGTCATTCGGGTGGACCCACTGACGCGGCCGGTGCTGCATTCACGGTTCACGGCGCGGGTCCTGCGGGGTGGCACGGTGGCAGTGCCGGCGCCGGGTGGGCTGCACGTCTTCGTGGGTGCTCAGCCCGACCCAGGGGCGAGGTTCGTGATGATGCGGACCGACGCGCAGTGGGTCAGCGTGTTCGCCATCGCGGGCGATACCCGCTCGGGCCAGCCGATCCCGGATCGGTTGCTGGTCCGGGTGTCTTGGGAGTCGCTGCGCACCCGGCAGTTCCGCGACACCGACACACTGGTAAGGGTGACCCTGCCACCAGGCGCGTCGATCGGACCGTCCATGGTGGATGGTTGGGGGTTCGTCGTCGGAGTCGGCGGCGCGGTGCTGGTCGGCCGTTACTGGTCGTACCAGGACGTCGCTGTGTGGACTGACGCGGACGGCGTGGTGTGGTACTTCGACCCAGCCACGCGAGTGGTGCTGGCCCGGGAGGTGCCGGGCGATCCGGACAGCTACGCGCGGCTGCCGGTGCCCGCGCGCGGCTTGAAGGAGACCGGGGTCGGCCAGGTCTGGGTCGGTAAGGACCGCACCCCTGTCTTCTCCGGCTTCCGTCACCGTCTGCGACCCGGGCTGCGGGTGGAGGTCAATCTCGACCGGTTCGTCACGGACCTGGGTTGGCACGTGATCACCCATCCATACACGGGTGAGTGGGTCGGGTCCGGGTTGCTTCCGCGGACACCGCTGTGGGAGGAGGCGCTCGGCACCGAGGTGCTGGCCGCCAAGCCGAAGCCGGGCGACCCGACGCCGGCCAAGCTCGACGGCGACCTGGGCCCCGAACGGTTCCAAGGGCGTGCGGGCCGGTCGGCCACGATCAAGTTCCATGGGCACCTGCTCTATCTGCCGACCGGCATGCCCGCGGCGGACGTACTGGTCAGCCCCGAGCGTGGCTGGGCGGTGATGCTCGATCCCGATGACGGCCAGGTCGTCAAGGTGACCGACATCCTGCTCTTGGATCGGCCGGCACCGCCCAGTCCGTATCCGCCCTATGCGGCGCGAGTGCTGACCGGCGGGACGGTGGCCGTTCCTGCGCCGGACGGCCCGATGCGTGCCTATGGCGGCGAGGTCGATCCCGCGCTGCCATTCGTCATGCTGCGGCTGGACGAGGTCGGATTCACCATCAACGCCATCGCCGGCTGGACGGCTTCCAAGATGCCGGTCGCCGGGCCGTTGCGGTTCAAGGCTCGGTGGGACTCCTTGCGGAGTGGCCGGTTCACCGATGCCGACCACGCCCCGCGGGTGGCGCTGGAGTCGGTGACGGGCGAGGCCTCTGTCGATGCCGGCGGTTGGGTCGGGGCAGGCGCCGCGCGGGTCCTGCTCGGCCCCCGTTACGCCGAAGCGACGGTCGGCACCGTGACCGACCAGAGTGGCCGCCTCACGTACGTCGACCTGAGCACCGGCGTGATCCTCGCCGTGGCTTCCGTCGGCCCGGCGCCGCGAGCGATGCGACCGGAGCGACCCGGCGGTGGCGTTCGCCGCGCTGGCAGTGAGCTGCGCGGCCGTGGCCGTGGTCGTGCTGCCCAGGGCGGTCGTGGCCGAGGTGGACGGTCCGCTCCGGTGGAGTCGTCGGAGGTGGATTCGGATGAGTCGAGTTTGACGAGCGATACGGGGTCGGAGGCGCCGGCGCCGGCTCGTGATGGCCGTGGTGGCCGTGGTGGAGTGTCCCGGGGTCGGGGTGCGGGCCGTGGTGCTCGAGGTGGTGTGCGCGGGGGTTGGGTCGGGAGGCAGGTCGCCCTGCGCCAGGCGGCCCAGCCGGTGGCGACTGGTCCGACCTTGGCTGCTGCCGGGACGGACGTCTCGGCCGGGCCGCCGTCGCGGTCGGCACGGGCGGCGGCTCGTCGGGGGGCGGAGCCGTCGGCGTCGGATGAGTTCGCCGGGTGGACGCAGGAGTTGGTGCGGGTGCGGCGACCGGGTGGTGGTCGGCCGGTGAACTTGGCTGGGTTGATTCGGCCGGATCGCACGGTGTTCGTGGCCGATGATCCGGTTACGGGTGGGAAGTTGTGGTTCCGGTGGGGGAACGGGGCGTGGCAGGTGTCCAGCCGTGAGGAGGCGTTGGAGAGCGACGGTTCGGGCAGTGAGGGCTCGGATAGCGAGGATTCGGGCAGTGGTGCCGAGTCCGGTGGCTCCGGTGGTGCGGTGCGGTCGCGTCGTGCTGACAGTGGTGGTGAGGATTCGGCACTGGACGAGATTGTGGTGGGCGGCGTGCGGGCCGGGTCGGGTGTTGGTGGTGGCGGGCCGGCGGTGGTGGAGCCGGTGTTGGGGGAGCGGGTGGCGGATGGTCGGTTCGCTGGTTGGTGGCGGCAGTTGATTGAGGTGCCCGGTCCGCAGACCGGTCGGTCTGAGACGCGGTACGGGTATGTCAGCCCGGATGAGTCGCTGTTCGTGGCGATCGATCTGGACACGGATGGGGTGGTGGCGCGGTACCGGTCGGATCCGCAGGGTGGCTGGGTGACGGCGCCGGCGGCTGGTGGGTCGATGGACCGGTACGGCTTGTGGGCTCAGGTGCGGATGACGGTGCCGGACGGCGTTGGTGGTGAGCGGGTCGTCGATGGTCGGTTGCGTCCGGATGGTGTGGAGTTTGTCGCGCTGGATGCGGTCGAGGAGGTGGTGGTCGAGCATTGGGGGCGCCTGGCTACCAGTGCGCCGTGGTCGCGTTCGGCCCGGCCGCCGGTCGCGGAGGGTGTTGTGGACGTGCCGGCCGATCGGGTGCCGGTGGTGTCGGCGGTGGCGGCGGCTGAGGCGGCTCGGTTGGCGGCGTCGGGTCGGTACGCCGGGTGGTCTCCGGGGATGATCGCGGATCCGCTGTTGGCGTCGGGCCGGAGACCGGACTTGGTTTTGCCGGGTCTGGTGTCGCCGGATGGGTTGACTGCGGTGTCGCTGGATTCGCAGACGGGTGAGAGGACCGGCGATTTCCAACGGCCGGGCGTGCGCCATCGGTGGAGTGTGCGGTTGCGGGGCGGGGCCAGTTCGCCGTCCGATGTGGACGTCCCCGGCCGGCTCTCGGTGGATTCCGAGCCGGTCGGCCTGCGGGGCGGGGCCAGCGCACCCTTCGATGTGGACCGGCCCGGGGCGTTCGGGGGCCTGTGGTCGCACGATCCCGACGTGATGCGGTGGGCGTGGCGGATCGCCCGTGCGGTGCGGCCCGACGCGTCGAGCCGGTCGGCGGCGTTGGTGGAGACGGCGGAGTGGGTCGCGGGCCTGCTGCACATTCCGCCGGTGCCGGTGGTGCCGGCCGTCGATGGCGTCGGTGGGTTCGATGTGGCGAGCGGCTCGGTGCGGGTGCCGAATGGCCTGACGTGGCGGGGTCTGTGGGTGTCGTTGATGGTCGGGATGGCGCAGGCGGAGGGGCGGTATCGCGATCGGCATGTGGATGGTGATCAGCTGCGGGCCCAGCTTGAAGCCGTGGTGGCGGAGGAGGAGGGTGTCGAACCGGCGGTGTCGTTGGCGTCGTTGCTGGCCACGATCACGGTCGAGTCCGAAAGGGACGGGGCCCAGGTTCGGCGGGAGGTGCCGGGCTGGTTCGCGGATCGGGGCCGGTTCAGGCAGGTCGATCCCGACCGGATCGTGAAACTCGGCGAGCACACGCGTCGTGCCGCGGCGGGCCAGTGGCGACCCGTCGGGCTGCGCGGAGGGCTCATCGGCGACGAGGCCGAGGTGTTGGGCACCGCCACGGTCCGTGATCAGGAGTTGCCCCCCGCCGACGCCACGCCGGCGCACCTACCTGGCCGTGCGTCCGACGGCAACGGCATTGACAATGACAATGACAATGGTGAGGCGCCGGTCGTGACGACGGCGAGCATTGCTGTGCCGGATACCGGGGTACCGGTGCCGGTGACGCCCATGACGGAGATGGAGTTCCGCCGGGCGGCCGAGGCGGTGCGCCGGCGGCTGTCGGTTGGTGACGATCCGGTGCCCATGCAGCCGGCCGGTGCGTTCGCCGCGCTGCCCGGCGCGGAGCAGCATGCGGTGCGGATGCGGGTGCTGTTCGGACCGGGATCCGGGGGCCGTGCGGGGGACGGGACGGTGCTGGATCCGGACACCGGAGCCCGGGTGCTGGAGCTCACCGTTGCCGACACGCCGGAGTCGTGGGCCCGGATGGCCCGGTCCCTGCGCGTGGTCCGCGCGGCGGGGCTGATCGCCCATGGCGTCGAGATCGTTGTCTCATTGATCGCCCGAAACCCACCGCACTATGGGGACGACCTCGAGGAGCGGATCCGTCGCCGTTGGCGGGAGCTGCACGCGCGGCTGGTGGAGGCCTTCCCCTCGGCCGCATCGGGCGAATTCTGGCCGGCCGGAGCGGAGCTGATCATTCCTGGGCTGACCACGCAGACCTCGGCCGGTGTGCTGCAGGCGCAGGCGAAGCTCGCTCTCGCGCTGGTGCTGGCGACGAAGCGGGGTGAGCCCACTGGCACGGGTGAGGCGGGGCCGATGGGTCTCATCGCGGAGCTGTTCAATTCGGACGCCGACCGGACCCAGGCCGCGGAGCTTTACCATGCCCTCGCCGCGGGTCTTGACAACCGGTCGTGACGTGGGTGGGGGAGCGGATCACTTGCCGCGTGCTTTCTGTGAACGCGAACGGGGGCGGAGCCGTTGTACGGCCGGCGGTAGGAACGCTGACCCAAGGGAGCGCCCGTGCAAGCCTGGACCAAACGACGGTCGACCGGAGTCGTCCTCATCCTCGCGGCCGTCTGGCTGCTCGTCGCGGCCGGTCTCCCGGCGCTGGCCGCCCCGCCGTCCGGGTCGGCCCGGGTCAAGTACTACCTGGTCGCGGCGGGCGCCAACGGCGCGGTGGAGACGGTGCCGGAGATCGCCCTGAACCTGCTCGGCAGTCAGAACCGCGCCGGAGAGATCTACGAGCTGAACGTTGGCCGGCGGCAACCCGACGGTGGCGCCCTCACCAGCGGCGGGTCGTTGCGTGTCGGGTGGGCGCTGGTCCTGCCATGGGACGCGGTCGGCGACGGGGTCCGCTACGGCGTGTTGCCCGGGCCGGCATCCCCGCCACCGGCGACCAAGGCCCCGACTCCCACGGCTAAGCCCAACCAGTCGCCGCCGGCGCACACGTCGGCCCCGCCCGGGTCGACGACCACCGGCTCACCTGGTTCCACCCCGGCGCCCACCACCCAGCCGACGGCTCCGGCCAGCGCCTGCCCCGCAGTGCCGGCGCCGACGCCGGCCGGGAATGCGGGGGCGCAGCAGGACATGGCCCTGACGGACGCCTGGGCGGCGGCGGGGCGAGGCAGTGGCGTGGTCGTGGCCGTCGTCGATTCGGGTGTCGATGCGAGCGTGCCCAAACTCTCGGGTCGGGTGAGCGTGGGGGTGGACGTCGTCACGGGCACCGAGTCCGGCACCACCGACTGCCTGGGCACCGGAACCGCCATGGCGGCGCTGATCGTCGGCGACGATCCCGAGTTCCTGCTCGGCGTCGCCCCCGACGCGACCGTGGTGCCGATCCGGGTGACGGTCGACCAGGCGACCGCGACCCCGACCAACCAGGCGACCGCGATCGACGTGGCAGTCTCGTCCGGAGCGAAGGTGATCGCGCTGGGATCGTATGTGGACGTCTCCTTGCCCGGCGTCCGTCAGGCGATCAACAACGCCGCCCGTCACGACGTGGTCGTGGTCACCGCGGCGCCGGCGCCCGACGACGGGTCGCTGCCACCGCAGCTGCTGCGTGTCGGGATGCTCAACGGTGATGGGCGGCTCGCCCGGGAGTATCCGCCGGGCACGGTCGACATCGTCGCGCCAGGGCAGAACTTGGTGAGTCTCGGCACCGGCCGACGAGGCAAGATCCAGGTCAGCGGGGTGCAGTACGCCGTCGCGTTGGTCGCCGGAGGCGTGGCGCTCGTGCGCGGCAAGTCGCCGGGCCTCCCCGCAGCAGAGGTGGTCAAGCAGTTCCGGACGACCGCGACCCCGGTCGATGCCGGATCGTCCGGTCCGAGCGGGCCGGCCGGTGACGACGGCCTGGTGGTGGTCAACCTGACGAAGGCGGTCGCGGCGGCGATCCCGAGCAGCGCCGCCCGCGTCACTCCTCCTCGGGCCAGCGAGGAGGACGGGTCGGGCACGGCGACGATTCTCATCAGCGCGGCCGTACTGCTGGTGCTCGTCCTCGGCGGGGTGCTGCTGCTGCGTCGCCGTGCGCTGCGGACCGTCGACTGGGACCCGGCCGAACCATCCACACAGGAAGAGTGGCCGGATTCCCGCTGACGCCGAGCACGAACCCTCGCCGGTGGGCTCCCACTGGCGAGGGTTCGTGGTCATCCGAGATCAGCCAGCCCTTCACCGGCGACCAAGCCGCGTTCGGCGAACCGTTCTCGCAGGGCACGCAGCGCATAGAAACTTCGAGACTTGACCGTGCCCTCCGGTATGCCGAGAATCTCGGCGGCCTGCGCCACGGACCGGTCCCGGAAGTAGACCTCGATCAGGACGTCCCGGAACCGGGGTGGCAGTTCCAGGACCGCCTCGAGAATCGGTGCCTGCTCGCCGACCCGTTCGATCCGGTCGTCGGTCGCGGGACGTTCCTGCAGGCGTTCGTCGCCGACCTCCGTGGGACGGGCCAACGCGGCCCGCACGTGGTCGATGAAGATGCGCCGGGCCACCATGAACAGCCACGGCCGGCTCCAGTTGCCGTCCACCCGGGCCTCGGGATGCCGCCAGGCGCGGACGAGGGTCTCCTGGAGAAGATCCTCGGCCCGGTGCCGATCCCCCTTGGTCAGGCGTATGAGGTAGCTGAGCAGCGCGGAGCCGTGCGCCTCGTAGAGGGCGCGGACCGCAGCATCGGAGTCGCCGTCGGGCGCGGCTTCCGCGGGGTCGCCGCGCCGTCCCTGCTGTTCGCCTGTCACCACGGGGGGTAATACGCGTCGACCGTCGGCAACGTTCATGCGGCCATGGACCTGTCCACCAAACCCGGCGACGTGAGGGAGTGCCGCGAGCACGTGAGATTTCTATGGCTTGGGTTGAACGATTCGTATCGTGACGCTCGTCGTACGGTCGGTGATGTTGCATCTGTGAGGGGTTAGGCGATGCGCCGCGATGGTGAAGACGATCATGAACAAATGCGGACACTGCTCGGAATCTACGCGTTGGGTCAGATGTCACCCGATGAGATCGCCGCGGTGGAGGCGCACTTGGCGCGGTGCCGTCCCTGTCTGGCCGAGTGCGAGGAGTTGGGCCTGACGGCCCTCTGTTTGGGCGCCCTGTCTGATGTGGACCTCACTGCAGCTGTTGTCGAGGCCGGGCGTTGCATGATCACGATACGGCTATTGACCAGCGGGACCGGGGCCCGGACCCGACCGCGACCGGCACCACCCGGGGCCGCCGCCGGGCAATGAGTTCATGCAGGATCACCACGTCGGCCGGGGCGAGTTCGTCGAGAAAGACGACGAGCAGCTGGGCCGAGCCGGGCCCGTCGGCGAGCTCACGCAGTGACGCCACGCGGCGGCTGGTCAGATCGTTGAGGCCGGGAACGTCGTCGACGACGACCGTTGACACTCCGGCCTGCGACAGTTGGCGCGCGATCTCCGCCGCCTGGCGGAGTACCCCGGCGCGCACGCCGGTGATCCTGACGACGTCGGGGCTTACCGCGAGGTCCACCCAGAGCGCGTCCGGCCCCGGCTCACCCAGCCGTACCACGGCACCGCCGCTGTGGCGCGGTCCTACCAGGCCGCGGCCGAGGAAATCGGCATCCGCGTCCGGGCGGGCGCCGATGAGGCGAACGGTCACCAGGTCCGCACCGACCCGCAGGCTGGCCTCCACCCGTGTCATCACCGGGTCCGCGGATATCGTCGGTTCCGGTTTCGGCTCCGGCTCCGGCTCCGGTTTCGGCTCCGGCTCCGGTGCGGGTGCCGGCGGCGTCGGCCGCGCGGACGGCTCGATCGGGCGGCTGGGCTCGATCAGGCCGCCGTCTTCGACCGCGCCACTTTCGAGCCGGCCGCCGTCCTGGGGCGTGCGGGCCCACCGGCGGCGGATGCGCCGGACGGCAGACACTCGCTCAAGCCCCGAGTCGCGCGCCGCTTGCGCGGGCACGGGGAGCCTGATCCGGCGGCCGCGCCGCAGCAGGTGCAATGCGAGGCCGAGGATGGTGGTGACCAGGATGAAGGCGGCCGCGCGTACACCGTTGCCGCTGGACGACTGCGTCGCTGCCCCGCTACCGGTCGTCGGCGGCGGAGCCTGTGCGCTACCGAAGATCGGCGGTGTGCCAACCACGACGCCCGGCCCGTCGGCATCAGCCGGAAGGATGAGGATCCACCCGGGCATCAAAACGAGCGGGTCCTCGAGCCGCTGCCCATCCGGCTGGAGCCGGTCCTTGTTCAGCTCGAATATCTCCAGATAGCGACGTCCATCGCCGAGAGTCCGGGCGGCGATCTGAAACAGGTACTGCCGCTCGGACGTGCCGGTGGTCCCGACGACGTAGTACTTGACCGGGTTGGCCTGGCCCACTGAGGTCGATGGCGACGGTCCCTCCGCGAAGGCGGGGACGGCACCGACGTGCCCAGTGCCGGCGAGGATCGCCACGAAGAGCAACCAGGGCGCCACGCGCCGCACCACCCGGCCGACGGCTGGCGCGGGTCCGGGTTTCAGGGGGGTCAGCACTCCTGCACCAACGAGCGGGCCTGGCATCCGGTTCATTCCGTCCGGTGGCCGATCGCGAAACCGGTGTGAACGGACCGCCCGGGGCTGGTCCACAACGCGCGGTCGTGCGAAGCTGGGCGTAGACCGACGGGAGCAGGCCACCGAACATGGGACTGGAACACGGCACCGAGCCGGGGAGTTCGCACGTCCTCGATCGGCTGGCCGGCTACTTCTCGGGAGCGCTCCCAGTCGAAGACGAGCAGACGGTCGAGGCCCATCTGCTGCACTGCGCCGATTGCCGGGCCGAGTACGACGACCTGGGTTCGGCGGCGTTGCTGGTGGCGTCGTTGCCGGTAGGTGTCCTCGATGAGCCTGACCGGGCCGATGATGAGCCCGACGGGTGATCGCTGACGATGAGGTTCGGGTTGTCAGACATCATTGCCGATGTGAGAATCCGGAAGGATCTTCTGGTACCGCGCCAGACGTGGTTGCGCTTTTCGTAGCAATTCCGAGGGAGCCTCGTTGAATGGTCGGCGGACACCGAGCACCGGCTGACGCCGACCGCCGGATGCAGGAGCTCCACGAGCTGCACGGCCCCGCGCTGCACCGGTTCCTGCTGCGCTGGACGATGGGCGATCGGCAGGTGGCCGAAGACCTGCTGCAGGAGACGTTCCTGCGCGCCTGGAAGAACCTCGCCCAGCTCAACGCCGACCTCACGACAATCCGGCCGTGGCTGTTCACGGTCGCGCGCCGGATCGCGATCGACGCGAGCCGCGCCAAGCAGGCTCGCGTGGCCGAGATCGGTGTCGGTGACATGTCCGATCGCACCACGGGCGTCGACGAGATCGACCGTATGCTGGACGGTCACACGGTCCGGGCGGCGCTGGCCACGCTGTCGGTGGACCATCGTCAGGTCCTGCTCGAGATCTACTATCGCGGACGCTCGGTCGCTGAGGCGGCCCGCATACTCGGCGTGCCCGAGGGCACCGTCAAGTCGCGGACCTATCACGCGCTTCGGGCGCTGCGGTCGGCGGTCGGCTCGGGTCAACCGCAGGACTGACGTCACGATTGCGCGGCGTTCTTCAGCTCATCGATGACCGTGGGGGTGAGCACGCTCCCGGCTTGATTGGCGAACATCGCAATGTCATAGGCGAGATTGCCGAGGTCGGCCGCCTTCGCGGCCAACACACCCATGGTGGACCCCGTGCCGATTGTCCGCACCACCAGGTAACCCCGGTCGAGGTCGATGATGACCTTGAGCGTCTCGCCGAGGTCGTAGAGGCGGGCCGCCCCGTTGGCCAGGATCGACATGGCCGAGGTGATGGCGGCCAGGCGGTCGGCGTCCGCCCGGTCGGCCGTTGCAGACTTGGCGATCAGCAGGCCGTCGGACGAGACGGCGATCGCCTCCTTCACTCCGGCCGTCTCGGTCGCGAATCGACCGAGGAGCCAGTTGAACAGCTGTGCCTCGGCGCTGATCCGGGCGGGAAGTGTCATCAGGCGCTCCATGGTCGGGACCGCGGTGGGTACGGTTCGGCCGTGCGGGCCAGTCCGTCGAGGTAGCCGGTGAGCTGCTCGCGTTCGGCTTCGGGGCCGGTCGCTGGGGACGGGGATTCCGGCCGGCGGTGGAGGCCGACCGGCGGACGGGCCAGAGGATCGAGATCTCACCCGGGCTCGCGGCGGCGCAGGTCCGACCGGGTCGACGCGGCGGTCTGCTCGTCGGCCCGGTGAGTGCCGTCGACGAACGCGTTCAGCGCCGTCCGCTCGGCCTCGGGGTCGGCCGTGGGGGCCGACCGCAGCGCCGGCGGGCCTGCCGGCCCTGACGTGGGCGCCTCGGTCCCGGGCTGACGCCGTCGCAAGCCGCCGGGGGAAAGATCAGGCGGGCCTACGGCGATGTTGCCGAACATCCGGGTGACCTTGCGGCGGGTCACCACCTGCTGCTCCATGAGCAGGGCCGCGGTGGCCTGTACCCGGTTGAACGCCGAGGCGAGCTCGCCGATCTCGTCCGATGAACGGTGCGTCAATGCGGCCAGGCGGGGAGCCGACTCGGTGTCGGTCTCGTCGTCCCTGCTGATACGGGCCATCTCGCTGGCGGCCAGGTCGGCGATCGTGTTGGCGGCGACCGCGACCCGCCGTAGGGGGCGGGCCACCGACCCGATCACCCGGACGCCGAGGAGCAGGCAGGCGATGACGAGCACGCCGGCCACCGCGCCGAGCACCAGCGACTCGAGCCGGGCGGCGGATGCCGCCGCGGATGTCTGCGCGACCAGCTCGTGGCCGACGTGGGCGCGCAGGATCCTGCGCTGCCCGGCGGTGGCCTGGGCCAGGGCGAGCCGCTTGTCGAGGGGCAGTCCGTTGGGCCGGGCGGCGGTGATGTCCACCAAGGCCGCGTCGAGGTGTTGCGTGGCCGATCCTCGCTGGATCCCGTCGAGGACGGCCACCGGCCCCGACGCGGCCAGCCGGCCGAAACGTTCGGCATCGCCGCGACCGAGCAGCACGGCCTGGTCGACCACCGACGCCGCGAGCGGGGCATCGGCCGGCGCGGCGACAAGCGCCGTCGCCGCCAAGCTGGCGTGTTCGTTGCTGCGCAGAAGCGCGTCGAAGGCCTGGGGCTCCCGGGCCGTCGCGATCGGCGGATCAACCCGGGCCAACTCGTTGAGCAGCGCTTCGATCAGCGTCGTGTAGGTCGGCAGCACCTGCGCGACCGCACCCCGACCGGCCATCACGTCCTGCCGCAGGGCGGTCACTTCGCCCAGCCGGGACAACTGGTCGTGCAGCTTGACCGCCGCCGGCCCGGTCAACGATCGGTAGGCCCGGCCGGCGGCCTCGGTGGTGGCGAAGAACTGCCGCGACAGGTCCTCCCGGTAGTCGGCCGGCGCGCTCAGGAACGCCGTCACGAGCAGTCGCTCCGTTTGCAGCTCCTCGATGACCAGCGCCACCGCCTGGGCGTCGCTCATGGTCGCCGCGAGGCTCTCGGCGGCCCGGACCCGGTTGAGCCGGTCGGCGGCACCCGGGATGGCGATCGTCAACAGCGCGATCACCGGCACCACCAGCAGAAGGTAGAGCCGCTGGGCGACCCGGATGCTAGGCATTGTCGGCTCCGTCCTGCGGGCGGGCCCGGACGCCCTGGCCGGCGTGGCCGAGCTCCGCCATCTCCAGCAGTTCCCGGGCATCGACGGTGGGCGACCGCACCGACACCGAGGCCACGTCTGCGCCGTCGCCGCCGGTCTCCTCGGCCGACGCGGCCCGACCCGGGACGGCCGTCCGCCACAGAACGACGAGCGTCAGCGCGATGCCGGCGATCACGGTCACGGTGGCGATGACCTGTTGCTGGGTCAGCGTCTCGACCCGTTGCGACAGCGACGACTCGACCTCCGCCAGGGCGCTCGTGATGAACAGGTTCGTCTGCTGACGAACGTCGCTCGCGGCGTTCGCGGTCGTCGACGTCGGCTGGTTGATCGTCGTCAGTAACGCCAGCCTGAGCTGCAGCTGGTCGAGCTGGCGGGTCGCGTCGGCGACGAACCTGTTGCTGGCGCCGGTCTCCGTGGCCATGCGCACCGAGGCGGTCAGTCCCGCGTACGCCGTCGTCAGATCGTGTCGGGCCAGGGCGAGCTGGACGACGTCGTCGGATGACGGGGACGCGTTCGGTTTGGCCGGTGGGGGCACGTCGGCGACCCGGCCTGCGGCGGCCACCAGCGTCGGCGTGTGGATCACGACCGCGTCGATGAGCACCCGAACCTGGGGGCGTGGGTCGGCGATCAGCTGTGCGGTGGCGCTCACGGACTGCATGAGGCTACCGGCCTGCACGATCAGGTCACCGTATCGCTCCCGGGCCACTTGCCCGGTCGGGCCGTCGGCGCGGACCTGTTCGACCGCTGCTCGCAGCTCCGCCGTGCGTTCGGTCATGGACAGGTCCGCTCCCACCTTGGCGTCCACATCGGACAGCGCGACCAGGGCGGCGGTCATCGACGGCACGGTCTGGCCGGCCGTGGCCGCGGTTCGGGCCTGGACCAGCTCACCGGTCAGGCCGCCGAGGGCCCGCAGGTACGGCAGCGCCTGCCGTTCGGTGTCGATGCGGGCCAGTTCGGCACTGTTGGCGCGGCTGACCTGTAGCCACAACGTGCCGAACAGCCCGCTCGCCACGACGAGCAGCAACCCCATGACGAACAACCGCGTGCTCCACCGCGGGCGCTGGCCGCGGCTCACGAGCACCGCCGAGACGTGCTCGCCGTCAGACCCCGGGACATGACATGGCCTCCACTGTGAGGGATGGTGCGTGACTGGCCGGAAGTACGTATCCCGGCGGTCCGCGGTTCTCCGGTATTCACCTCGACCGTGGCGACGCGTCGGGCCAGCCATCGGTCCACGCGCTGAGCCGTCGGGCCGGCGGGTCGACGGACCGCCAGGTATCGCGGCGCCAGCGCCACGCACCCACCACCGTCACCGCGCCGTAGCTGCTCGCGGGCAGCAGCAGGTCCACCCCTTCCGCCGCGAGCGTCGACGCGGTGGACCGGACCGCGGTCAGGCCGGCCACCGCCGACGCGGTCGCCGTGATGTCGATGGCCTGTCCGCGCCCGACCCGGACCGCCAGGATTCCGGGGCCCGGACGGGGGGTGGGGCGATGGGCGTGCAGACGTTGCCACGGACCGAGGCCACCAGCTTCGGGGACCAGCACGTAGCGGGTCGCCGTGCTCCGCAGCCGACCGTGAGGCCACCGCTGCGCCTCCTCCGGGAGACCGTCGACGCCGTGGGAGGCACCGGCCGGGGCCAGCCTCAGTGGAGCGCCGTCGACTTCGTGCGTCAGCACTGGGTCGCCGGAGCGACCGACCTCGTAGGTGGCCGTGACCCGGCAGCGCGAGAGCCAGCCGACCGGCAGGAGGAAGACGTCGTCGAGCTCAAGTGCGGCGGCGTACTCGCGCGGCGGGGTCGCCTCGCTCGCCACGAGGTCGACGGCTCCGCCGGTCTCCACCCGGATCCGCAGCACGTGCCCGGGTGCAGTCCGGGCGGCCAGCCGCTCGAGGTCGAGGTATCCGGCCAGAAACAGCGCCGGTGCCGGAACCCCCTCGGTGAGGGCCGCCTCGGGATCGGCGCCGCACGCGATGAAGGCGTCGAACGCCTCCGCGTTGGTCTGCGGCTGCGGGGGCAGCCAGGCCAGGCCGTGCCGCGGGGTCGGCGGCGCCAGCGTTATTCGAGGTCCATCGATGAATCGCCAGATGCGGGTCGAGGGGGCGAACGGATCGGGGAGGAACCCGTCGGCCAGGGCCACGGCGGTCGCCGGCTCTGGGGCGTCGGTCGTGGTCTTTGCCGGCGGTGGGGCCGGGTCGGGCGTCGGGTCGGGCTCTGGGGTGTCGGTCGCGGTGCTTGCCGGCGGTGGGGCCGGGTCGGGCGTCGGGTCGGGCTCTGGGGTGTCGGTCGCGGTGCTTGCCGGCGGTGGGGCCGGGTCGGGCGTCGGGTCG
>NZ_JBFAIC010000022.1:96151-96321 GCF_040654515.1 Dactylosporangium sp. NPDC050688
TGGCTCTGGGGTGTCGGTCGCGGTGCTTGCCGGCGGTCGGGCCGGGTCGGGCTCTGGGGCGTCGTTCGCGGTCTTTGCCGGCGGTCGGGCCGGGTCGGGCTCTGGGGCGTCGTTCGCGGTCTTTGCCGGCGGTCGGGCCGGGTCGGGCTCTGGGGCGTCGTTCGCGGTCT
>NZ_JBFAIC010000022.1:96420-147802 GCF_040654515.1 Dactylosporangium sp. NPDC050688
TTTGCCGGCGGTCGGGCCGGGTCGGGCGCAGGGTCGAGCGGTCCGACGAGTTGGTCAATGAGTTCGGTCAGCGCGCCGAGCCGGGCCAGGTGCTCGGTGCGCTCGCCCGGCGGCACGGCGGCGATGTGGCGCTGGCCAACCAGGTGCTCGGCCACCGCCCAGGCCAGTCGCACCAGGCGGTCCGCCTGCGCTCGATCGGAGGGATCCAGCCGCGCCAGCGTGTCGTTCACCGCAGACCGGGAATAGTCCGGGATCCGCGGCGGCCGTCGATCATCGGCCGGTCGAATAGGGGGTGGCGGGGCGTCGGCCGAGGCCGGCGTGCTCGGCGCCGGAGCGGGTGCGGGTGCGGGAACAGCCGACCGCGGCGGGGATGGTGGCGTCAACCGCCTCGCGGGCGAGGGCGGCGGACCCGATGTCGCATCGGCCGCGATCGTGATCGTTGCGCCGAGCTGCGCGGTCAGGACGGCCAGATGCCGACGGGTGCCGGCGACCTGCTCCGGCGTTACTGGCGACACTACCACCACGTCCTCGCCAGACCATCCGTGGTCGCGCAGCGACTGCGCGAACTGCCTCGGCCCGATCGCAAGCAGCGTCCCGTCGGCGTACCGCATTCCTATCCGGCCGCCCGGCAGGATCGGCAGATGGCAGGCGAATCCCGGCCATGCGGTCGGCTCGAGCCGCGGCTGGCCGCGGTGTCCGCTGACGAGCGGGATGCCGGGCGTACTGGACACGTCCACGCCACCGATCGGCACCAGACGCCCGTCAACATCGGACTCGAACTGTCCTGGCTGACCGTACGACTGCCACCAGGCGGGCCGCCCGTCCGGATCCACCACGGCGAGGTCAAGGCAGCCATCGAGCATAGCCGTCGCTCCGGGCTCGGCCGGGGCCCACACCGTCGCGCCGGTGACGTCAGCGAGCAGGGCAAGGTTCGCTCGCATCCGGCGCCGTTCCGCCTCCGGCTCGGGCCATGACAACCACATGCGCAGGTTGGCCTGGTAGAGCGGCACCGTGGCGAGGGCGGCCGCGAGCTCCGCGCCGTCGACCACCTCCGTGCGCCGGTCGTAGAAACCCAGCACGAAGTCGCCGCCCCGTACACCCACCCTGACGGTGATCAGGGCAGGGTGCCCGGTGCGCAGCGTGGCCGCCGCTGCCCGATCCGCGACGAACGAGCGGCGGGTGGCCAGTATCCGGCCGCCGTCCGGCAACGGCACCGTGACCAGCCCGTGGCGGGGCACGATCAGACCGCCCACCAGTTCGTACCAGCCGAAGGCGGCGCCGACGCGGCCGTCGGGCCGGATGGTGAGCCACTCCACCGGGTATCCGGTCTCCGAGTCCACCGGTACGACCTCGTCCGCCTCGGGCTCGTCCGCGGCGTCGCGGCGGAGGGGGCCGTATGGCTCCGCCGGCGTGGCCGGCACGCGAATCAAGTCGCTGCCGATAGGGGGCACCAGGATGTCGCGGCCGAGCTGGCGGGCCACCGCCCGCAGCAGCGGTAGGTTCTGCTCGCCGGGCACCGCAAGCAGCCGGAGGTCGCTGTCCGTCGCTCCGGCCCGGCGCACGAGCTCGACGAGGTCGGCCGCGCTCAGCGGGGTTTGGATACGGTCCCGACTGGCCAGGCCCCCGTCCGGGGAAACCACCAGGTCGAGGTCGAACAGGCCCGGCGGACGCAACACCGGCCGGTGGTCACCAAGCGCCGGGTTGCCACTCATGGTCCGTGCCGAACCCGCCGTCCCTGCCATGTCGGATACATACGAGCAACTTCCCCGGACGGCTCACATGTCCGGCGGATTCCTTGACGAACGGGCCGACGTCGTCGCTCCGGCGCACCATACTATCGACGTCCCGGATCTTCGTAAAACCTCCGTAAGCTCACTGATGCGTGTCGGCGGTGCCGACTCATAGCCTCCGTGAGAGATGCTAGAGGAGGTTCGATCCGCATGAGTCGATCGCCAGAACCGTCTGTCGAGGCGGGGCCAGGCTCGCGTTCGGTCCAGGCCGACGACCGTACCCAGCAGCTCTACCTGGTCCACGCATCGGCGTTGCGTCAGTTCCTGTCACGGTGGACGGACGGTGACCGCCAGGCCACCGAGGACCTGGTGCGCGAGACGGTTCGGCGGGCATCGGAGATGCTTGAGCCGGCAGGCACCGACCCGATTGCCTCCTCGTCCTGGCTGCTTACCCTGGCGCGACGGGTGGCCATGGACTATGTCCGGTCCAGGCCGGGCCGGGCCGCCCAACCGGGCCCGCGGTACAGGAACGCGAGGAACCTGGCCGGGAGCGCGTCCGACGTGCAGGTCACGCTGGCCCTCAAACAGCTGAGCGCCGAGCACTCCACGGTGATCGCCGAGTTGTTCTACCGGGGTCGCTCGGTGGCGGAGACCGCTGCGTTGCTCAGTGTCGACGAGGCCACCGTCTCGTCGCGGGCATACCACGCGCTACGCGCGTTCCGGTGCGCCATCGCGACCGAGCGTTGACAGTGGGAACCAGTTGACGGTCGGGACTGGCTGACGTTCGGGACCGGGTGTGGGAATGTACGACGCTAGGGTTGCGAGAGGTCGGCCGCGGAGAGTCGGACCTCGACCCGACTTCGCAGTTGGAGCTTGCCGAGGACGCGTGCGACGTGGGTCTCGACCGTCCGGCGGGAGATGAACAGGCGGCTCGCGATCTCGGGATTCGACAACCCCTCGGCCACGAGCCGCGCGACGGTCCGTTCGGTCTCGGTGAGCGCCGCCCAACCGACGGCCGGGCGCCGACTCGCGGCCCGGGGGCCGCGCCGGATGCCGTGGGGGCGCAGCCGGCCTTGGAGCCGACGTAGGTCGGTCAGGGCCCCCATCGCGGCGTACCGGTCCGCCGCACCGGCGAAGACGCTGCGTGCCCCCTCCAGGTCCCCCTGTTTGGCCAGCACCACGGCGAGCTCTTCGGCGGCGGTCAGCGCGTCCAGCGGCGCTCGATGGGCTTCGAAGAGCTTGTACGCCGTCCGGAGCCGCTCCGGGTCGCCGTCGATCATGCCCCGGCACAGGTCGACGTTTGCCTGGGACTTGGGCGAGGACGGCAAGTCCCGGGCATCGTCCACCGCCGCGGCGCCGGCCCGTTCGGCCAGCTCGAGGTCGTCGGCGGCGAGAGCCAGGCGAACCAGTCTGGATACGCACCCCCATCGTCCCCAGCGAGCGAGTGGGCTCGACATGTCCTCCGGGACGAGCCATACGGTCAGCTCGGCGATCGCAGCAGCCAGATCGCCTGCGGTCTCGGCCAGGCAGGCCCGCGCCCACATCAACGGCCGGGCAGCGAGCAGGTCGTCCAGCCCGTTGCCATGGGGATGCTCGCCCAACAGCGCGATCTGCTCGGCGGCGAGTTCGGCGTCGCCCCGACGGGCGTGGATGAGGGCAACAAACCCGCGGAGCAGGAGCGCTTGTTCAGCGGTTCGGGCCTCGGTCTGGGTCGCGTACAGCATGGCCTGATCCCACTGGCCGTCGGAGTAGAAGAAGGCCATGGCGGTGTTGTGCACCTCGGTGATCCGGAGCGAGCCCACTCGCTCCGCCTCCGAGATGGTCGTCCCGAGGGCCGCCTCGAACTCGCTCCATCGGGACAGGTTGAGCAGGTTGATCAGGCGGTTGACCAGCAACAGTATGCGCAGGTCGGTCGACTCCGGATCGTCGGGCCAGGGCAGGGCGAGCGCGCGTTTGATGACCTCGTATGCCTCCTCCGGGCTCGCGATCTGGAGCTGGGCGGCGAGGGCGTACCCGATGCTGATCGCATCGCCGGCCCGGTTCCCAGCCTCGATCGCCTCGGCGATGGTCCGCCCGGCCTCCTCGACCCGGCTGGCGTTGGCGACGGTGACCGCGCGCTGTGCCAGCAGGCGGGCTCGCCAGAGCGGCCCAGGGTCGAGGCGCTCGAGGAGGCCGTCGATGACGGTGATCCCCTCCGCGCTCTGGGTGGGGAGCATCTGGTAGCCGCGGCTGAGGTGCCAGGCGAACTCGCCGGCATCGCTGGGATCGGTCATCCCAGCCAACGCCGACGACCCGAGTCGGGCCAGGTCCTCCGGTCGCCGGAGGATGCGCAGCGCGGCGGCCAGCCGGACAGTCACCGCCTCCCGCCGCCGATCACCGGTCGCCAGCCTGGCCCGAGCGCGGGTGAGCAGGTCGACGGCCACGGCTGGCAACGCCAGCAGCGCCGGGCGCGGGATGCCCAGGAGCCAGTCGATGGCCCAGCCGTCGATGGCCTCGGGGGCAGCGAGCAGATGACGGGCTACCCGGTCCCAGGACGCCTGTTCGGCCGCCAGCCGGCGGGCGGCGTGTTCATGCAGGGCGACCCGCACAGCCTCGGGCACCTGGGTGTGCAGGACCTGCCGGATCAGCGGGTGGCGGATGCCCAGTTCGCGACCGAGCTCGACAACCAGGCCGGCCTGCAGCGCCTCGTCCACATGCTCGACGACGGTCGGGAGCGGTCGACTCGACATCGACGCCAGGTCAGTGATGGTGAATCGCGAGTCCAGGATGGCCGCGGTGCGCAGCGTCGACCGGGCGCCGGCGGACAGGAAGCCCAATCTGCGGCCGATGATGGTGCTCAGCGACGCCGGATACGGCGACGTCCCCGGCAGCATCTCCGCCATCCCGTTCCGGACGTCGACCGCGCCCTCCTCGACCAGCGCGTTGAGCATTTCGACCAGGTAATAAGGGTTCCCTGCGGTCGCCACGACCCCTTCGCGCAACACCGGACCGAGTGGCGCCCCCAACCGCGACTCGGCGATGGCGTCCATCGACGAAGCCTCCAGCGGGAGTAGCATGATCGACGTGGCCTGCCCGTCGCGTAGCGTCGCGGCGTGCAGGCGGGAGAGCGCGTCCGGTTCGGGCAAGGGCCGGGCCGTGGCGATGATCAGCAGCGGACTCTGGCGGGCGACGCGGAACAAGCCGAGCAGCGTGTCGAGGCTCTCCTCGTCCGCCCATTGCAGGTCGTCCGCGACGAGCACCAGGGGGGCTCGGGTGCACTCGCGATCAAAGAGCGCGATGATCCGTTCGCTGGCCGCCCGGATCATGTCGGTGCCCGACCCCCGACCGGCCAGGAGGTCGAGAATCTGCTGGCGGTCCTCGGTGTCACGGGGGATGGCCTCCAGGAGGAACCGCAGCCCGGTCGGGGCGCTCAGTTCGTCGCCGCTGGCCCACCAGACCCGCAGGTCCTCGGCCGCCGGATCGTCGAGGGCGGCCACGACGAGTGACGACTTGCCGATGCCGGCCTCGCCGCCGACCCAGACAATGCCGCCTCGGCCCTGCGTCAGCTCGCCAAATCGAGCCGACAGCTCCTTCAGCCGCTCATCGCGTCCGACGACGTTTACCACCTTCGGCATCGGGCACACTCTAGCGACAGGCGTGACTCGAACCGGATGTCCGGTTCAGTTGATTGAGACGACTTTGTCGGTACGACCAACGCGCGTACATCATTCTGGTGGACCCTGCATACGCTTCGCCCGACCGGAGCCGGACTGGCTTCGGGACGCACACTGGCCTGGGCGGCGACCAAGAGGGAATCGAGTGCGTGCACGGGCCTCCTTGAAGAGACGGCGATCCTGTGATGAGTACACCCCGATGGATCGCCGGATTCCAGGCCCACGCCGACGACGTGACCCAAGTGCAGTGGTGCTCACAAGATCACCACGATGGTAAGGGACGGTGGTGATGGCGGGGAAGCTGTTCTCTACACGACACGGGGCGCGTGGCACAACCCCACTCAGGATCGGGGACGCATCATCGGGGGCGGTGTGACGGTGGACTGCGGGTGACCGGTGTGCCATCGTGGGTCGATGTCACGGGTGGTGACTCTGCCGTCGGAGGGTAGGCTGCTTGCCGTCACCGACCTGCACGGCAACATCGCGGACTTCCGTGCGATCGTGGCCCGGTTCAGGTCCATCATGGACACTCCAGGTCCCCGGCCGCACCTGCTGTTCTGCGGGGACCTGGTGCACGGTCCGGCCATCGCGCCGCAGGCGTGGCCCGAGCATCTCGGCGACTTCTATGTCGACCAGACGCCCCGGCTGCTCGCCGAGGCCCAGCAGCTCCAGGCGGCGTACCCGGAACAGGTCCATTTCCTGCTCGGCAACCATGAGCACGCCCATCTGGGCGGCCCACAGCTGGCCAAGTTCCACCCCGACGAGGCGGCGTACCTGGAACGGCAGTACACCCCGGGCGGCTTCGAACCGATCCGCCAGTGGATCGCGGGCTGGCCGCTGGCGGTCGTCGCGCCGGTCGCGGCCATCGCCTTCACGCACGCCGCGCCGCACGCGCAGATCTCCGGCCCGCGTGACCTCGATGACCTGGCGCTGGGCGGGTACGAGTCGACGCCCTTGATGGACATGTCCTCGACGGGACCGCTCGGGGCGCTGCTGTGGGCTCGTACCACGTCCGCTGAGCGGGCCTTCGCGTTTCTTCGCGCGCTGCACGATGGGTGCAAGGTGGCCGTGTTCGGCCACGACATCGTGCGGGAGGGGCACCTGATCGAGCGTGAGCCGCTGCTGTGCGTCTCCAGCAGCTTCGGCTGCTACGACGGCGACAAGGTGTACCTGGAGTGGGACCTGGCCCGGGCGGCGGGCAGCGCCACCGAGGTCGCCCGCGACGGCCTGCGCCGGCTGCACCCCGACGCCCGGCCGGTACACCGCACCTGAACTCGCGGTGCCGCCGAACTAAGCCGGGCGAAGGTCATGCAGCAGGTTGTTCAAGAGCCGTTCCTCCATCACGGCCTGCCCCGTCCGCCGCATCGCCTCGACCAGGTGCGGGTCCCAGCCGGCCGCCGCCGGTGCCACACCCTGCAGCGGCACGCCGTCGCCAGCGTGCGCCTGATAATCAGCGACGGACATCCGCCACGGTACGCACCGCGGGTGCCGCTGCAGCGCCGCACCCGTCAGCCGGACGCCGGTCCAGTCGAAGTCGTTGCGCCACCTGATCACGGCGTCGGGGGCGGCGTGCAGCAGGCGGTGCACCGCGGCGGACGGCACGCCCTCGGTGCAGATCAGCGGGCGGGACGGGGCGCCGGCGGCCGCCCGCAGCACCGCTGGGTTCTCGCACACGAAGATCTCGTCGCACGGCAGGTGCAGCGGTTCGCGGCGCAGGTGGTACAGCGTTACTCGCACCGGCATGCCGACCTGCGCGGCCTCGCTCAGCCACCTGCCGAGCAGCCCGCCGCGGGCCGGGAGGTTCAGGACCAAGACCTGGCTGGCCAGGTCGTCCGGGATGACGCCGACCGACTCCCACAGCTCCCGCTCCTGTTCCGCGCCGGCCGGTGCGGCGACGCCGAGCCAGGCCGCCAGCGCGCGCAGCGTCAGGCCGCGGACGAAGCCGTCGTTCAGGCCCTTGGTGTCGCCCAGCACCCGGTCGGCGAAGGCCGGCAGCGGCTCGTCGGCCGCCGGCAGCGCGTCCAGGACCCGCAGCACGTCCGGGAACGGCAGGCCGGAGCGGACGATCCGGGTGATCGTGCCGTCCCTGCGCAGGTCTTCGAGCCAGCCCTCGTACCAGGGGGCGTCCGCATGCCGGGACTGCCGGGCCGCTTCGAGGACGGCCGCCCGAGCCGACGTCTCGCGGAGCGCCTCGCCGGGGCGGTTGCGCAACGGGGCGGCGGCCTGCAGCACATCGGTGAGACCGACCTTGTACGCCTCGCGAAGGTACCCGTCGACGCTGTCCAGGCGCACGGTCAGCCGGGCGGCCGAAGCTGGCCGGTACACCCCGGTGACGCCGATGACGACCAGCCGCTCCGCCTCGGTGGGGTCGCTCACCGAGATGCTGCCGGTCAGGTCGCCGCCGGTGCGTTCGAGGCTGCGGCGGGCGGCGGCGAGCAGGCGGCGCCAGCCGGCCTCGCCGGCCAGCGATTCCCACGAGGTCATTCGTCGACGAGCTCGGCGAACAGTTCGTCGGCCTCCGCTGTGGTACGGGCACCCGGCGCCTGCCGGCGTTGCGGCGATCCGAGGGCGGTGGCGAGGCTGCCGTCGAAGTCGGCGACGTTCATCGTGCCGTCCCACACCAGCAGCACGGTGGAGACGGCGTGGTCCACGGCCGAGTGGGACAGGTCGTAGTGGGCCGCGCCGCCGACCGCGGGGTAGGTGGCCCACAGGTCGTAGCCGGTCATGAACAGGTCCAGGTCGAACTGTTTGGCCAGGGCCATCAGCTCGCCCCGGCCGGTGTCGTCGACCCCGGCGAACGCCTCGTCCAGGCCGAGCAGCCGGGGCGCGTCGCGGCGGGCCGAGCCGAACAGGGCGTTCGCGGCGGCGAACAGCGGCAGGTGCAGTGACACGGACTGCTCGCCGCCGGAGAGCTGGCTGTGCCTGGCCCGGGTGAGCGGTTCGACCCCGCCGCCCGGGCGGTGGAGGGTGAACGCGAACACCCGCCACTGCCGGTAGTCGAGCACGTCGGCGAGCAGCTCCCGGTACGGCCGCTCCGGCGCGGTCGCTCGCGCCGCCTTGATCCGCCCGGCGAAGTGCCGGCGCAGCGTGGTGAGCTGGCCGGGGCCGAGCCGGGCCGGGTCGCGCTCCAGGAGCTTGCACACCTCGCGTTGGTCCGGGTCGAGGTCGTCGGACAGCCGCCAGCCGACGCCGACGGTCAGCCCCGACGACATCCGTCGGGCGCGCATCTGGCCGTCCATCGCCTGTACCAGGTCCCGCGACTCGATCGTGCGGTGATGGATCTGCCGGGCGAGCTGGCCGAGCAGCGCGTCCTCGAACACCCGCTGCTCGGCGTCGGTGAGCAGCTGCTCCTGGTCGTGCCGCTCCCGGGCGATGCGCTCGGCGAAGGACGCGACCGGCGTCAGGCCCTGCTCGTCCGCGACGCGGACCACGATCAGGCCGTCGTCGGTGTCCCACTCCGGCCGGTGGTCGAGTCCGGCGGCCGGCAGCTGCGCCTGCAGCTCGGTCAGCGCCGAGGTGAGCCGGGTGGCGCTCTGCTTGAGTGACGTCTCGGTCGGGCTCAGCTCCCGGGTGGCCGCCAGGATCGCCTCATGCAGGGCCACGATCTGCGGGTGCAGGCCGGCGTCAGGATCGGGGTCGGTCAGGTCACGGGCCGGCCAGCGCAGGTCGGTGGGGCAGCGCATGAGTCCAAGCAGGTCCGGCTGGGCGAACGGGCGCAGCCGTCCGGCGTCGTGCTGGGCCTCGGCGAGCGCGGTGACCAGTGACTGCTCGCTGAGCTCGGCGCGGGTGGCCGCGGCGACCTTCGCCTCCCGGGCCTCGGTGAGCGCCTCCCGGCGTTCGCTGAGGATCCGCTCGGCGGCGCTCACCTCGTCGGTGGTGCGCGCCACCTCGGCGAGGACCCGTTCGGCCTCGGCGCCCACGGTCGCGCGCAGCGTCCGGTACGCCTCGTCCTTCTCCTCGTGGCGGTGGCCGGCGGCGCGCGCCTGTTCCTGGGCGGCCGCGTGCCGCTCGGCCGCCTCGCCGTGCCGAGCCTCGGCCTGGGCCAGCTGTTCGGCGGCGGCTGCCGCTTCCGCGTAGGCCGCTTCCAGGCGTACGGCTCGATGCTCCAGCCGGGCGACGGCGGCCGCGACGGCCTCGATCCGGTCCATGGTGAGCGCCCGCTCCGCGCACACCCGCCGCAGGGCCGCGCCGGCGCTGGCCTGCTCGGCGACGGCCTGATCGAGGCGGGCTGCGGCGGCGGTCGCCGCCTCGGTCCGGCCGCGCAACGCGACGCCGGCCCGGTCGTGCTCGCGCAGGGCGGTGCGGACGGGCGCCGGCGACGGCAGCAGCTCGGCCGCGGCCTCCGCCGCCGCCAGGACCGCGGCGTGCCCGGCGCGTTCCTGCTCCAGCCGGCCGGTCGCGGCGTCAAGGTCGGCCAGCGCACGGTCGCACTCGGCGATGCGGGCGGCGCGGCGGGCGGCCCGTGCGGTCGCCCCGATGTACTCGCAGGTGTCCTTGACGTAGCGCCCGGCCTCGATGCCCTGCGCGTATCTACCGTCCCGGCCCACCGCCACCGCGTCCGCGCCGGGACGTACCACATCCGTGAGGGCGATCGAGGCGAGCACGGCGGCGACCCGGTCGGCCGGGACGTCCTGCTGGTCCTCGCACACCAGCACCGTGGCCAGGGTCGGCCCGGACGGCCGTTGCGCGGCGGCCAGCGGTACCAGGTAGCCGTCGCTGGCGTCCCCGGCCAGCGCGCCGGCGGCGGTCTCGTCGTCGGGGTGCAGCCAGGCGTCGAGCAGACCGGCGGCGTGCAGTGCCGCTTCGATGCCGGCGGCGTCGGGCCCGGGTACCCCGTCGGCGAAGCGCACCAGCCGCCACAGCGGGGCGCCGGGCACACCGTCCCGCGCGGCGGTGCGGCTGGTCAGCGGCGGTGGGGCGTCGTCGTGCTCGGCGGCGATGCGGTCCCGCTCCGCGACGATGCCGGCCCGTCGCTGGTCCAGGCCGGCGCGTTCGGCGGCGAGGGCGGCCAGTCGTTCCCGGCGGACGGTCACCGCCGGCCCGACGTGCCGTGTGTACACCTCCTTCAGCCCGGGTGCGTCCGGCTCGCCGATGCCGGTGACGGCGTCGGCGAGGGCCTCGGGCAGCCCGGGCAGCTCCAGGTCGGTGAGCAGCCCGGACTGCTGCTGCGACCAGGTGCGCAGGTCCTCGTGCATCCGCTGGAAGGCCGCGGCGACGGCGTCCCGCGCCCGCTGCTCGTCCTGCCTGGCCAGCTCCACCGCGGCCGTCGCGTCGGCCGCGTCCGCGGCTGCCCTGGCGTGGTCCCGCTCGGCGTGGCTGAGCCGGTCGGCGTGCTCGCGCACCGCCCGCAGGTCCTCACGGCGGCCGGCGACCCGGCCGGCGATCCTGGTGGCCAGGCCCTCGGCCGCGCTGTCCGCACTCGACCAGGGCACCCCCGCGTCCTCCGCGTCGAGTGCGACGTCGGCGGCGAGCCGGTCCGCCTTCGCCGCCGCGGCGCGGCCGGCCACGCCGGCGCGTTCCCACTCGGCGCGCCGCCGGGTCACCGCGTCCTGCTCGACCGTGACCGTCGCGGCGGCGCGGGCGGCCGCCTCGGCGAGGTCGTGCACGTGCCGCTGAAGGTCGGCGAGCTGCTCGTGCGACTGGTACGCCGCCGATGCCTTGAGACTGTCCAGGTGCGCCCGCAGCCGGGCCGGCTCGCCCGCCACCGCGTCCAGGGCGACTGCCGCGGACCGCTCAGCGCCGGCGGCCTCGGCGGCGGCCGTGCGTGCCTCGCGCAGCGCCACCTTCTGCCGGTCGACGGTGTCGCGCCGGGTGGTGACCCCGTCGGCCGCCGCCCGCGCATGGGTGCGCAGGTAGGTGGCGTACACCGACAGGAACGCGGCGGTGGCCGAGTCGGCGGCGACCAGCCCTTCCAAGGTACGGGCGACGGCCTCCATGTCGTCGAACGAGCGCGCCGCCTCCACGATCAGGTGCTCGTCGAGCGGCCGCAGCCCGCGTTGCAGCGTGCGGGACAGCTCGACCGGGTTGAGGTCCTTGGCCAGTTGCGGTTTGCGCAGCGTGAGGACCAGGTCGAGCAGCTGCTCGTACCGGGCCGGCCCGAGCCCGAACAGGCGCGCGTCGACCAGCTGCCGGTACTCCTCCGCGGAGTCGCGCACCGCCTCCGGCCCGAGCTGCGCGAGGATGTCCTTGCGGGTCAGCGGGCGGTCGTCGGTGTCCAGCAGCGAGAAGTCGACACCCACCCGCCCGTCGGCGACGAAGTGCCAGCGGGTGACCCGGTCGGCATGCCGATGGGCGCGCAGCCCGATGCCGATGGTGACGTACTGGTCGCCGTCGCTGAACTCCATCCACACGTACGCGTGGGCGCTGTCCTGCCCGCGGTACAGCAGGTTCGACTTCATCGTGCGGTCCTCGCCGGCGAACGGGTTGAGCCGGCGGGGCTCGATCCGCCCGTCGAGGACGAACGGGAACAGCACCTCGAGCGCCTTGGTCTTGCCCGACCCGTTCGGTCCGCGCAGCACCAGCCACCCGTCGACGAACAGGAACTCCTCGTCGCGGTAGTCCCAGAGGTTGATGATGCCGGCCCGGGCCGGGGCGAACCGGCGCGGGCCACGCTGCTCGAACATGACTGCTCCTAGAACAGGGTCGCCGCGGCGGACCGGCTGCTGACCGTCGCCACGGTGTTGCGGTACCGCCCGGTCAACGGCCGCACGAGCACCCCACCGGGCACCCGGCTGACCGCGCCGAACCGCTCCAGCAGCGCGACCGCCTCGTCGCCGAGCCGCTGCGGGTCGGTGTGCCACTGGGCGCCGAACGCCTTGCCGTACCGGCTGAGGATGCCGTCGACCGCCGAGCGCAGAAAACTGTCGGTGACGAAGGGTAGCCGCTGCTCGGCGGGATCGTCGTCTGCCGGCGTGCTCGACGGGTCACCGGGGTCGCTTCCCTCGTCGAGCCGGACCAGGGTGGCGGTCGGCAGCCCGGCGTCCACCTGCCCGACCAGCGCGTGCCGCGCCGCGGCGGCGTCCACCGCCGGCAGCCGCTTGACCCGCCGGCCGTCCGGGTCCGCCACCCGGTCGGCCATCTCCACCGCGAGCAGCACCGCGGCCTGCGCCACCGACCCGGCGCCCGGGAACCGCTCGGTGGAGAACCCGGCGGTGTCGACGAGCAGGACACCTTCGGCGCGGCGCTCCACCCGCAACCCGGTCAGCCGGTACAGGTCAGCGCCGAGCGCCGAACCCCGCAGGTGGTTGCCGACCGGCTCGGCGACGTCGGCGAAGTACACGACCGGCGACTCCACGACGGCCCGCCTGGCGGACTGCGCCGCCGCCCGGCGCTCGGCGTTGCCGCTGCCGGCCAGCGAACGGTCGAGCAGCCCGGCGACGGAGTCGATGTGCTGGATCACCCGGGTCGGCCGGAAGATGGCGAAGACGGCGTCGCGGGCGATGTCGTACAGCGCCTCGCCGAGCCCCGGGTCGCTGGCCCACGCGGCGCTCGAACCGTCGGTCAGCCGCAGCACCCCGCGCTCCTCCAGCCAGGCCACCGCGTCGACGAACGCCCTGCGGTCACCACCCGAATCGGGGTCCAGGCCCAGGCCCGCGATACGGCCGGCGTCGGAGGCCACCGAGTCCGCCAGTTCGCTGAGCGTGATCTGTACCCCGGCCCGGCCGAGCACCGCCAGGCACAGGCACAGGTACGCGTACCTCTGCCGGTCGAACGGCCGGCCGGTCTTGGTCAGGGCCGGCTGGGTCGGGTCGAGCGCATCGCGGGTCCGGACCAGCCGGGCGGTGCCGCCGTGCAGCTCCAGCCGGTACCCGAACGCCTCGGCGAGGTCCCGGCGCAGCGTGGCGGCGAACCTGCGCACCCGCGGCAGCGCCTTCTCGTCAGGCCAGTCCGCTGTGATCAGCGGGTGCCGCAGCACCAACCGGACCGCGCGCTGATAATCGGCCAGCTCGATGTCCGCGATGTCCTGCGCGTACCGGGAGCTCGCGCTCATGAACCGACCGTCTCCAGTTCACGCACCGCTGTCCGCTCCGCCGGGGTGATGGTCAGCGTGTACCCATCCACCAGCAACCGGCCGGCGGCGGTGCGCACCGTCGTGTACCGGCCCGGCGCCGGCACCAGGGTGAGCCGCACCCCGTGCGCGGCCGCCGCCAGCGGCACCCCGCGCGCCGCGCCGACCCGTGCGGCGAGCGCGGCGTCCAGCAGCCGCAACAGCACGGCGGTCTGCATCTCGTCCAACGTCTGCCCGGTCACCTCGCCCGGCTCCAGCTCGGCCAGTCGGCGGGCGGCCACCGTGTACCGCTGCTCCTGCTCCACCTGCGCGGCCCGCAACCGGTGGCGGCGCTCGTCGCCCCGGTCGACCCGGGCCGGCCGGCCGTTACCCTGACCGGGGGCGCGCCCGGTCTGTACCAGTGTCCGGGACAGCTCCACCGCCGGCGCATCCCACCACGACAAGCGGCTCGGCACCGCCTCAGGATCCGCGTGCGCGACCCCGACATGCCGCGGCGCCCCGAGGCCGAACGCCGCGTCATACAGGGCGTGCGCGGCCGGCAGCGACTCCACCCCGGTGAACCACGCGGCGAGGTGCCGCAGCTGCGACTCACGGCTGACCCCGCCTCGCCGCGCCTCAGTCACGCGGCGCAGCAGCCCCAGCACGTCACCGATCGCGGAGATGGTGGCCTCGGCGAGCCGGTCGGCCTCACTGGACTGGTCCGGCGCCGGCGGCGCCAGCCACGACCGCAGCCCTGCCCAGCGCCGCCGCCAGTCCTCCAGCCGCTCGACCGGCGAGTGGAACAGCCGCTCATCGGCCTTCGCCGCCGCCTCGATCAGCCGCTCCAGGCCGGTAGCCTCCACATCGTGTACCGCCGCCCGCAGCCGAGGCGTGTACCGCTGCAACTCGTCGTGGAAGTCCCGCAGGTGCGCCAGCAGCGCGTCCTTGTGCGCCAGGAACGCCTCGGGCCGCACGTCGTTGGTCCGGCTCAGATCCCCGAGCAGGTGGTAGAACCGGGCGGCCCGCTCGGCGATGTCGGCCAGCGCCCGGTCGAGCCGGTTGAGCTTGCGGTACACCTCTTCGGCGTCCCCGTCGGCGTTCGCCTGGGCGAGGGCCTGCAGGTCGGCGAGCAGGTCGGCGAAGACCAGCCGGGACAGCGTCGAGTCGTCCATCGTGGCGGTGAGCACGTTCTCCACCGCCCGGTGCGCCCGGTACCCTGCCTCGGTGAACTGGTAGACCGAGTGGCGGTTGCGGTACTCCGCGAGCGTCGCCGCCCGGGTGGCGTCCTGACCGCGGTCCAGCACACCCCATTCGACGAGCGCGTCCAGCAGGCGCGGGAGCTCCAATTCGGCCGGGTCGGGGCAGTCGGCGTGCAGCTCGCGGAGCGCGGCCAGCGAGGCGGCTACCTCGGAGGTGTGCAGGACGACGTGGTAGGCGGTGCGGGCGGCGTCGAAGGCGCGCAGGAGCCACAGGTAGGCGAGCCGGTTGTCGGCGGTGACGTAGCTGAACAACCGCATGCGATCGTCCAGCCCGAAGTCGTCCAGCCCGAACGACAGCCCTGGCGAGCTCATCCAACTCCTTCCCCAGCCTCCCTGCACCCTACCGGCGCCGCCCGACAGGCCCGCGCCACCCCGGCCGTCTTTACCGGCAAAGATGCGTTGGTCTCGGCCGTGCGGGCAAGGTTGATCTCCTACCAACCGCGCAGGCGGCACTGACTTGATGGGTTGTGGACAGTTGGCTTACCTGAAGCCTTCCAGCACCAATCCTCATTCACCCGAGGTCGCTCTGACCTGCGCCATCGGCTTGGAAGGCGCACTGAACACGTGTCCGCTCGGCCAACTCGAACAGTTGCTCCCGCTAGGCAGCGACTGGTAGCATCTGTGACATCTACGATAGCTGTGACATCTGCGACGACCAGTCAACCTGTGGGTGAACCATGCGCGCGATCGACACCTCCCATGTTCCTGCCGAGCAGTTCGACCAACTTGAGCGTGCTGCTGCCGAGATCTCGCCCGAGATGCTCGACGTCATTCGTGCGCTGAGTGAGTCCGTTCGTGAGGGCGCCGAAATCGCTGCGTTCGAGCCGACCGCCACACTCACCCCGAATGAGGCTGCCGATCGCCTCGGCATGAGTCGCACGCACCTGTACAAACTTCTCGATCGCGGCGAGATCGCGTTCGATCGTGTCGGCCGTGACCGACGCATCCCATTCAGCGAGGTCGTCAACTTCGAGCAGCGCCGCCAACGCGACCGCCGCGAACTTGCCGAGCGGTTCGCACGCCAGCAGCAGAACCGATCCGCTGCCATCGACGAACTTTCCGACCTCCTCTAAATCGACCGTTCGGCTGGGGCGTCGCTTGCGCTCCCAGCCGGCACTACCCCGGACAATGGCCCGGTGGAATCCCGACGGGCCCGCCCAACCCTCCGAGTCGTGCTGGACGATCTACTCTCCGGATGGGAGGCACCGCATGCCCAGCCGCAGGTTGGTGTTGGAGGGCTCGACCCGCTCTCGCCACTGAGCGAGCTGCCTCATCCGATCATCCACAAAGCACGCGAAAGCTTCGGAGAAGATCCACAACGCGACAACCACGTCGGGCGGATCAGGAGCAGCACCCGCTTCACGCTACTTGAGATCAAGTCCGGCCAATGGCGTGGCGGCGTGTGGATCGATCCAGGCACCGGAGTCTGCTGGCTCGTTGCAGCCGGACTCGCAAAGGGCGGCCACAAAGACCACGACGACTTCTACGAACGCGTGAAGCGTGCCGACCAATCCGGCGAGATCGACAGATGGCTTCCAACCGACGAAGACCGCCGACAGCTTAGGCGTGAAGCCGCGGCAAGGCTGTTGTCTGACTGGGAGCTCAACATACAGCGTCTCGTGCTCGAAGCACTGCGAGTGGTCTCCGAAAGCGGGACCACTGCGTTCATCCTTCCGCACCCGACGGATCCGGAGAAACGGTTTGGAGAGTGCACGCTGACCGTGGCGCAGGTGCACGAACCGGACTTCAAACGCGAAGAAACCGTTGTCGAGATCGACCTCGCGAACGAGTTCCGCACGTCCAACCTGGGCTGACAGGCGACGATTCGTGTGCTGATCTCAGTCAGTCCGCCGGAGACTAGCTGGGACCGCTTTGGTGATACTTTCTCGACAATCGGCGAGATTGGCAGTCATGTCCTTCGCGTCGGCCAGCTGCAGGCGATCACCAATCTTGGCCAAGTCGCGCAGTCAAATCCAAACGACATGGCGCACTACACGCATCGACGGAACCTTGCCCGCAGCTCGGTCGTGGGCCTTGGCGTCCGATCCATGTGCGGTATCTACTTCGTCCCATATCAGGATCACGAATCCCTGCCCAGATGCCCAGTCTGCGAGGAGCGCTACCTGGAATTGCCCACCTGACGCTGCATCGATGGTGTGAATTACCGCCCTGTGTCGGCATTGGGCGGCAGCCCTCGCCGTAGGCTCCCGAGCGCCTAGGCCACGGCCGCCGCGAACGTTGCGTATAGGTCTCCTGACAAGGGCGTTTGCAGCTTCCACGTCACCGCCATCGGTCGCTCGCCCTGGTGGCTGACGTAGGTTGCCGGGCCGAGAAACCAGAATGCGCGGTCGTCGACCCTGGACCGGGCGAAGAGCAGAATCGACCGGCCCATTGCCACATGGCTCCGGTAACGCCGTCCGGTTGGGCTGTCGGCCGGTGTCGTCGACTGGCTCTCCCAATGGATGAGGTCCCGGTTGATGGCGTAGTCGCGGTAACGGGTCGTCGGGGAGAAGTCGCCTCCCGTCTTGTCGAGGGTGAATGCGAGCAGGTCCGCGCCGGCGGACTTCGCGTCGTAGACGCCTTCTCGCCATTGCGGGGTCTTCACGCCGTTGCCCTCGCCGACCGCGGCCAGAATTTCAATTCGGGTGTACTGACCGTGCACCTGCAATGGAATGCTCGGCAGGGGTTGGTGTTGGACGTGGCTGGGCGCATCACTGAGGACGTCAAGCAGCTCATGCAGTTCGGCCATCACCTGGGGATGCGACCACATGAGGTCGGCCGCATGTTGCAACGAGTCGTCCTTCCCGACGACCTGGTCGGCAACGCTCGCCAGCAGCATCCGCAGCAACCGCTGTTCGAGGTCCGGCAGCGTGTCGACGTCCGGAGCCTGCGACCTGCCGAGCAGGGCACGGTAACCATCGAGGCGCTGAGGGTCGTCGAGGTGTTGCAGCCGTCCGATAGCCCGGCGCAGCACTGTTTCGTGCGGTCCGGCGGCGGCTACCGGCAGACCGGCTGCTTCCTGCATCGCCGACCAGCCCTGTTTGCCAGCGTAAATGTCGCTCACTTCGAGCCCGGTCTCGGCGAGATAGTCCGCCATCGTGACGGTCGCACGGCTCTGTGCGAGCGTGCGCAGCTCCGCAACCTTCGCCGGCCAGCGTGACGGGACGGCATCCCGGACGCTGCGCAGCACGATCTCCTGGGCAACACGGTCGAGCTCCATGTGGCAGCCGGCCGGCAGGAATGGAAAGCCGTTCGTGATCGCCTGCTCAAGATCGTGGCGACTGCCGCCCAACAGCGCCCGGTACCGCCGGTCGAAGCGGAACTCTTGCCGGTGCGTCCCGACGAAGTCCAGCACGGTGCAGATGCTCTTGCCCTTGGCGGTGCGGAGTCCGCGGCCGAGCTGCTGGAGGAACAACGTGGCGCTCTGCGTGGGGCGCAGCATCAGCAGTGTGTCGACCGTCGGCATGTCGACGCCCTCGTTGAACAGGTCGACCGAGAAGACAACCTGAATGGTGCCGTTCTCCAGCCCGTTGAGCGCCGCGCGCCGCTCGGCATCCGGGGTGGTGCCGACCACCGCGGTCGCGGCAACGCCGAGTTTCGTGAACCGCTCTGCCATGTACCGGGCATGGGCAATGCTGACGCAGAATCCGAGGCAGCGCATGGCGGCGACGTTGTCGACGTGCGTCGTGAGCTGTTGGAACACCAGCCGGACCCAGGCATCGTTGCTGGTGTAGACGTTGGTGAGGGCGCCCTCGTCGTAGCCGTGGCCGCGCCGCCATGGCACGCCGCGCAGGTCGACGCCGTCGTGGATGCCGTAGTACGCGAACGGGACCAGGCGGTGCTGCTCGATCGCGTCCCAGAGCCGCAACTCGGCGGCGATGCGGTCGCTGAACCAATGCAGGATCGGCTCACCGTCGGCCCGTTCCGGTGTGGCGGTCAGCCCGAGCAGTTCCCGGGGCGTGAGCTCGTCCATGAGAAACCGATAGGAGCTCGCCGCCGCGTGGTGGAACTCGTCGATGATGACCACGTCAAAGCGGTCGGGCGCGAGATGCTCCCGTGCGGTTGCGTTGAGACTCTGTACCGAGGCGAACACGTGCTCAAACGCGGTCGGTCGGGCGCCGTCGACCCACAGCTCGCCAAACGCGTGGTCGCGCATGACCTGGCGGAACGTCAGCAGAGCCTGCTCAAGGATCTCCCGGCGATGTGCGACGAACAGCAGCCGTGCCCTGGGCAGTGCGCCGCGCAGCCGGGCATAATCGACCGCCGCCATGACGGTCTTGCCGGTGCCGGTTGCCGACACCAGAAGGTTGCGGTGGTGACCACGCGAACGGGAAAGCTCGATGAGCTCGAGCATTCGCTCTTGAAACGGTTCGAGACGTACCTCAAGCGGGCTGAGCACGGCCATACTGCGGTCGGTCGGCTTCCGCTCGCGATCCAGCGCATCGTCGAACTCGGCCCGATCGTAGGGGAGGAAGTCGCCGCCCTGCCAATAGCTGTCGAAGACTGCCTCGATCTTCTTCACGACGTCAACGTTGCGTGCGGCCGAGATCCGAACGTTCCACTCGAGTCCCGCCACTTGAGCGGAGTGCGTGAGATTGGACGAGCCGACGTAAGCGGTGGCAAAGGCTGAGTGCCGGTGGAACAGCCATGCCTTGGCGTGCAGGCGGGTCGTGGACAGGTCGTACGAGACGCGAACCTCGGCGCCGAGGTCCGTCAGCATGTCCAGCGCCTTGGCCTCGGTCGATCCGGTGTACGTCGTTGTGAGCACGCGCAACGGTCTGCCTCGCGCACAGTGCGCCCGCAGGGCATCCAGCAGTGGCCGGATGCCGCTGAGCCGAATAAACGCCATCACCACGTCGATGGCGTCGGCAGAAGCGATCTCGGTGTGAATTTGATTGCCGACTCGGGGTTCGCCGGGCGCGTTCGTCAGCAGCGTGGTGTCGAGCAGCGGGATCAACGGCCCGTCCGCCGTGTGTACAGAACCGTCCGGTCGCCGCTCGCCGATTGCGCTGAGCATTTCACCGGGCGCCAGCGGCGACGCAAGCGTCGGCTCCGTTCTCGGCAGCCGCGCGCCGAGCGATTCGAGCAGCCGCTGCGCCACTTCGATGCCGACGGCGACCCGATCCTCCCCCGGCACCGCATCGAGCGCGCGTTCAACCTGTCGCGCTAGCAGCTGCGCGATACGGTCGGCGGCCTCGGCGGATCGAAGGCTCTGTCGTTTGACGAGCTCGAAGTCGACGTTGGCGAGTTGCGCATCGAGCGCTTTGGTAACGACGACCTCATAGAGCCCTGTGGGCAGCTGATCCACCACCGCAACAGTCTGACGGACGATCGACAGCTTCAGCGCTCAGGAGGGATGCTCATGCCGCACTCACTCGGTGCTGGTCCAGGTGTGACATCACCGCTTGGTTGGCTTCCCAGCCGTCGGGGAATTTGACGATTTCGTTCAGGTACATCCTTCCGGTGGACGGGTGGGCATCCAGCAGTTCCGAGATCCCCGCCCGCGCCACCACGATGCACGCATGCCGGTGGCGGGAGGTCAGCACGCACAGCCGGCCTGACTCAAGGTGGAACGCGGTCGCGTCTTTGCGGCCGGACAGGGGGTGCCAGACGATGGTGACGTCGTACTCGCGGCCCTGCAGCCGGTTCGCGGTGTCGACGGTGATCCCCGAGTCCGCCGGCAGGAACTGACGGACCGCCGCCGCCTGGTCCCGGTGTGCCGTCCCGATCGCGATCCGGTCCGCCGTCACCGGGGCGCCGCCCGGGGCCTTCTCCGACACCGCGACCGCGCCCCGCTGCAGCAGCCGCAGCGCGGCCTCGGCGCAGACCGAGGCGACCTCGGCATCCGTACGCATGCTGTGCCGGGCGGGCAGCTCGTGCAGCGCCCAACCAGTGCCGGCCGCCACCGCGAGCGTCGTGTCCAGCGGGGACGAGCCGAAGGCGTGGGTGGCGAAGCTCAAGGACCGGTCGCCGGGGCCGGTGCCGGACGTGAAGCCGGTGAACGGGTAGAACGCCTCCGACACGACCGGCGCCGCGGTGGACGGCAGGCGCCACGACACCGGCAGGCGGTGGACCTTGATGTCCTCGTTGTGCCGCAGCAGCACTGCCACGGCGCTGAGCTGGGGATCCCAGGACAGGCCGGCCCACCGCTCGGTCTCCACCGTCGAGAACGGGTCGAGCTGGCCAGGGTCGCCGACGAACAGTGTCCGTTCGAAGCGGCCCGCGATGCGCAGCAGGGCGTCGGAGCGCATCTGGTACGCCTCGTCGATGATTGCCCAGGGCCATGAGCCGCTGGTCAGTGTCGCCCACTTGGCGGCGGTGCCGACGATGACCTGGGAGCCGCCGAGTCCGGCGACGGCGGTGTCGACGGCGACGTTGCGGTGGGTGCCGATCCGGGGCGTCGCTACGTAGCCCTGCGCCGACAGGCGGCCGATCGGGATGTCGGGCGCCGCGGTGGCCAGGTTGGCGATCAGGTCGTCGACCTGCTCGTTCGTCTGGGCGACGATCGCGAGCGGTTCGCCGGACGCGGCGATGTGCCGGGCCGCCCGCACGACCAGCGTCGACTTGCCGGCGCCGGGCGGCGAGTCGACGACGACGCCCTGGCCCGGCCCGAACTGCAGGTCCGACATCACGGCCGGAAACACGTCGGTGGTCACGACCAGGCCTCCACGGCGTCCTCCTCGGTCGGCGTCGCCGGTGCCGGCGGGCCGCCATGCGTCCACGGCGTGTCCTCGGCCTCCGGGAACTGGCCGGAGGGCTGGAACGCGTCCGAGACCGTGCTGTACGTGACCAGCTCGCCCTCCGCCGGGACGCTGCCGGGCGGGGCGGTGAGTGAGCGCCCCATACCGCCGCTGAGCTCCAACTCCACATCAAGGGCACCATCGACGGGGGCCAGCGCGAGGATCTGCGCCCTCTGCGCGGGCCGGGCCGGCGACGTCACCTCGCGACCGTCGTTCAGCCGCAACGGGTCAACCGTGCGCACCGTGATGCGTGGCCGGAGCTTGCGCCGGGCTCCGCTGTCGTCGATCCGGTCCGGCGAAGCGGCGATGACCGTACCCGTGAACGCCTCGCCGGCAAGGCGGAACTCGGCCATCACGAGCGGATCGTCCAGCGCCCGCTGCGCGTCGTACGACGCCTGCGCACGCTCCAGCCGGCTCAGCCGCCGCGCCGCGGCCACGGCACTGTCGCGGCGGGCCTGCGGCAGGGGGTTGTCGCCGTTGAGGTAGTTGACGTAGTTGGTGTACGCGTCGCGGTCCTCGGCCCAGCGGTCCACGACGTGCGCACCCGGCGTGAGCTTGCGGAGCAGGTCGGCGCCGCGCCACATGAGCTCCCACGTCGGCTGCAGCTGGCTGCGCAGGTTGTCCTGCAACAACGCGAGCGCACGTTCACGGGCTGGGGGATTGCCGTCGGTGCGCGCGTACCGGTCGATGGCCGGCGCCAGCCGTTCGGCGTCGAACGTCGGGTCGGTGGTGGGGCCGGCCGGCGGGGAGTGCTCCGGGTCCTCGGCGGCGATCGCGGCGTCGAACGGTGACACCCCGGCGGGCGGGTCGATCCAGGCCAGCAACGCCGCGAGGTTGGCGTCCTCGACGGTGCTCTGCCCGGTCGCCCAGTGCGCGCCGAGCGCCGACGTCATCGGTACCAGCAGCGACGACCCGGGATACTCGGCCCGCTCGGCGAAGAACGTGAGCCACCTGCCGAGCAGCGGCACGACCGTGGGGACGGCGTACTCGCCGTAGGTGCGCCGCAGCCTGGTCGAGCGGCCGAAGAGCCGGACGAATCCGACGCCGCCGGGGTTCGGTACGAGGATCTGCGGTGCGTCGCTGAACCTGAACCGGGTGACCTTCGCCGGCACCTCTTCCTGATGCCGCGCGAAACTGTCTACATAGGACAGGACGATCCGCCCGAGTTCGGCGGCGAACGCGAAGCGCTGGTCGCGGTTGCGTGGCTGCGGCACGACGAGCAGCCGCGGCGCGTGCCGGTCGTCGCCGAGCAGCGCGGCGAGCGGGGCGTTGGCCTCGCCGGCGAGGGTCAGCGGGACGAAGACCAGCGGCCGGTCGCTGATGTGCGTGTGGCGGACCATGGTGATCCGCTGCGCGGTCTCCTGTTGCACCGCGAGCGCCCGGGCGAGCGACGTCAGCGATGTCATGCCGGCAGCCCGAAGCACTCGTTGCGCAGCCGCAGCGCGGCCCGCAGTACCCCGGCGGCCTCGGCCTGCTCCGGCGACGGCGGCAGACCCCCGCTGGCCAGGGCGAGCGCGGTCGCCACCGACTCGATGCTGCCGAGCTCCTCGCTGACCGAGCGGCCCAGCGCGTGCGTGGTCCCGCGCGCTTCGTTGCGGCAGAAGTACGACAGCTCGCACATGGCGAGGCAGTCGGGGGAGTACCGCGCGGGGATGTGCTCCAACGCGTCGCACAGCTCGCCGACCGGCCGGGTCGGTTTGCCGTCGCGGTCCGGCGCCAGGTCGAACGTCAGCCCCGCGTCTAGCGGCTCCAGCAGGGAGTCGATGCGGGTCATCCGGTCGAGCTGGCGGTTGAGCACGGTGAGCTGCCGCCGCACGTCGATGAGGGTCGCGACCGCGTGGTTGGAGAAGTTCTCCGGGCAGACCAGCACCACCCGGTCCGAGACGGTCGCCGGGTCGTGCCCGAGTTCGGCGAGCAGACGGCGCAGCGCAACGACGTACACGGCGGACTGCACCGCGGTGGCGGCCACCTTGCCGCCGTCGGCCTGACCGTCGATGACGGCGAACGACTTGATCTCGATGACGTGGAAGGTGCCCTTGAACTGGAACGCGATGAGGTCCGGCTCGAGGAACACCTGCCGGCCGCCGACGGGCAGCCGCAGCAGCGGGTGGTCGAAGAGCGTGCCGCCGTCATCGAGCCCGGTCGCGGCCGCCCCGAGCACCTGACGCGCCAGTTTGTGCCGCACCTCGTGGCTGACGTTGCCGGCGACCTCATCAAGGTCCTGGTACGCCACCTCGGGGATCGACAGGTCGAGCAGCTCGCGCAGCATCCGCAGCAATTCGGCGCAGCCGTTCGCCTTCACCTGCGACTCGAACGCCCGGGTGCGGGTGATCGCGAACGGCGACTGCCCGTACGGCGGGGGAAAGCCGACCCGGGCGGCGACGGCGCGCTTGTCGACCCCGGCCGAGTCCATCACGGCCCGGCGCGCGCATGCGGGGTTGCTGGTGAGGGCAGCGATGGTGCGTGCGTTGTGCGGCGTCGGCGGTACCGGGCCACGCAGGTGGTCGAGTCGCAGTTCCGTGCTGTTCACTGACGTCTTCCTTCGCGGGGGAAGCGGCTGGCTAGGAGTCGGTGCCTGTGCGCACACTCCTCAGGTGGCTGCCGAAGAGCCGGTCGGTGTCGTTGAGCTGGGTCCTGGCCCGGGCGGCGGCCGCTTCGCGGTGCGACCGGTCGACCGGTTGGTGCGCGAGCAATTCTGCGCGGGCGGCCCGGATCACGGTGTCCGGTTTCGCCGAGCCGATGCCGTCCGCGGCGCCGGGGATGTTCTCGGCGAACAGCCACAGCAGCCGCGCGGCGTTGTGGTCGATCCCGGGCAGGCGGTCGATGTGCTCGGCGATGCTCACGGCGGCGGTGAGGAAGTCGACCCGAGGGCTGAGCGGGCCGATGATGCGCCGGTCGAGCGGCCAGGTGGAGATCGCCAGCAGCCCGCGGACGGGCGCGAGCCGGTCGGCCGTGAGCGCGGCGCAGAGGTAGTACGGCCGGGCGAACGGCGCTGAGCGGAACGACCGCTCCTCGTCGCGGCGCAGGCTGGTGAGCTTGGCGCTGTTGATGTCGCCGCCGAAGCAGGCGTTGTACACCTGGGCGATCAGCTTCGGCGCGGCCGGCACCGACAGCAAGGTCAGGGCGCTGTGCACCTGCTCGCGCAGCGGCAGGATCGAGGCGCCGTCCCGCTGGGTCGGCACCGCCTCGGGCTCCGGCGCCAACGACTCGACGGCCTCGTCCCAGGCATCCTCCAGGGTGCGCAGCTCCGCCCTCAGTGCCCTGGCTCGGGGCCGGTCGCCGGCCGACATCGCCTGGCGGACGGCAGCGCGCAGCGTCTCGATCTGCTGCTCAAGCTCCTCGGCGCTGTCAGGCACGTCCGCGACCCTACTCGCTCCAGTAAATTCCAGCAATAACCACTTCGGCTGAGTGGATCGCACCGATCATCTCACGCATCGTAACGCCTCCGGACGATTCTCTGCGTCATGACTTTGGCCATGACCTGTGGTTCTGCAGGACGGCCGCGCGCAAAGCATCCGGAAGTCCGTTGTGATCTTCCAGTACATTCCAGTAAGTTCCAGTAATAGCTCAGTGTCTCTGCGGCGCGAACGGGCGCCGGATCGCGTCCTGCACCTCCCTCGGATCTCTCGTCGAACCGGAGCTGTGATGACCACTCAGACCCCGCTGCTGGACCTCATCTTCGACCGCCTTGCCGACGAAAAGGTCGACACAGGCACCGCCGAACTCGTGCTGGCCGCCCTGACCGGCGGCGACCTCGAAGCCACCCTCGGTGGCGTCGCCTCCACCCTGACCGCCGACCCGGAGCCGGCGGAACAGCCGGTCGGGCACATCTTTCTGTCCGCCGTGACCGTCGCCGGCTTCCGCGGTGTCGGCCCCGCCAGGACCCTGCCGATCCGCCCCGGCCCCGGCCTGACCCTCGTCGTGGGCCGCAACGGCTCCGGCAAGTCAAGCTTCGCGGAGGCGATCGAGCTGCTCCTCACCGGCGACAGCGCCCGCTGGGCGGACCGCTCCAGCGTCTGGCGCACCGGCTGGCGCAACCTGCACCACCCCGACCCGTGCAGCATCGAGGCCGAGCTCCGCATCGACGGCACGACCACGCCGATGCGGCTGCGCCGCGAGTGGGCCGCCGGCGCGGGCCTGACGGATGCCACCGTGGCCGGCGCCGGCCTGGCCGATCTGCGGCGGCCGATGGAGCTCTACCGCCCCTTCCTCACCGCCGCCGAGGTCGGCCGTCTTGTCACCGGTACCCCGTCCGCCCTGTTCGACGCCATCGACGCCATCCTCGGCCTCGACGTGCTCACCACCGCCGACCAGCGGCTCCACGCCGCCATCAAGCCCCGCGAGGCGGCGGTGAAGCAGCACCGGACGGACCGCCTGCGGCTGCGTGAAGCCCTCATGGCCCTCTACGACGACCGGGCACGCCGGGCGGCCGCCGCCCTCGGCGCGGGCGATCTGGACGCGATCCTCGACGAGCCGCTGTCCGGTGAGCTGATCGACCGGTACCGCCGGTGGGCCACGCTCACGCTGCCCGACCTCGGCGAGGTGGCGGCGCTCGCCGAGGAGCTGCGTTCGGCGTCCGCCCCGGCCGGTGACGCTGCCGCGACGGTCCGCTCCGCGGAGCTGCTCCGGCTCGCCCTCGACCACCACGAGTCCACAGGCGCCGGTCCGTGCCCCGTCTGCCGCGTCGGCACGCTCGACGACGACTGGCGTACCGCTGCCGCTGCGACACTGGAAGCAACCCGGGTCACCGCGCTCAGCGCCCAGCGGGCCACCACGCGGCGCGCCGAACTCGTCCGCCGCGCCCGTGCGATCGCCACCAATCTGGCACTGCCGGAGGCTCCCGACGGGCTGCCGGTCGAGCAGGTCATCGCGGCGGCCTCGGCGCTGCGTGCCACACCGGCCGCCGGCGAGGACCTGGCGGTGCACCTGCTGACGCACTACCCCACCCTGGTCGCCGCCGTCGATGCGGTACGCGCTGCGGCCGCCGCCTGGCTGCAGGACCGCGACACGGGCTGGCAGCAGCTCCTGCCGGACCTGCGGCGCTGGGCGGACGCCGCGCGTGACCTGCCGGTGCAGGCCGCGGCACTCGCCGAGCTCAAGGCCGCCCGCGCCTGGCTGAAGAACGAGGCCGTGGCGCTGCGCAACCAGCGCCTGGCACCGTTCGCCGCGCACGCCCAGCAGATCTGGGAGGAGCTGCGGCAGGAGAGCAACGTGCAGCTCGGCACGATGAGCCTCGCCGGGACGGCCACCCGGCGCCGCATCGAGTTCCCGATCAGCGTCGACGGCGCCGACAACGGCACCGCCCTCGGCGTCATGAGCCAGGGCGAGATGCACGCCCTCGGCCTCGCCATGTTCCTGCCCCGGGCCTGCGCCGCGGAGAGCCCGTTCCGGTTCGTGGTCATCGACGACCCGGTCCAGAGCATGGACCCGTCCAAAGTGGACGGTCTTGCGAGGGTACTGGCGCGGCTCGCGACCGACCGCCAGGTGGTCGTGTTCACGCACGACCCTCGCCTGTCCGACGCGGTCCGCCGCCTGGAGATCGACGCGGTCACGCTGCAGGTGGTGCGCGCCGAGCAGTCCGTGGTGTCCGTCAAGCCGGTGCTCGACCCCGCACTGCGGTACCTGGACGACGCCAGGGCGCTGGCCCGCTCGACGGAGGTCGGCGCCGACGTCAGGACTCCGGTCGTCGCGGAGCTGTGCCGCTCCGCCCTCGAGTACGCCTGCCAGCGGGTGGTCTGGCGGGTCCGCACGGCCCGCGGCGACCGCCACGCCGACATCGAGGACGCGCTGGAGCGCGCACACAAGACGACGTCGCTGTTCGCCCTGGCCCTGTTCGACGACGTGGACCGCGGCGGCGACGTGCTCAGCCGGCTCCGCAACGCGTACGGCGGGTGGGCCGTCAACGCGTACGACCTCAGCCGCAAGGCGGTGCACGGTACCGTCGTCGTCGCCGACCTGCCCGGGTTCGTCAACGACACCCGCCGGCTCGCGCAGGCCCTGCGATGACCCCGGCACGCTGCCTGGATGCCGCGGACGGACTGCTGCGCAGCGGCCCGTCCGGCGTCTGGTGGCCGAAGGTGTGCGCATGCCTGATCCGGCTGGCGCTGGAGCTGGCGATCGAGCAGTACTGGCTGCGGACGAGCCCGCAGGTCGCCTCCTGCACCGCACAGCGAACCAGGCTGCTGATGCTGCGCCGCCGCTCCGGGGCGGAACTGGCCAGGCGGGCGGCGTTCGCCTGGGGCACGCTGTCCACGGCCACCCACCACCACTGCTATGACACGGCCCCGACCGCCGCCGAACTGCGCCGCCTGCACACGGAGGTCACCCTGCTGGCAGCCCGCCTCCACGATGCGGCGCCGGCTCCGCTTTCTCGATCTGCGCAGTGTTGATGCAGACGGTTGCGTGAACTGGCCTCTTGTGCCGGAATCGCTGGATGGGGAGGGCTGTCGAGGTGCGAAGGCGGGCGTTGGCACAGCGCAGGAGGGACGTCGGCTTGAGCCAGGAGCGGCTGGCCGCGGTCCTCGAGGTTGACGATCGACCGTCGTGCGGTGGGAACGGGCCGAGACCTCGCCGCAGCCGTGGCACCGGCCGAGACTCGCCGAGGCGCTCGGAATCTCACTCGACAAGCTGGCCGACTACCTTGCCTTCACCGAGGACGTGCGTCAGCCGGTGGGAGCCGTCGACTCTGCCACTCGTGCGCCGCTGCCTCGGCACAGTGACGACGACCTCGACGTGGTGCAAGCGTTTCGTCAGGCGGACCGGCAGCTGGGCGGTGCCCACCTGTACACGACGGTCACCAATTACCTGCAGCAGAAGGTCGCCCCCCGGGTGTTCGGGTCCGCACCTGATGACGTGCGCCATGACGCGTTCGGCGTCGCTGCCGGGCTGACGGAGATGGCCGGGTGGATGGCCCACGACGCCGGCGTCGACGATCTCGCCGAGCGGCACTTCCAGCGTGCGCTTGCCTTCGCGACGCTGGGCAAGGACAGCCAACTCCGGGCACACATCTGCGGAAGCCTCAGCCATCTGGCGCTCCACGCGAAGCGCCCGGACCGAGCCTTGCAGTACGCGAGGCAAGGAAGGGACTGGTTGCGCTCCGGGCCGCCACACGCCGGCCTGTCTGCCAAACTGCTGGCACTGCAGGCCCGCAGCCATGCCGCTGTCGTCGATCGAGCCGCCTGCCTCGAACAGCTCCGCGCCGCGGAACGTGCGTTGGGTGGCAGCACAACTGCTGTGTCGGTCTGGGTGAGTGGCTTCGACGAGGCGTCGCTGGCGTTGGAGTCGGCTCGCTGTCTGAGCATGATCGGGCAACACGGCGCGGCGCGGCGGGCCGCGACGCAGGTGATTGCCGCTCGACCGCAGGACCGGGCGCGCAGCCGGGCGTTGGCGCAACTCGAACTGGCCGGGGCATTGATCGGGCAGCAGCGTCCCGACGAGGCGGCCGTGGCCGCATCGGATGCGCTCCGCTCCACCCGCGCACTAGGCTCGGCAGTTGTGATGCGGCAGCTTGAACAGGTTGGACGCCGGCTCGTTCCGTTCTTGCCGAACAGCGATGTCGCCGTGTTCTTGGACGTGCTTCGCGGCGAACTTCGGCAGCGATGCTGGCTCGCCCGATGGGCACCCGATCAGGACCCTGCCGGCGGACGGCCGCAGTGAATCCCGATGCGCCGTTGTACCAGCGCGATCCTGAGGCCTGGCGCGCGCATCTCGCAGAAGGGAACCGAACCCAGCCGCGCAAGCGGGTCAGCGCGGACGTGCTGTTCCGCGACAGCTACGGTCGATTACTGCTGGTCGACCCACAGTACAAGCCCGATTGGGACCTGCCGGGCGGCATGGCCGCGGCCAACGAACCGCCGCTCGCCGCCGCCATCCGGGAGGTCGGTGAAGAGCTCAGCCTGACCTGGGCAGGCGGTGATCTGCTCGTGGTCGACTGGGTGACGCCGCACGACCCATGGGACGACCTGTTGGCGTTCGTCTTCGACGGGGGCGTGTTGACCGCCGACCAGCAGCAGGCCATTCGACTGGGTGACGGTGAGCTGAGTGCGGTTCGGTTCTGCACGACCGTCGAGGCGAGCAGGCTGCTGCGCCCGTACGTGTGGCGTCGCGTTCAGCAGGCACTCGACGCGATCCGGTCGGGGCGGGCGTACTACCTGCACGACGGCGAGCGTAGCTGACTGCTCACGCGCACAGCGACGGCGGCGTTGGCGTCGCGAACCGTTCCAACCAGGACACGGGCGGAGGAGTGCCGGAGCTGCGACGCCGGCGCAGATCGTCGACGTGGCGGCGCCAGCCTTTCCGGCAGAGCGTCTCGGCATTGGCGATGGAGGCCGGCGAATACGAAACATCTGAGGCAGCGACGGACAGCTGATCCACTTCGTCGGCGTAGTCGCCGGCGAACCAGCGCAGACCGGAGAACGGCGACCAACTGTCGTACGCGGCCCGTGCCGATTGAGGGAGCCGCAGCCAGCAGTCGACGATGTCCGCCACTACCAGGACCCGGTCCTCGTGGTCCTCGACGACGTCGGCGATCAACGGAACCACTTCGATCGCAACCTGTACTTGCAGCAGTGCCCGGGCCACCGTTGTCGCCCTCGATGCACGACCTGACGCTCGGGCCACCCACGTTGACCTTGTCCACTGGACGCTCCTCGTCATGAATACAGCAGACGCCTCGATGGCGGGTTCGACCATTGCATCGGTGGCGCAGAACGGACGCATCAAGGGCTCAGGGCCAACGCCTCCACCACGTCGCGGAATGGCCCGCTACCGTTGGCAAATGCCCGACGTGTCGTACGACGATCTGCTGGCCGACTTCACCGGCGCTCGCCCGTACACCCCGGAAACCGCGGCGAGTGCTCCCAGTTCGGCCGGCGTGCATGTGGTGCTCGAACAAGGGACGGTCGTCTACGTCGGGGCGACGGGTGACCTGCGGCGCAGGCTGCGGCAGCACCTGACCGGCAACCGGGGCTCCTCGGTGTTGCACGACCAGGTCGGCCAGCTCCTCGATACGCCGGGCAGCACCGCTTCGGCCGGGGAGATCGCAGCCTGGCTGGGGGAGTGCACGGTTCGCTGGTACGAGACGGACAACCCTGAGGGCACGAAGGAAACTCTGGTCCTGGCGCTCAAGCCGCGATTCAACCGGCAGGTTCCGAAGCCTCGCTGAGTCGGGTCCTCATGAAAACCGCCCGTGGCGGTGTTGTCGGTGGTCACCGGGGTTGTGGTGGACTGTCGGGATGAGTCCGAAGAGTCGTGGGCGCCCGGCTGGCCGGGGGAAGCCGAAGACCCGCCGCCAAGCTCCTGCCCGATCGCTGCGGCTGTCGGACCGCCTCGTCCGCGCGGCCCGGGAGCTGCTCACCTACACCGACCGCCTGGAGGTCGAGCAGTGGGCGTCCGGGTGGCTCGGCCAGGCGTGGCTGGACGCGCCGCTGGGGGAGCGGGACCCGGAAGGCATGTTCATCCTCGAGGTGGTCGGCCGCTGCTCCACCCACCCTTCCCCGCACGGACTGGCCGCCGTCACCGCGCTGCGGATGGTGGCCGCGCCCAGCGAGCACGCGCTGCTCGACGGCACGATCGACATCCTGCGGGAGTCCCAGCCGGCGCCACCATGGCCCGAGGCTGAGTCGAAGCCGGTACGCGCCATGCGCGCCGTCGACGTCTACGACAGCGAGCGGGTTCTGTTCATCGAGTACGGGACGCACACCCTCCTCGCGCAGATCCTCACCACCGGCGGGGTGGTCGTGGAACTGCTGGGACTGCTACAGGTCGGCGCTGCCGAGGCATGGAGCGACATGCGGGAGGCCGACGAGGTGCCGATGCCGATCGAGGAGGTACCGGTCGCCGACGCGCTCGCCGACCTCGCTGACGCGCTGCGGCGCACCGACATGGTGTGGCCGCGGCACGACGACGAGGACTTCGTCGACCTGCGGGCGCTCGCGTGGGCGCGGTGCCGGGCGTACCTGCCGGAATGGCCGGACGTCGTGCCCATGAGCGACGCGGAGCGGGACGAGTTGGTCGAGGCGTTCGTCGGGCGGACGGTGGACTCCGAGGCGTACCGGACGCTGGCGGACCTCTTCCTCGACTACGGCGACGGGTACCTCAACAACCGGCCGTTCGGCTGGAGCCCCGGCGCGGTCGGGATGTTCCTCACCGACTGGCTGCCGCGCAAGGCGCTGCTCGACGCCGAGGACCGGGCCGCGCTGCCGGACGCGTTGCGCGGTTGGGTGCGGTTCGCGCTGGAGCGGCGCGGGGTCGCCGACGAGTGGATCACGCCGGTGGTGGACGCGGTCGACATGTGGCTGCCCGAGTTCGAGGCCGCGATCGACGACGAGTCGTCCTGGGGGCCAGCGAAACAGATCGCGGCCGAGCTGGTCGCCCGCGGCGTCGACCTGAGTGACAAGGACGCCGTGGACGACGTGATCCGGCAGCTGAACGCCGAAAGCCTTGCCAGGCGGGTGATCGACCCGCCACAGTGACCGCCGTGAGCGATGCGTTGCGCCGAGCTGCCGACGAATGCCCGATCATGTGCCGTGCCGTCGCGCTGGCCGGTTGGGTTGGTGAGGGCCGACCGGTGACGGCGAAGGGCGTGCTCAAGCCCGTGGATATCGAGGCTGCCATGGCCGCGATGGGCCTTGCCGCGCCGGTACGATCGCGAACCGCCGCCGACGTCGAAGCCCTGCACCGGCCGTGGGTGGCTGCGCAGGCCATCGGGCTGATCAAGGTCGACGCGGGCCGGGCGGTGGCCGCTGGCCGTACCTCGTCGGATGCCCTTGAAGCGTGGTGGGCCGCGCTGTCGGCGGTGCTGCGGGCCGAGTCACACGACCATCGGGGCGAGGGCGCGACCGTGCTCTGCCGGATGCTGCTGGCGGTGCTCGCCGATGATCCAGCGATCGAGAAGATCGAGGACCTCGTCGAGGGCAGGCTGCTCGCCGACGAGGTCAGCCCGGTCTATCAGGCGTTCCGCCGGGGCGTCATGCCAGTCGACGCCGGGCTGGAGCTGCTCGCCGCGTTCGGCGCGGTCGACGCCGCGATGCGGCTGACGCCGCTGGGCCGGTGGGCGGGGCAGCGGTTCCCTGCGGCCGTCACCGCAGAACTGTCCGCCGACGAACTGCTGGCCCGGCTCGCCGGCGTGGACGAGCAGGAACTGCTGCGAGCGGCGCAACGCTGGTACACCGGCCGCGACGTGCACAAAGCCGCAGCCGAGGTGCTCGCCGCGGCGGAGCGCGCGACGCCCGCCGCCCGGTGCGCCGGGATCGACCTGGTCGGGGCGCTGGGCATGGCCATGCGACCCGTGTGGCGCTCGGCGCTGCGCCGGCCGATGCTGGCCCCGCACGCGCGTGCCGCACTGTCCACCTGGGACCCGAACCCTCGGCCGCCGAGCGAGGCGGACCATCGGTGGCTGGCGGTCGAGTACGCGCTCGCCGCCGAGGATCTCGAAGAGGCGTGGCACCTCGTGGACGAGTTCGGCGGCCTGGAGGTCGTCGCGGGCAGCACGCATCCCGACGCGGGCGCGCTGCTCGACGCGCTGAAGGCGTCCGGTCCGCCGCCGCGTCAGGTGTACCAGCTGAAGATCGCCCTGTCCCGGGTCAGCCCGCCGGTGTGGCGGCGGGTGCGCGTGCCGGGGACGGTCATGCTGGACGTGCTGCACCACATCATTCAGGTGGCCTTCGACTGGGACGACGACCACCTGCACCTGTTCGAGTCCGAAGGGCGCCGTTACGCCGACCCGGACTTCGAGCTGGACGACTGCGCGGACGAGTCCGACATCCGCCTGGCAAAGGCGCTGGCTGTCGGCGGCAGCATGACGTACACCTATGACCTGGGCGACTGCTGGGAGCACCGGATCACCGTCGAACGCGTCGACGAGGTGGACGCGGTCTCGGCGGCCGACATCGTGTGCGTCGACGGCCGCGGCGACGCCCCGGTCGAGGACTGGCACGAGGAAGCCGGCCCGGCCACGACCCCGTTCGACGCTGACGCGATCAACCGCAGGCTGGCCGAAACCCTACGCTGACGGCGCCTCCCGAACGGGACGAGCGATCAGGGCCGCGATGAGCGTTGCGAGCCGGGCGGCCATCTGTCCGCCGATGATGCGGACGTTCTGGTCGGCGGTGATCGCACTGATCTCCGCAAGCGATCGGATGGACAGCTCGTCGGCGTACGAGGTGGCGACGAACTCGACGCGACGCGTTATTCCCACAGTCGCTCCCGGAGTGCTCGCGTTCGAAGCTGGTCGACAGCGGCGTCGACATCACCGCCGGGTGACCGGCGCAGATCCCACGCCGCGACCAGCGGATCCGTGTACCGGCGTGGCAGCCCGTCCCTGGTGGACGGCAACGTGCGGGACATGGTCAGGATGGTCGGATCCCGCGGGGTGCACAATGCGACCGTCGCATCCGCAGACCGTACGGTCGCGAAGCCGTGTTCCTCCAGCGAGGGCTGGTTGACGACGTAGGCGACGATGCGGTTCGGGCGGCGCCACGGTGCGTACAGGTCAGCGGCAAGGTCACCGGACACCGCTGGTGGGGCCTCCTCTCGGTCGTGGGCGACCTGTTCGATGCGGGCGAGCTGGGCCGCGAGGTCGCCGGTCGCAGACCAGTACGTCGTCAGTCCGCGCGGACCTGGGTACTCCACCATGAACCGGTCCCAGCACCGTGCCCTGTCGACGACCTGCCAACCGGCCGGTGTGCGCGCCACCAACTCGTCGAGCATCGGCAGTTGCTTGCCGACCGCCACGTGCGACACCCCGAGCCGGCGAGCGATCTCCGACTGCGAGACGGGCTCGACGGCGCTCAGAGCGAACAGCCGGAGCATCGCCAGCCGGACCCAACTCGTGCGCCCGGGATGTGTCGGGCCGGCAGACGGTTGGTCACCGGATCGGTACACCTCACCCATAAAGTAGACGACGGCGTCGTCGACCGCTGCGTAGGCGACGCGGTGGTCCCGCTCGGCAGCGCTCCTTAAGGCGCGTCCCGCTCGTGCGACCACGAAGAGCAGGCCGTCCGCGTGCGGCCGGAGCGTCGCCACGGCTCGGTCGATCTCCTGCGGGCTCGGCGAATGCCGCAGCAGCATCACCTGGCGACGTGACCATTGGCCGTCGCCCGTATCGATCTCGACCTCGGCGCTGCCAGTGACCCGCCGATCCAGTCCGACATCCAGCAGCAACTCAACGCCGTCACCGCTCTCCACATAGCGACTGTAACCTAGATGCAAAATTCCTAGGTAGGTTACAAGTACGCTGCAATGGTCGACAGGAGCGGCTCTCGGGGAGCATGAATCACCTTGGTATGAACTGCGCGCTGCAAGGGTGCGGTCACCGGACGCGGCAAACCCGGTTCGCATACCGTGCGGCCGCCGCGAGTTGCGCTGCAGCTGCGGCTCGCACCGGTACGGCACACTGAACGGCGTGAGGGCCTACGTGGGTGTGACCGACGGTGACTGGTTCCGGTTCCTCGCTGCCCGGCCGCACCTGCAGGAGGTCAACTTCTGGCGGCCCGCCAGTGACAAGGCGTTCCGGGCCGTCCAGGTCGGCGAACCGTTCCTCTTCAAGACCCACCACCCGCACAACCAGGTCGTCGGCGGTGGCTTCTTCAGCGGTTTCGCCCGCCTGCCGATCTCCACGGCGTGGGAGCTGTTCGGCGAAGGCAACGGCGCCGCGAGCCTCCAGCAGATGCGGCAGCAGATCAGCCGGTACCGGAAGCAGCCGATCCCACCGAGGGAAGACCCGGACATCGGCTGCATCTTCGTACGCGACACCCGGTTCTTCGAACCTGACGCCATCGCGCCGGCGCCGCCCGACTTCGCCTCGAACATCGTCCAGGGCAAGGGCTATGACCTCGCCGACAGCGCGTACGCCGGCTACTTCAGCGACGTCATCCACCGGCTCACCGACCCCACCGTCGAACTCGACCTCAGCGGACCCTGGCACCGGACCGGCCCCGTCTACGGCGACCCGCGCCTGCAGCCGCAGCGACTCGGGCAGCAGGCGTTCAAAGGGGTCGTGCTCGACGCGTACCGCCACCGGTGCGCGATCACCGGCGCGAAGATCCGCCCAGTGTTGCAGGCCGCGCACATCCTGCCGCTACCGAACGGTGGCGAGCACCGGCTCGACAACGGGCTGCTGCTGCGCTCCGACGTGCACATCATGTTCGACCGCGGGTATCTCAGCGTCGACCCGAAGCACCGGCTGCTGGTCAGTCCGCGGCTCCGCGAGGACTTCGGCAACGGCGAGGAGTTCTACTCCCGCCACGGCCAGCAGATCTCAGTCCCCGACCGTGCCGCAGACCGGCCGAACCGCGAGTTCCTCGAGTGGCACGTCGACACGGTCTTCCACGCCGGATGACCGGCCGCGCTGTTACAGCTGCCGCACGGCGAACGAGTTGAGCCTGGCGCCGATGGCCCGCTCCACCAGCCCGGAGAGCACACGAAACGGGCCGACCGGAGCCAATGCAGGTTCATCCGTGCGGTACTCGAACGCCAGCTTGGCGACGTTCAGCTACAGACGGCCCACCTCACCGCCGGCGCAGACAGCATCAGGAGCCTTCATCGAGAAGCTTCGCGGCTGCTCCCGGATCCATGAGGTTGGACCATGCCTGTTCGGCCGGGTCGAGCGGGCGCTCGGGCAAAGAGTACTCGGGGAACCATCCGTCGAGGTCACAGCCGGGGACCAGATCCAGCACGACGATCGCCATGGCGGGTGGGACGGAGCCGATGATGCGGACCGCGACGTAGGTTTCGTGGCCGTGGTTGGCGCGGACCTGGATGCCGAGGACTGCGCCGCCGACGGTTGCGGTGTGTTCGCGTCCGTCGAGCAGAGACGTGCGGGCCAAATCTCTGACCGCCGCGGCGAGTGTGCGCTCGAACCGGGCGGCGGACTCGGCCCGGTAGCGGGCCCGGTCGGTGTCGTCTGGGAGCAGGTGTGCCGTGTAGGTGCCGGCTGTGATCGGTCGATGGTGCGTGGCGTTGTACCGGGCTCGGGCGGTCTTCGCGTCGGCCGCGAGTGCGGCGTAGAAGTCGGTGGTGGCGCCGTCCTCGCGCCATCCGGCGGCGACGAGCCATACCGGCACCTCGGCGTTTGGTTCGTCGATCCAGACGGCGCCGCGCCACCGTTGGATCTTGACTTTGAACAGCACTTCGTCGTCGATCGCGGCGATCCGCTCGTGCGGGGTGGCCGAGTCGGCGAACTGCTGACGTGTTTTCGCCAGCAGGGGGTGAGGTATCTCGTCGAGCGGTTCATCCACCGGCGGCGTGGAGATTCTGAGGTCTTCGTGTAGGCAGCGCAGCGTCGGGCGGGCCCGTTCCATGAAATTCGGTCAGTCCTTCTCGTCGACTCCGCCGACTGTGTCCAGTTGTTCACGGCTCAGCCCGGCCAGCAGGGCTACCCGGGACGCGCGGGTGCCGTCGAGTTGGCGCATGAGTTCGCGCATGCGCTGGCGCATTTCCTCCCGCCGGGCGTCGAGGTAGAACTGGACCGCTTCCGCGACCAGGTCTTTCTTGGTCATGCCGAGGAAGTTGGCCCCGCTGGAGATCAGTTCGTCGACCGCTGGGTCGACCTTGAGCGGAGCCTGCCGCCGTGGCGCGCTGGATGTCGTCATGGTCCACCTCCGTCCCACAACGGTACCTCGGGTACCTCGCCGCAGGCTCGTGTCGACGTCACCCTGCTGGCGGAAACCTTCGTCGGTACGGACAGCCGTTGGCGGTCCGCTGGTGGAGCCGGCCTCGGATGATCAGCCCACTGTAATCGATCAATCTCCTACCGTAGGGTGAGCGACCATGACGACGGGGGCACGGTGGTGGGCCGAGCCGCCGCCGGGCCAGGCCAGCTACCTTGCGGGCATCGACCCTGCGCTCCTCAGCGTCGCGCTTGACCCGATGCCGGCGGGCGCTCCGGCTGTCGTGCGATTCCGTCCCGCAGCGGCAAAGTACGTCGGGGACCATGTCAACGCCTTCCTCGAAGCGTTGGACCACGCCGCGCTGAACCTGTTCCCGCGCTGGCTGCCCGCGGCCGAACACTTCGACGGTGCCTCCGCGCTGAGCGTCGCCGCGGTGCGGGCGGCTGCCGCGGAGACGGCCGGCAGGTCGCAGCACTTCGGTCCGTTCCTCGCCTTCACCGCCGAACGCGCGGTGCGCCACCGCCGCGGCGACGTCGTGCCCGATCGGATCAGGTTCCCCGCCGAGGTCCGCGCCCGTGGCCTCGGCGCCATCCTGGCTGACGCCTATCAGCGGCCCTCCGTCGCGGTGCTGGTCGATGTGCCGGACCGGCTCGACCCCGACGGTGAGCGAGCCCTCGTCGCCGCCGCCATCTGGCTCGCGGAGCAGGGCCGTTTCACCGTCTGGCTCGCCGGTCAGGCACCGCAGGCGGTCGACCGGATCCCCATCGTGCAGATGGCGCTGCCCGACGACCTGGCCCACCTCGCCGCCGACACCACGCCGATCGCCCGGCCCGACGATCGGCCAGTCCTGCCCGTGTTGACCTATCCGCCGCTGACCGGGGCGCCCCGCGCCGACAGCCCCGCCGAACTGGCACTGGAGCGAGCGCTCGCACCACATCTCTGGGCCCGCAGCCGCCAGTGGAACCACGTCCTCGAGTGGCACCTGCTCGGCAAGGCGTACCGGCTGGACCTGTACTGGCCAGACGACGGCCTTGTCGTCGAGGTCGACGGCGACGACCACCGCGAACGCTGGAAGTTCGCCGACGACCGGCACCGCGACGCGCGACTGCAACTGCTCGGCCACGACGTCCTGCGCTTCACCAACGACCAGGTGCTGACCGACCCCCTTGCGGCGGCCCTGACGATCCGCGACCTGCTCCTGCTCCGGCGCACACACCTCTCCGCGAAATGAGGCAGCATGCCATCGACCGAAGACGTCCCAAGCCTGACCCCCAACCAGATCCTCGCGCTCGTCGTGCTCATGTCCGAGGCCCGGGAGCTCGACAACAACGAGCTGAAGGAGCTGGCCGGCTTCGCGCTCACCGGTACGGACAACACCAAACTGGAGACCAAGCTCGGTCTGGTGCGGACCGACCGGACGCACCGGCCGTTCTCGCACGAGCTGACCGACAAGGGCTGGCGGGTGGTCCGGGACCTGCACACGACCGAGCCGCCGAAGGCCGGCAAGTCGGCGTCCCGCACGATCCTGACGCTGCTCGGCAACCTGCACCGGTCGATCGAGCAGCTGCAGCACACCCACGGGGTGAAGCTCAGCCTGGGTGAGTTCTTCACGCAGCAGGCAGAGCCCAAGCCCGAGGCCGCGAACGACGAGAACGACGCGCAGACCCGCGTCCGCCTCGCGTACGCCGAGCTGGCTGGCCGTCCCGGCGACTGGGTCGGGCTCGCCGACCTGCGTGAGCAGCTCGCCGACCTCAGCCGCGCCGAGGTCGACGGCGCGCTGCTCATGCTGCTCGACCAGGACGGCGTCCGCATCATCCCGGCGGCCAACACGAAGGCGCTCAAGAAACGGGACATCGCGGCGGCCGTCAAAATCGGTGGAGAGGACAACCACGCCCTGGCGATCGGCCAGCCGTGATCCCCGCCGCTGAGCGCGCCGCCCTGGAAGCCCTCCACTTCAACCCGGCGCCGACCCCCGACGACATCTGGCACGAATCGCGGTACAACGTCCCGGAGCTGCACGAGCGCGCAGTCCGCGAGATCCTCGGCGGGGTCGGCCGGGCCCGCCGCAGCGACACCGTCACCCCGCTCGGCGTCGCCCTGCAGGGCCGGGCCGGCGCCGGCAAGACCCACCTTCTCGGCGCGGTCCGCGAAACCATCCAGCGGGCCGACGGCGGCGGATACTTCTTCCTGGTCAACATGATCAACGGCAGGACGTTCTGGGAAAGCACCGTCCAGGGCATCATCGGCGGGCTGACCCGCGACGCGATCGGCTGGGGCACCCAGCTCAAGACGTTCCTGCGCCGGCTCACCGCCCAGCTCGCGATCCCGGCCGAGGTCCGCGACGCGGTCGCCGGCAACACCACCCTGACCCGCGCGCACCTCGACACCTTCATCACCGCATTGCGGCGGTTCGACAACATCACCGGGCGCGAATGCCAGGACACGGCCCGAGCGCTCGTGCTGTACGGCTCGCTCGACTTCGATCACCAGGACATCGGTCAGGCCCACCTCATCTCCGAGCCGACGGAGTCGACCGACCGTACCGACTGGGGATTCACGGCAGCGGTACGCCAGCCGCAGGAGGTCGTCAGCGACATCTCGCGGCTCATCGCGCTGACCCTCAGCCCGAGCGTGATCGCGATCGACCAGCTCGACACGCTCTTCGCCCAGACCACCACCGCGTTCTTCGACCGCGACGAGCGACTCGATCCGGACCAGGTCGCCACGGTCGCGCCCATCGCCGACGGCCTGCTGACCCTGCGCGACATCACCCAGCGCACCCTCATTGTGATGTCGTGCCTGCCTGACACGTGGGAGCTGTTGAAGCGGGGCGCACCCGGGCCGGTGATCCAGCGCTTCCGGGAGACGCTGCTGCCCGACAGGATCGACAGCGCCGACATCGCCCGGTTGATCGTCGCGAAGCGGTTCGCCGAGGCGTACGGCGCCGAGCACTTCAACCCGCGGTACCCGACCTGGCCGATCAAGCCCGAAGCGTTCGAGGACGCTCGAAGGTTCACGCCCCGCGACCTGCTGCGCCGCGTCGACCAGCACGTCCACCGCTGCCTCAGCACCGACGAGGTGATCGGGCTCGTCCGGTTCACCGACGAGCCGCCGGTCCCGCCGAAGCCGACGGTTGAGCCGGATGACCACGCCGACCTCGCGCCGCTCGACGCGATGTTCCAACAGTTCCTCGACACGGCCGACGTGACTGGCGCCCTCGACCGGTACACCGAGGACGCCGCGATGCCACCGCTGCTCGCCGCCGGCATCCAGGCCTGGATCGATGAACAGACCCCCAGCGGCGTGGTCTACAAGCAGGACCCGAAACCGAGCCCGAAACCCGCGCTGCACGGTCGCCTCATCGAGGTCGTCGACGAAGCCACCGAGAACGAGGCGCACTGGGCCTTCCGCGGGATCGCGCACACCCACCCCCGAGCGGTCATCGCCAGGGTCAAGAACGCCTGTACCGTGGCGGGCCTCGACCTTGCGATCCCGCAGCGGCGGCTGGTCCTGCTCCGGCAGCGGCCCTGGCCGAACGGTGAACGTACCAAGGAAACCCTCGACGCGTTCTTCGCCGCGGGCGGTGTCTGGCACCAGATCAGTGAGGACGACCTCAGGACCTTCGACGCGTTGCGGCGCATGCAGGCGGCGCAGCACGCCCTGCTCGGAGAATGGCTGGTGGCCAGGCGCCCGGCCAGCCGCACCCGGCTCTTCACCGAGGTCCTTGCGCCACCCGCGAAGCAGCCGGTACCCGCACCGCAGGAATCCACGGACGACACGTTCGACGGCAACCGCCACACCATCGGTCTCGGGCGCCTGATCAGCGACGACAGCGCGTTCACCGTCGACCTGGAGTCACTGCGCAGGCACACCGTCATCTTCGCGGGCTCAGGCTCCGGCAAGACCGTTCTCATCCGCCGCCTCGTCGAGGAATGCGCACGGCAGGGCGTGTCGTCCATCGTGCTCGACCCGAACAACGACCTGGCCCGGCTCGGCGACCCCTGGCCCGAACCGCCGGCCGGTTGGGGCGCCGGTGACGACCGCCGCGCCCGGGACTACCTGGACCACACCGACGTGGCGGTCTGGACCCCGAACGTCAGCAGCGGCCGCCCGCTGTCGTTCCAGCCGCTGCCCGACTTCACCTCGCTGCGCGACTCGCGGGACGAGTTCGACCAGGCCGTCCGCGCCGCGGTTGAGGCACTCGCCCCACGCGCCGGGGTCAGCGGCACGACCCGGCTCGCCGCCCAGGGCAAGGCGGTGCTCACCGAGGCCCTGCAGGCGTACGCCCGCGGCGGCAAGGTCGGACTGGAAGGCTTCACCGACTTCCTCGCCGACCTGCCGGACGACGTGAGCCGGATGAACCGGGCCAACAAGCTCGCCTACGACCTGTCGGAGACCCTCAAGGCCGCCATGGTCAACGACCCGCTCTTCGGCGGCCGGGGCGTCGCCGCCGACCCGGCGGTGCTGCTCACCCCACCACCCGGCAAGCGCGCCCGGGTGTCGGTCATCAGCTTCATCGGCCTCATGTCCGACGAGGAGAAGCAGAGCTTCGTCAACCAGCTGCAGATGGCACTGTTCACCTGGCTCAAGCGCAACCCTGCCGGCGACCGTCCGCTCGGCGGACTGTTCATCATGGACGAGGCCCAGACCCTTGCCCCCTCGTCCGGCACGACGACAGCCACCGCGAGCACCATCACCCTGGCATCCCAGGCCCGCAAGTACGGCCTGGGCCTGGTCTTCGCCACGCAGGCGCCGAAGGGCCTGCACAACCAGATCTCCGGCAACGCCACCACGCAGTTCTTCGGCCTGCTGAACTCCCCGGCCCAGATCGACGCCGCGCGGGAGCTCGCCCAGGCCAAGGGCGGCAAGATGCCGGACATCGGCCTGCTCGGCAGCGGCCGGTTCTACGCCGCCGGCGAAGGCTTCTCCTTCGTGAAGGTCCGCACGCCGCTGTGCCTGACGCACCACCCGAAGGCGCCGCTGTCCCCGGAGGAGGTCATCGACCGCGCCCGGCGCTGACTCCTGACGCCGCCCTACTCGTTGTCGAAGCCGACCCGATCCGGATCCACGTGTAAGGAGTGCAGATGACGTCAGGAGCAGCGGGCGGTGGCGAAGTCCTGGTGGCCGCGGCCGGAGTGGCAGCGCTGCGTCCACTCGCCCGCGACGAACCGGAACCGCCCGTCGTCGCCGCGCCGCAGGGTGATGCGGTAGCGGATCGCCTGGATGGAGTCGTCGCCGAGCTTGCTCAGGGTCACGGTGAAGTGCGGGTCGTCCTGCAGCAGGTACACCTCGCCCGGCCCTTCGACCCCCTGGTGCAGATCCAGCAGCTCCGCGACGGTGGTGTCGGCCGCCTGCGCCCATCCGGGACGCTCGGCGTCGATGAGCGCGTTGAACCCGGGCGCCGACATCGCCCCGGTGCCCCGGTCCACCTCGATCCGCGCCGTCCACTGAGGACCGCCGGGGACGCTCGGCGGAGTCCACCGGGTGGCGTCGGACTGCTGGACCGGGTCGCCGCAACCGGCGACCAGGAGCAGCGCCACGACCGCCGACTTCATACCAACACACCTGTTTGACGCTCGACGCTGTTGCATAACGCAACAGACGCGCATGGGCCGGGTGTGGTTGACAGGGGTGGAGGTAGCCCCACCCCATCGGGGAGTCAGGGTCAATCCGTTCGGCTCGATCCGTCCGTACCGTCGGCGGCATGGACACAGCGTTGGAGATTCGGGGCCTGACCAAGCGCTTCGGGGACAAGGTCGCCGTCGACGGTATCGACCTTGCCGTCCCGCGGGGATCGTTCTACGGGATCGTCGGGCAGAACGGCGCCGGCAAGACCACCACCCTGTCCATGGCGGTCGGGCTGCTGCGGCCCGACAGTGGCAGTGCCACGATCTTCGGCGCCGACGTGTGGGCCGACCCGGACCGGGCCAAGGCGCTCGTCGGGGTCCTGCCCGATGGGCTCGCCATGCCGGAACGGCTCACCGGGCGGGAGGTGCTCACGTACCTCGGCCTCCTGCGCGGCATGCCCGGGCATGTGGTGGCAGAGCGCGCCGCGGAGCTGCTCGCCGTGCTCGAGCTCGACACCGCGGACAAGGCGCTGGTCATCGAGTACTCCACCGGTATGCGCAAGAAGATCGGGCTCGCCACCGCGCTGCTGCACGCGCCCAGGCTGCTCGTGCTGGACGAGCCGTTCGAGGCGGTCGACCCCGTCTCCGCGGCGACCATCAAGACGATCCTGCGCGGGTTCGTCGCCGGCGGTGGGTCCATCGTGCTGTCCAGCCACGTCATGGCGCTCGTCGAGCAGCTGTGCGACCACGTCGCCGTCGTGGATGCCGGCACCGTCGTGGCGGCCGGGCCGCTCGGGCAGGTGCGCGGCGACCGGTCGCTGGAGGACACGTTCGTCGCGCTCGTCGGCGGGCAGGACAAGGGGATCAAGGAGCTGTCGTGGCTGTCGAACTGACCATGGCGCAGATGAAGCTGGCCATCCTGCGGCACGCCTTCCGCGGAAAGCGCGGGCAGACCGCCGCCACCGGTGCCGTCCTCGGTGCGGTCCTCGCCGGTGGCACGCTGTACCTGAGCGGGCGGCCCGAGCTGCTCGCCGCCGCGTACGCGGTCTGGATGCTCGGCTGGATGCTCGGCCCGGTCTTCATGGGCGGCGGCGACGAGACGATCCGGCCCGAGTACTTCGCGCTGCTCGGCATCGACCGGCGGTGCCTGGCGACCGGGCTGCTGACCGCCGCGTTCGTCGGCGTCGCGCCGCTGGTCAGCCTCGTCGCGCTGGCCGGCCTGCTGTTCGCGGGCAACCCGCTGGTGGCGGTACCGGCGATGCTGCTGCAACTGGCCATGTTCGTCCTGCTGTCCAAGGTCAGCGTCGCGGTCGTCGGCGTGGCGCTGCGGTCCCGGCTCGGCGCGGTCGGCTCCGGCGCGCTCAACGGCCTCATCATCGCCGCGCTCGGGCAGTGCTGGGTGTTCTTCGCCCTGTTCGGCGAGACCGGGGTGCCCTCAGCCGTCTGGTACCTGCCGTCGTCGTGGGGGCTGCTCGCCGTCCGCGGCTCGTGGTGGGCGCTCGGCGCGCTGCTGGCCCTCAACCTGGTGCTGCTCGCGGCGTGGGCGGCACTGCTCGGCAAACGGGCCACCCGGGTCTCCGGCCGCGGCCGCCGCCCGATCACCGCCGCCACCCCGAACACCGCGGTCCTCGCCAAGGAGCTGCGCACCTGGTCCCGCGACCTGGTCCGCAACCACCAGCTGGCGTTCGCCCTCGCGTACGGCCTCGGCTTCGCCGCCAGCCCGCTGCTCATCGGCTGGGACGGGATGCTGCCGTACGCCGGACCGATCTTCGTCGTCATGGCCGCCGCCATGGCGGCCAACCTCTACGCCACCGACGGCACCGCGCTGTGGCTGACCCTGATGACCCCCGGCGCCGGCGACGTGCGGGGCAGGCAGCTCGCCTGGCTGGCGGTCCAGGGCCCGATCGCGCTCGTGCTGACCGTCGCCCTCACCGCCCTCACCACCGACGCCCCCTGGCCGCTGGTGCTGTCGCTGCTGGTGTCCCTGCTCGGCGGCGCGGCCGGCCTCGTCCCGCTGCTGTCCGTGTACGCCATGGTGCCCGGCACCGACCCGCACCGACGGGCCGGCAACCCGCTGCGCACCAGCGAGGACGACGGCGGGCTGACCGGCCTGGCGTACCTCACCCTGGCGTTGGTGGCGGTCACCGGTGTACCGGCGGCGCTGACCGCGATCTGGCTCGGCTGGACGGGCGTCCCGGTCGGCGTGCTCACCGGCGCCCTGTGCGCGTGGGGCTTCGGGGCGCTCGCCGAACGCCGCCTGCGGTCCCACGGGCCGGAGCTGCTGGAGACGATGCGTACCGGCCGCAAACCGCAGACCCGCCGCGGCTCCCGCACGCAGCTGAGCGGCCCGCAGAAGGCGATCGCCGGCTGGTGCTTCGGCCTCGGTGCCGTCCCGCTGGTCCCGCAGGGCATCGTGGCCGCGGTCTTCGTCGCCGACGGCAATCTGCGCCACTCCTGGTTCCTGGCCACATACATGCCGGCGGGCTGGCGGTACCCGGTGGCGGCGGCGTTCATCGCCCTCGGCCTCACCATGTACGGCACGGCGCTGTGGCTGATCCGCCCGAAGGGTGCGAAGCAACAGCCGGAACGGCCTTACAGCTCCGCCGCCTGCTGAAGGCCCTCCAGGTCGACCACCGTCACCGTGCGGTACCCGGTGACGATCAGGCCGGCGCGGCGGAAGTCCCGCAGCGACTTCTGCACGGTGACCTCCGCCGCGCCGCACAGGCTCGCCAGCTCCGACTGGGTCAGCTCGAAGCCGATCTCCAACCCGGTCGGGGTGCGGCGCCCGTACGCCAGCGCGATCTTCACCAGCACCCGCGCGACGCGGACCTTGGCGGAGTAGGCGGTGAAGTCGACCCGGAACTGGTTCGCCCACCGTAGGCGGTCGGCGACCATGCCGGCCAGCGCGAGCGCAGCGCTGGGCTGCTGCTCCAGGAACGCCCGCAGCTGGGCGCGGCCGATCACGCTGTACGTCATCGGGGTGCACGCGGTCGCCGTCGCCGAGCGGGGGAGGTCGTTCAGCGCGGACATCTCGCCGATGAGGTCGCCGCCGACCCGGATAGCCAGCAGCGACTCCACCCCTTCGCTGGTCAGGACGGTCACCTTCGAGATGCCGGTGTGGAGCAGGATGACGTGGCGATCCCGGGCGCCCTGACTGATCAGCACGTCACCCGGCGCGGCCCGGCGGCGCGGCGTCATGCTCCGCAGGCTGTCGCGGGCCGCCGGTGCCAACCGGTGCAGGTAGGTCCCCGGTGCCCAGGTGGCGGTGTCGACGAGACGCATCTTCAGTCCCCTCCGGCACGCATCGATGGCCGAGAATACCAGGAGGAGTGTCCCGACTACTGTCCGCCGATGGCGGCGGCCAGGCACAGCCAGCCGACCGAGCCGGTGACCGCGACCGCCGTCCACGGGATTCCGGCTCGGACCGCCTGGTACTTCCGCATCGCGATCCCAGCGAGCACCTCGGCCGCCGCCCATGCCTCCCGCCGCTGCTGCTCGACCGGGGCGGGGTCGACCGGTCCTCGGCGGGCCCCGAGGTCGGGCAGCGCGAAGCGGTTGCCAGCCGCGTCGTCCGGACGGTCCGGGCCGGTCAGGCGCGGCGCGAGGCACCGGCCGAGATGCCAGCCCGCGACGCAGGTCCCGACGATGATCGCCGCGGCGAGGCCGATCATGCCCATGGTGGCGACCGCACCTGCGCGCATCGCGGCGGCCGGCAGTCCCGGTTGATTGGCGGCCAGGGCGACCATGCCGGCCAGCCCGGTCAGCAGTACCGCGGCCTTCGTGTCGGCGTGCTGGACGGAGTTCTGCGCGGCGGCGCCGACGGACACGGCGATGCGCAGGTCCTCCAGCGGCTCCATCGGTTCCGGCGTTGCGTTCATGCCTCCATCACAGCCCGGATCGCGGCGGCGGAATGCCTCACAGGAAGGGTTCGCCGGTTTCCGTCATGCCGTATTTCGACGGAATCTCCAGCGGCAACCATCGATATACAGAAGCCGGCCGCCGGTGCCCGCCGCGCGGCGAACAAGCGGTGAAAGGTGGCGGCGATGTCCGAACCGGCCCATCCCAGACGTTGTGTGCTCGTCGCGGTCGACATGGAGCGCTACAGCCCGCGGGACAACCTGCGGCAGTACCGGGCGCAGCACCTGTTCCGTGAGGTCATGGCCGAGGCCGTGGCCAGTATCGGCCTGGATCGCGCCAGCTGGACCACCCAACAGAGCGGCGACGGCGAGCTGGCGATCCTGCCCGCGGACACGTCCGAGCTCACCGTCGTGGCGGACTTCGTGCCGGCGCTCGACCGGATCCTGCGGGAGCACAACCACAGCCTGCTGCCCGAGGCGAAGGTCCGGCTACGTGTCGCGATCCACCAGGGCCTGGTGCATCTCACCGGCGCCAACGGATTCCCCGGCGAAGCGGTGGTCGAGGTGAGCCGGCTGCTCGACGCCGACCCGCTGCGGCAGGCGCTGACGACGTTCCCGCAGGCGTCGGTCGCGCTCATCGTGTCGCGCAGCATCTTCCAGGACGTCGTGCGGCACGGGTACCGCGGGCTGCGACCCGAACGGTTCGGGCACGTCCGGGTGGCGGTCAAGCAGCTGACGACGGACGCCTGGATCGGCGTGCCCGACGAGGACGTGAGCGGAGTCGTCTGGGACCAGCCGCCCCCGCCGGAGCCTCGCCTCGCCGCGGCGCAGCCGGCCGCCACCGAACCGGCCACCGCGACGTACCAGATCAGCGGCGTCACCACCAACGGGCCGGCGGTCTTCGGTCCGGGCGGCACCGCCATCGGCACCGTGCATGGCCACTGGAACGGCAGGACCGATCAGTGACCGCCGCCGAGCAGCCGCAGCCCTCACCCCAACCCCCACCTCAACCTTCGCCTCAGCCTTCACCGCAACCCGAGTCCTCGCCGGCAGCGGAGCCCTCGCAGGAGGCCCACCAGGCGGCCCAACCGCAGTCGGCGGACACGTCGACGCCGGGTGCCGCGGACGGCGACGCCGGCACGGCCAGCGCCCGGGACACCACAGACGCCCTCGACGACGCGGTCCGCTCGCTTCCCACGACGATGATCAGGTCCTACGGCATCCTGGACTCGGAGTTCCTCGGCCCATCGGCCATCGGACCCGGTGCGACGTCGATCGGCGCGATCCTGAAACTCGGCGCCGGCCCCGGTCGGCGACGCTGTGTCAACCAGCCGCTGGACGGCGCCGTGGTGCTGGAACGCATCCACACCTACGCCCCGACCGCCACGCCCGACCGGTTGGTCGAACGACTCATCCGGCGCCCGGTCGCATATCTCAACGGACCGCCGGGCAGCGGGCGGATCACCGCTGCCCTCATCGGCCTGGCGCGCACGCACGCCCCAGACCGGATCACCCAGGTGCGCCTCGTCGGTGACGAGCCGATCCATGAGTACCTCACGGACCGCGATCTGCTCAGGGCGGACCACGGACATGTCGTCGAGCTGGCCGACACCGTCGAACCCGAACCGTCGGAGCTGGCGCAGCTGTCGACCCTCGCCCGCGCGGCGCGCGCGTGCGTCGTGCTCATCGGTGCCATCGACGCCAACCGCCGGCGGCTCGTCGAATACCGCGTCGAGCATGCCCCGCCCGACCCGCGTGACGTCTTCCTGATGTGGCTGGAGCGGCGGCTGCGGGACCGCAGCGGCTGCATCGACGCCTGCCCGACCTGCGAAGGTGCCTGCATCCGGCGGTACGTCGAACACTGCCGCACCCAGTACGTGCGGTACCTGCCGGGGAACACCATGGCGGACGCCGTGCGGTTCGCGGAGGACTTCGCCGAACGCTTACCAGACGGCACCGTCGCCGTCGACCTGCTCGCCGACCGCGGGACGCTGCGAGCCAAGGCGGCGAAGCTGCTCGGCGCGGCGCCTGCGGCGCGGGACGGAGAGGATCCCACCAGCCACCGCGCCCGCCGCCTCGCCCAGCACCGCCGCGCCGCCCGCCTCGCGTTCGCCGTGTTCCACGGCTACCCCTTGACCAGGGTGTTCGAGGCGACCGAGGCGCTCAACCGACGGTTGGACGAGGCCGCCGGGCGTTCGACGAGCGACCGTACCGTGCTGGAACGCAGCCTCGAAGACCTGCTCGACGGCATCCGTCACGAGGTCCCAACCGACTGGGCCGACAAGGCCGGCGCGGCCCGCATCGCCCGGCTCCGGCAGCCCGGCCTGGTCCGCGGCCTGCTCGACGTCGCCTGGCACGAGTACGACACGGCGCGGGAACCGCTGCTGCGATGGCTCGACGACCTGGTCGAGAGCGACGATGTCCGGCCCGTCGCCGCGGCCGCCGGGCTGCTGTGCGAGTACGACTTCGAACAGGTCAGCAGGCACCTGCTGGCGAGCTGGGCGGCGAGCAACACCCGCTCGCGGCGTGAGGCCGCCGCCCTCGCCTGCGAGCTGGCGGTGCACAATCCGGCGCTGGAATCACGCGTCCTGGCCTGCGTCGGGGGATGGGTGGAGCAGCCGGGCAACCGGCGCGACACGGCCGTGCGCACGTACGCCACCAACACCTTCCGGCGCCGGTACCCGCTCGACGCACTGATGGCGCTGGAACGCGCGGCCCGCGACGACATGCAGCGCACCAGCAACGCGATCCCGGTCGGCGTACGCGGCATCTACTCCACCAACAGCACCGCCGTGCTGCAGCGGCTGGTGCGCTGGCCGGACTCCCCGATCGCGAACCTGCACACCATGGCCAGCCGATGCCTGCTGCAACTTGCCGAGGTGGACAGCGACGCCATCGGCGAAGCGGCGACCAACGCCTGGCCGGCGCTGCTGCGGCAGACCGCCATGGGCGATGTCTCCGCCGCCGACCACGCCGGCCTCTGGCCTGGTGCCCTGCTCAACCCGGTGACGGCCCGCCAGGCCTGGGCGGTGTTCGAACGCTGGATTGCCCGCGCCGCCGGCGACGCCGATCTCACCGACGTGCTCTGCGAGGTGCTCGACCACGTGCTGCAGGGCGGCCCGCTCAACCGTCGCGCCCGGTTCTACCTGCAGTACTTCTGGCAGCGAAACATGCCGGACAACCCCGTCCTCCACATCGTCGACCGCATGCTGAAAGGCCGAGACCATGAGCACTGACTTCTACCGGGCCGGCGAGGCGACCGCAGCCTCCGGCAAGGCCCGCTTCCGCCGGTTCTTCACCGAATGGTGGCAACCCACCACGGTCGTGACCCCGCCACCCGACGTGGAGGCCGCGCTGGTCGACTGCCGGCCCACCGCACCGATCGCACTGGCGGCGAAGGGCGACGCCTTCGACTTCTCGGTCCGGCCGACCTTCACCTGGCGCGCCAGGCGGATGACCCGCGCCAGGTTCGAGGAACTCGTCGACGCGTTCACCCCCGACGTGCTGGACGCGTTGCGCCTGCGTACTGAGCGGGTGGCCCGCACCTTCGAGCCGCACCGCTCCGAGCATCTCGAACAAGAGCTCAACGGGCGTCTGGCCGCCAAGGACTGGGTCATGGGCCCCCTCGACGAGCGGCTGACCTGCCGCCCGGAGGTGTTCGTGCTGCCCGATCCGCGGGTCCGCGAGAGCATGCAGCCCTACTGGCAGCAGCAGATCCGGATGCAGACCGAGCACGAGCTGGCCATGCGCCGGGCCGAGCTGATCCGCGAGCGTACCCAGGCGTGGTCGAGGGTCATGAGGACGCTGGAACGCGATCCGCGCAGCCGGCACGCGGCGTCGCTGGTCGAGCACGAGGGCTTCGCCGAGGTCTTCACGGCCATGACGCAGGGCCGCAAGGACGAGCTGCTGAGGCTCATCGACCTGCTGGAGAAGGCCGGCCGCAGCTACAACGGGATCGGCCTGTACGAGTACGCCGAAGGCCTCGACGCCGCGCTCGCCGAGTACCGCAAACGCGCAGGCATGGACGAGGAGGAGTGAACGCCTCAGCAGCGGCTCGACCTCGTCGCCGACGGCACCGTCGCCCGCGAGTGGCAGCCCGAGCCGGACGGCTACGTCGTGCGCGACACCAGCCGGCTGCCGCCCGGCCTGCGGGTGCGCATCAGCCGCGGTACCGACGTCTTCTACGAGGCCAGGGTCGCCTCACCCGGCACGAAACGGACCGGCGCCGTCGACCCGAACCCGCTGCACGGCCGCGGCAAGCCCGTCCCGCGCGCCGCCCAGGCCGCCGCCGACGCGCTCGCCTACAGCTCCGGCCTGGTCGGCCCCGACATCCGGTACGTCGTGCTGTGGAGCGACGACCTCATCGTGGAGGACCCGAACGGCACCGGCTCGGGCCTCGGGCAGATCGCCACCGTGGCGGCGCTGACCCCGGACGGGGGCGGGCCGTACCTCACCGTCGCCCTCGACGCGAGCCCCGAACCCAACGCCCGCACGCACCCGACCGCGGAGGGCGCCCTCGGCGACCCCGACCGTTCCCTGATCGTCATGCGGATGCCGCACTTCACCCCGTCGCCGCCCGCCACGCTGCAGATCGTCGCCCCGCCGGCGGCGGTCAAGGCCGAGCTCCTCCGCGACGGCGAGCTGCTGCAGACCGTACCGCTGAACAACGGCGTCGGGCGCGTGGACCTCGCCGGTCCGGTCGAGCTGACCGTCCGCGCGCTCGACGCCCAAGGTGCGGTGGTGGCCCAGCGCCCGTTCACCGACACCCTCCGGTCCGCCGGCCTTGAACCCGACGTGAAGGGCTGGTGACCCGCCCACGGACGGCTCACCGGCTCACTTGTGATCTTGCCCGGTGATCGAAGTCGTGTCCTGGTCATCCAGACGACCAGGAGACCCCGTCGCTGCCGGACGGTCAGCCGGACCTGCGCTACCTGCGGATGGCCGCGGAGAGCATCGGCCGCACGATCGACGGCGAGTTCAC